>NZ_JBPPSW010000012.1:0-160344 GCF_051337705.1 Arthrobacter sp. IK3 | reverse complement strand
ACCCGGGGGGGGGGCCTTCGGCCCCCCCCCACCGGAAAAGCTGTGTGCCGAAATTACTCGGCTGCTGCGACGATGTTCACGACGCGGCGGCCACGACGGCTGCCGAACTCAACAGCGCCTGCCTCCAGGGCGAACAGCGTGTCGTCGCCACCGCGGCCAACGCCTGCGCCGGGGTGGAAGTGGGTGCCGCGCTGGCGAACGATGATCTCGCCGGCCTTGACAACCTGGCCGCCGAAGCGCTTTACGCCCAGGAACTGAGCGTTGGAGTCGCGGCCGTTGCGAGTAGAGCTCGCACCTTTCTTATGTGCCATTTTCTAAATCCTGCCTTTGCTATGACTGACTTTGATGCCTAGGTGCGGGCACAATTCCCGCGGTCCGGGACCGAGCGGTCCCCGACGTTAGGAATCAGGAGTTGATGGAGGTGACCTTGACCTTGGTCAGCGAGGAGCGGTAGCCCTGACGCTTCTTGTAACCGGTCTTGTTCTTGAACTTCTGGATGACAATCTTCGGACCCCGGAAGTTTTCGATAACTTCTGCCGTAACCGTAACCTTGGCCAGGTCCTTGGCGGCAGAGGTGACCTTGTCGCCATCAACCAAAAGCAGGGCAGGCAGCTCAAAGGTGCTACCGGCTCCACCGGGGACGCGGTCCAGGGTTACGAGGTCTCCGACGGAAACCTTTTCTTGGCGGCCGCCAGCGCGGACAATCGCGTACACCACTTGGGAACTCACTTCTCTCGACGTTTAATACTTGGATGCGCACTTCGCCGGACCAACAATGTGTCCGGCCTGCGCCATGCAGTCACGCCCTGTACCGAATAACGGCTTAGAAGGCGTTCGCACCGAAGTTCAAGGCTACGCTAAGGGACCCATGTGCCGCAAATGCACGGCAAGTCCAGCGTGCCATCCTCCGGGTGAACTGGGGACGTCACTGCGCTTAGAAACATTCTATAGCACTCCCGGACCGAGGCCGACCGGCGCTCCCGCGCGTTCGGACGGCAGCGCGCGGACAACCGTTAAACAGTTCAGCTCCCGGACGGTGCCGCCGGGAGCTGAACTGTTTGCTGACTGCTAGAGGTCAGAAGCCGGAACGCCGACGCCGAGGATCACCGGAGCCGAACCTTCCGTGCGCGGGGCTGCCGGAGCAGCCGGAGCTGCCGTGGTGCTGCTTCCCTGGGCACCCGCAGCCTCCTCGGGGCCCGCCTGAATGATCTGGGCGTCAGCCGAACCCTGCGGACTGCGTGCTGCACGGCGCCGCCGCGGCCGGCGGGCCGGTTCAGCAGAAACCGGTTCGGAGGACCCGGAGACGTTTTCCCGGGGATTCAGGCTGTCGCTGCCCGCGGGGACGCGCGCGCCTTCAGTTTCCCCTTCCGGCTTCCGGACCTGCGGCTCGGAAGATTTCGGCGACACCTCGTTGAACGCCTCGGTGAGGCTTTCGAGCGTCAGCTGCACGTCCTGGCGTACCGGCCGGCGGCGTTCGCGGCGCGGAACCACCACCGTCTCCCCCTGAATGCGCAGGACGGCGCCTGCTTCCGCCGGTGCGTCATCCTTGGGCTCGCGGATGAGGGGCTTATCCTCGGCACCGGCGTTGCCGCCTTCGCCTGCTGAAGGAGCGGACTCGGCAGCGCTGCGGTCAGCGTGCGGGGCATCGGCGTCGTGCGCTGCCGCGGTGGCCGCCGCAATGCTCGCGAGGGCTGCGCGGGCTGCCTCCGCCTTGGCCGCGCGCTCAGCATCCTCCGCCTGCGGCTCTTCTGCCTTGGGCTGCTCCGCCGGTACCGCCGGAGGCTGCTGGTTCTGCTGCTGGTTCTGGTTGCCTCCGCGGTTCCGGCGCTTGCGTTCCCCGCGGGAAGCCTTCTCCTGCTTCAGGTGCTGGGAGTGGTTGTCATCGGAGACAGCGTGACTCGTGCTGCGGCGGTGTTCCACCGGGATGTCGTGGGTGATCACGCCGCGGCCGGCGCAGTGCTCGCACTCTTCGCCGAAGACTTCCAGCAGGCCCGTGCCCATGCGCTTGCGCGTCATCTGCACCAGGCCCAGCGAGGTGACCTCGGCAACCTGGTGCTTGGTGCGGTCCCTGCCAAGGCACTCAACCAGGCGGCGCAGCACAAGATCCCGGTTGGCTTCGAGCACCATGTCGATGAAGTCGATGACGATGATGCCGCCGATGTCCCGCAGGCGCAGCTGGCGGACCACTTCTTCCGCCGCTTCCAGGTTGTTCTTGGTGACGGTCTCTTCGAGGTTGCCGCCGCTGCCGGTGAACTTTCCGGTGTTGACGTCCACCACGGTCATGGCTTCGGTGCGGTCGATGACCAGCGAACCGCCCGAGGGCAGGAAGACCTTGCGGTCCAGCGCCTTGGCGATCTGCTCGTCGATGCGGCTGGCCGCGAAGATGTCCTCGTCCTTGGTCCACTTCTCCAGGCGTCCCACGAGGTCCGGAGCCACATAGGTGACGTACGCCTCGATGGTGTCCCAGGCTTCCTCGCCGGAGACGATGAGCTTGGAGAAGTCTTCGTTGAAGACGTCGCGGACAACCTTGATGGTGAGGTCCGGCTCGCCGTACAGGAGTTCGGGCGGAAGGGTTTTGGTGGACTTCGCCTTCGCTTCGATGTTCTCCCACTGGGCGCGGAGGCGGTTGATGTCATTCATCAGCTCTTCCTCAGAGGCACCTTCAGCCGCCGTGCGCACAATGACGCCCGCGTTCTGCGGAAGGTGGTCCTTGAGGATCTTCTTGAGCCGGTTGCGCTCCACATCCGGAAGCTTGCGCGAGATACCGGTCATGGAACCGCCCGGCACATAGACCAGGTAGCGACCGGGCAGAGAGATCTGGCTGGTCAGGCGGGCGCCCTTGTGACCCACGGGGTCCTTGGTGACCTGGACCAGGACGGAGTCACCTGACTTCAGGGCAAGTTCGATGCGGCGCGGCTGGCCGTCCAGGCCTGCCGCATCCCAGTTGACCTCACCGGCGTAGAGCACGGCGTTGCGGCCGCGGCCAATATCCACGAACGCAGCTTCCATGCTGGGCAGCACGTTTTGGACCTTGCCAACGTAAACGTTGCCGATCAGCGAATCCTGCTGGGTGTTCGAGACGAAGTGCTCGGCCAGGACGCCGTCCTCAAGGACGCCGATCTGGATCCTGTCGTCGCGCTGGCGGACAATCATCTGCCGGTCCACTGACTCGCGGCGGGCGAGGAACTCGGCCTCAGTGATGACATGGCGGCGCCGGCCGGACTCGCGGGATTCGCGGCGGCGCTGCTTTTTGGCTTCGAGGCGGGTGGAGCCCTTCACAGAGGTGACACGGTCACTCACCGGGGCGTCTGCGTGCGCACGCGGGGCACGGACACGCGTGACGGTGTTGGGCGGATCGTCGTCGGATCCGCCGGTCAGTTCCAGGTCCGCGTCTCCGCGGCGGCGGCGCCTGCGACGGCGGGAGGTCACGCCTTCCGCGTTCTCTTCGCCCGAATCACCGGACTCAGTCTCCTCGCCGTCGGCGCCTGCTTCGCCTTCAGTTCGCGTGCGTCCGCGGCTGCGACGACGGCTGCGGCGGGACCGGTTCGTCTCCCGTCCGTCGTCCTCGGGTGCCTCGTCTTCATCGCTTTCGGCGGCTGCGGCCGCAGCGGCTGCCTGCACGGCAGTGAGGTCAGGGGCGTGGAAGAGCACGGAGGTGGGTGATTCAGGAATGGCAAAGGGGTCAAGCACGGATGACTGCGCGGGCTTGGTTTCTTCTTCGTCGACCGTGTCCTGACCGGACTCCCCGGTTTCGGTCTTGGGTTCGCCGGAATCGGCCGCTTCCGAGGCTGGACCGGCCTTGGCTGAGGCGCGGCGGCGCGTCCGGGTCTTCGCCGGGGCGGGCTCGGCCGCTTCAGCACCAGCGGCTGCTTCTGCGGGGGCTGTTTCAGCGACGGGTTCCGGTGCGGAGTCCTTGTTACCGGCACCTTCTGCGCCTGCAGCTGCTTCGGCGGCCTCAGCTGCCTCGGCAGCTTCGGGGGCAGCCTTCTTGGCCGACGCGCGGCGGCGCCGGACGGTCTTGGCCGGCGCCTCAGCGGCGGAAGCCTCAGAAACCGGGGCCTCGGCGGGTGATTCGGCGTCGGGCGATACAGTGGCAGCTTCTTCGGGCGCGCCTTCGGATGCGGTTTCGTCAGAGGCGGTTTCTTCAGCCTTCGGCTCTGCTGCGGCCTTGCGGCGGGGAGCCCGGGTGCGCTTGGGCTTCGCTGCGGGCTCGGAAGCTGCCGTTTCCGCAGACTCCTGTTCCGCCGGGGTTTCCAGCAGGGCCGGTTCCTGCGCAGCAGTCGGCACTTCCGCTGCTTCTGCGGCTGCCGGCTTGCGGCGGGCACGCGGTGCCCGCTTCGCGGGTGCCTTCGCCGGCGCGTCCGTCTCCGTGGCCTCGACGGCAGCCGAACCCGGCCCGTCAGCTGCCTGGACCTCTGCGGCTGGTTCGACTGCTTCTTCTGTTGTGCGGTCAGTATTCATATACAGCTATGCTCCGGCCCCCGCGGCACTGGCCACATTCCAATGCCCGGAGGGCAATGTATCGGCTGTGCGGGGGCATCGGAGCCTGCGCCAGCCGGAAGTCGTCTAAATGTCTTCCAAGGTCGCACCATCTTGAGGGCGCGGCATCACTTGCAAGACCAGCGGCGCTTTTCCTGCTACCTGCTCGGAACGGCTAGGCGTTTTGGGCTGTGGTAGGGCTGTTCAGCGGATTCCCCTGCCCCATCCGGATTGATGGGCATTCCTACTTGGGAAGCATCGCCGACAGCACCGGAAGCCTGTCGCTGGACCAATGACGGAATGTGGATCCGACACCAGCCACAGCCATTATCTCACACGGAGGTCATTTAGGTATCTGGAACACATAGAATCGGACCACCGATACCCGGCAAAAGGAGCAGCACGTGCCTTCCAGTTCCACCAGCACCACCAGCGGAGCCGATCTGGGCGGGAGGACCGGCGAGGCAGGACTGGTCCGCTCCGTTCAGCAAAAGCCGTTTGCCTGGCTGGTGCTCATCACCTCGGTCATCGGCTGGCTGGGCTCCGCAATCCTGGTCATTGAGCGCCTGAAGGTCTACGCCGACTCCAGCTATATTACGAGCTGCGATATCAGCCCGTGGGTTTCCTGCGGAACCGTCTTTCAGACCTGGCAGGCTTCGCTGTTCGGTTTCCCGAATCCCCTGATCGGCATCGTGGCCTTCGCCGTGATGATCACCGTTGCCATGTCCATGCTCGCCGGTGCACGCTTCAGCCGCTGGTACTGGGCTGCAGTACAGGCGGGAGTAACGCTGGGCATGGTGTTCGTGGTCTGGCTCTGGAGCCAGGCACTGTTCGACATCTATGTGCTGTGCATCTACTGCATCGTCGTGTGGACCGCCATGATCCCACTGTTCGTCTTCACCACGGTGCGTAACCTGGCACACGGCGTCATTCCGGCACCGGCGGGCCTCGTGCGTTTCGTTTCGGAATGGGCCTGGGCCATTACGGCCCTCATCTGGGTCGCGACGGCCGCTTCGATCTTCTTCCGATTCATGAACGCATTCCTCGGCAGCTAACCAGTTCCCGCCAGGACGTTCCCTACCCCAGAGGCAGGCCCCAGCCGAGGACGACGGGTTCGCGCTGGCCCTCCCACGTACCCACCAGCGACGGAGGCGGCGCGGCCCGTCCGCCCAGGTCCAGCACCCGGACCAGGGACAGCTCCCAGCCATCGTGGTGCATAAGGGTGGCAGTCCACCCCGCCGGTTCACGTTCGGGTGCTTCCACGAGTTCCTCGCCGTCGGGCATTCCACTCGTTTCGAGCTTCATGGACTGCGGCAGCTCACGGCGCACCCCGCCCTCCTCGGCATACAGCGGAGCCTGGTCCATGCCGTCGACCACCGCCGCAGTGAAAGCCCTGACGTACTCCGGGTCCCCGCAGCCGTCATAGACCCAGCGGCGGCCCAGGACAGAGTGCTCCATGGTGCCCACCAGGTATCCGTCCCCGCCTTCCAGGGGCCCGGCGCGGTAGGTCAGCGGCACCTGCAGGGTCAGGTTCCCGCTGCGCACGATGTGCGTCTCCATGCCTACCTGGCCCTCGGGGTCATCGAAGCGGTACGCCGCCAGCGGCTCAGCCCGGTTCCCCGTGCCGTCCGCAGCGGTGAACCAAGGCACCGTTGAGAGCCAGCCGGAGATCAGTTCAATTTTTGTCGGGTTCAGGTCTGCCTTGTGGATGAGTGCCATGCGCCCCAGCCTAGCCAGCGCACCACGGATGTACAGGAGGCCGGCACCCGTGGCGGGTGTCGGCCTCCTGAGGAACTGCGTGGATCCGTGGACTACTTGCCGAACCAGATGCCAATCTCGCGTTCAGCGGACTCGGGCGAATCCGAGCCGTGAACGAGGTTCTGCTGCACCTTGGTGCCCCAGTCGCGGCCGAAGTCGCCGCGGATGGTGCCGGGTGCTGCCGTGGTGGGCTCGGTTGCGCCGGCCAGGGACCGGAAACCTTCAATGACACGCTGGCCTTCGAAGACGGCTGCGACAATCGGACCGCTGAGCATGAACTCGACCAGCGGCTCGTAGAACGGCTTGCCGACGTGTTCCGCGTAGTGCTCTTCGAGCAGTTCCCGGGTGGCGTCCATTTTCTTCAGCTCGGCCAGGGTGTAGCCCTTGGCTTCGATGCGGGCCAGGATGGCGCCGGTCAGGTTCCGCTTGACGCCGTCCGGCTTGATCAGGACGAGAGTGCGCTCGGTGCTCACGCTTGGTTTCTCCTTGGAGGTTGAGTGGGAATGCGGTTCAGCTGTTCCTAAGCCTAGCTGCTGGCTTCGCCGGATTCCGTACCAGCCGGGTGGGCAGCTTCCCATTCCGCCTGTTCACGGTCCCGTTGCCGGTTTTCCCTGTCCAACCGGGCGCCGGCGCGGAGTCCGTACCACCAGGTTCCGGCGAACAGAGCTCCTGCCAGGAACATCATGGGTTCCAGGAAGCCGGTGGCGATGATGGCCAGCTGCAGGATCCAGCCGATCGCCGGGCCGGCCGGCTTGGACAGCAGGGCGCAGGTGAGAACCAGGGCAGCCGCCAGGACGATTCCACCAGCCAGGATAGCCGCCGGTGCCACCCGGTCCCGCTGCAGGCCAAACACCGCCAGCGTGCCGAAGAGCACCACGAAGGCCTCCAGGCTCAGGACGGTGGAAGCAAACATTACGCGGATGGACCGGCGCTTCTTGGGCATGCCGGGACGCCATTCGCGCTGTGCCTTGGTCATTCGTGCCATGTGCTTACTTTCCGAGAAGGGTGCGCGCTTCCGCGACCACCGTGATGGAGCCAATCACCAGGACGCCGCCGCCGAGGTCGTTATTCTCCTCGGCCTTGGCTACGGCCCACTCGATGGCGTCATCGAGAGCCGGTTCAACCTGGATATCCTCATCCGCGAAGCCTGCGTCTACCGCGTCCTGCACCAGCTCGTCCGCCGGAATGGCCCGCGGAGAGCTGGACTGGGTGAGGCAGACGCCGGAGACAATGTCACCGAGTACTTCGCGCAGCTCAGCCAGGATGCCGACGGCGTCCTTCTCACCCAGGACGCCGACGACCAGCACCAGGGACGAGAGGTTGAAGGATTCAAGCACCGCCTGGGCGCTTGCCTTCGCTCCGGCCGGGTTGTGCGCCGCGTCCACGATGATGGTCGGTGCCGTGCGGACTACTTCAAGGCGTCCGGGGGACGTGACGGTCCGGAAGCCGGTGCGCAGCAGGTCGGCATCCAGTTCCTTGGCTCCTCCCCCAATGAAGGCTTCCAGTGCGGCCACGGCGACGGCCGCGTTCTGTGCCTGGTGTTCACCGTGCAGCGGAACCAGCAGGTCCTCGTAGCGTCCGGCGAGTCCGTTGATGGTGACCATCTGGCCGCCCACGGCCATGGTGCGGGACTCGACGCCGAACTCGATGCCTTCGAACCGGAAGGGGACTCCTGCCTCGTTGGCCTTCTCCAGGAGTACCTGGGCGGCCTCGACCGGCTGCGCCGCGCTGACCAGGAAGCCGTTTTCCTTGATGATTCCCGCCTTCTCGAAGGCGATGTCCGCGACGTCGTCGCCGAGCAGTTCGGTGTGGTCCAGGGAAATGGGGGTGACCACCGAGACGGTTCCGTCCCCCACGTTCGTAGCGTCGGTGATGCCACCCAGGCCCACCTCGATCACGGCCACATCCACGGGTTCGTCCGCGAAGACCGCGAAGGCCAGGATGGTTACGCACTCGAAGTACGTCAGGCGGGGCTCACCGGCGGCGTCCAGTTCGGCGTCGACCATGGCCAGGTAGGGGCGGATTTCGTCCCAGATGCGCACGAACGTCTCATCCGCAACGGGCTCGCCGTCGATGCTGATCCGCTCGGTCACCTTGCTCAGGTGCGGGCTCGTGTAGCGACCGGTGCGCAGGCCATAGGCGCGCAGGCCGCCCTCGATCAGCCGCGCCGTCGAGGTTTTGCCGTTGGTGCCGGTGATGTGGATGATGGGGAACGCCTTGTTCGGCTCGCCCAGGATCTCCATGGCCCGGAACAGCGGAGCCATACGCGGCTCCATCTTGTTTTCGGGGGCGCGGCTGAGCAGCTCGGCGTAGACGCTTTCCACCGAGAAACCGTCAATTGAACCCGAGGGGGTGTCTTCGGTGCTCATCAGATCTTCTCCACGGTCACGGTGAATGAGTCGTCCTGGTTTCCGGAGCCGTCAACCACCAGTTCTCCGGTCAGGGTTTCGGCCTTGACCAGGCCTGCGTTGGCTTCCAGCGCTGCCGCACTCTGCGCTCCGGTAACCACTGTGGTGCGGATGCGGTCGCTGATGTGCAGGTCTGCGTCGCGGCGGGCCTGCTGGATGGCGCGGATGGCATCGCGGGCGGTGCCTTCCGCTGCCAGCTCGGGCGTGACCTCGGTGTTCAGGACCAGGAACCCGCCGCCGGGCAGGACTGCAACGGCCTTGGAAGACTCGCCCTCGCCGGATTCAACCACGGTCTCCAGGGTGTACTCGTGCGGTTCCAGGGCCAGGCCGCCGGCAGTGACGGTTCCATCCTCGGCAACGGACCAGTCCCCCGTTTTGGAGGCCTTGATGGCGCTCTGCACGTTCTTGCCCAGCCGCGGTCCGGCTGCACGGGCGTTGACGACCAGCTTCTGCGTGATCCCGAACTCGGCCGGATCAGCGGAGCCGGCTTCAACCAGGCGAACGGACTTCAGGTTCAGTTCATCGGCGATGATGGCCGCGAACTGGCCCTTGAGTGCTTCAGCGTCCGGTGCCACCACGGTCATTTCGGACAGCGGAAGCCGTACGCGGAGGTTGGCGGCCTTGCGCAGCGAGGAACCAACGGACGCGATCTTCCGGGTCAGGTCCATGCGGGCCACCAGGTCCGGATCCCGAGGGAAGGCACCGGCTTCGGGCCAGTCGGTCAGGTGTACGGAGCGGCCGCCAGTCAGCCCGCGCCAGATCTCCTCGCTGACCAGGGGCAGCAGCGGAGCAGCGACGCGGCAGAGCGCTTCGAGGCAGGTGTAGAGCACGTCGAAGGCCTGGGTGTCTTCCTCGAAGAACCGGGTGCGGCTGCGGCGGACGTACCAGTTGGTGAGCGTGTCCATGTAGGCGCGCAGCATCTCGCAGGCGACGGACACGTCATAGGTGTCCAGCGCCGTCGTCATGTTCCGGATGAGGTCTCCGGTGGCGGCCAGCATGTAGGTGTCCAGCGGCTCGGTGGACTCATGGCGCAGGGTTGCCTCGTAGCCGGCGCCGTTGTTCGCGGCGTTGGTGTAGAGGGTGAAGAAGTGCCACACGTTCCACAGCGGCAGGATGACCTGGCGGACGCCGTCGCGGATGCCCTGCTCGGTAACAACCAGGTTGCCGCCGCGCAGGATTGGGGAAGCCATCAGGAACCAGCGCATGGCGTCGGAACCGTCGCGGTCCAGGACCTCGGAGACATCCGGGTAGTTCCGCAGGGACTTGGACATCTTCTGCCCGTCCGAACCGAGGACGATGCCGTGGCTGATGACGTTGCGGAACGCCGGGCGGTCAAAGAGTGCCGTGGCGAGGATGTGCAGCGTGTAGAACCATCCGCGGGTCTGGCCGATGTACTCCACGATGAAGTCGCCGGGGTTGTGGTGCTCGAACCAGTCGGCGTTCTCGTGCGGGTAATGCACCTGCGCATAGGGCATCGAGCCGGAGTCGAACCAGACGTCCAGCACGTCCTCGACGCGCCGCATGGTGGACTTGCCGGTGGGGTCGTCCGGATTGGGGCGGGTCAGTTCATCGATGAACGGACGGTGCAGGTCCGGCTGGCCCTCCTTGTTCAGCGGCAGCCGGCCAAAGTCGGCTTCCATCTCCGCGAGGGAACCGTAGACATCCGTGCGCGGGTAGTTGGGGTCATCCGAAACCCAGACGGGGATGGGACTGCCCCAATAGCGGTTGCGGCTGATCGACCAGTCACGGGCGTTTTCGAGCCACTTGCCGAACTGGCCGTCCTTGACGTTCTCCGGGATCCAGTTGATGTCCTGGTTCAGCTCGATCATGCGGTCCTTGATCTTGGTGACCTCGACGAACCAGGAGGAGACAGCCTTGTAGATCAGCGGGTTCCGGCAGCGCCAGCAGTGCGGGTAGGAGTGCTCGTAGCTGGCCTGGCGCAGCAGGCGGCCCTCGGACTTCAGCTCGCGGGTGATCGGCTTGTTGGCATCGAAGACCTGCAGTCCGGCGATTTCGGACAGCGGACCCTCACCGAACATGGGCAGGAACTTGCCGCCCTCGTCCACGGAGAGGATGACGGGGATGCCGTTGGCTTCGCAGACCTTCTGGTCGTCTTCACCATAGGCCGGGGCCTGGTGGACGATGCCGGTGCCGTCGGTGGTGGTGACGTAGTCGGCCACAACGATCCGCCAGGCGTTGGCAGTGCCCCACTTCTCGGCGTCGGCGTAGTAATCCCACAGCGGAACGTAGCGCAGGCCCTCAAGCTCCTTGCCGGTGTGCACGGAAGTGACAGCGGCACGCGCCGCATCGGCGTCGTCGTACCCCAGGTCCTTGGCGTAGGAGCCAACCAGGTCCTCGGCGAGCAGGAAGCGGCCTTCGCCGGCCGTTTCCTGGTCCAGCAGAGTGCCGTTGGGTCCGGCGGGCACGACGGCGTAGCGGACCTCGGGCCCGACGGCGAGTGCCATGTTGGTGGGCAGGGTCCACGGCGTGGTGGTCCAGGCGATCGCATTGACCCCGTCGAGTTCCGCGGAGAGCACGTTGTCCCCTGCGATGATCGGGAACGTCACTGTGACGGTCTGGTCCTGGCGCATCTTGTAGACGTCGTCGTCCATGCGCAGTTCGTGGTTGGAGAGCGGCGTCTCATCCTTCCAGCAGTACGGGAGCACCCGGAAGCCGCTGTAGGTCAGGCCCTTCTCATGCAGGGTCTTGAAGGCCCAGATGACCGACTCCATGTACTCGACGTTGAGCGTCTTGTAGTCGTTCTCGAAGTCCACCCAGCGGGCCTGGCGGGTAACGTAGTCCTGCCATTCGCCGGCGTACTTCATGACCGAGGCACGGCAGGCATCGTTGAACTTGTCGATGCCCATCTTCTCGATCTGCACCTTGTCGCTCATGCCGAGCTGCTTCATGGCTTCCAGTTCGGCCGGCAGGCCGTGGGTGTCCCAGCCGAAGCGGCGCTCAACGCGGTGTCCGCGCTGGGTCTGGTAGCGGGCCACCAGGTCCTTGACGTAGCCGGTCAGCAGGTGGCCATAGTGCGGCAGGCCGTTGGCGAAGGGAGGGCCGTCATAGAAGACGAACTCGTTGGAGCCGTCTTCGCCCGCAGGCCGGGCATCGATGGAGGCCTGGAAGGTGCCGTCCTCATCCCAGTACTTCAGGACCCGCTCTTCGATCTCGGGGAACCTGGGTGAGGAGGCTGCTGCTTCGGCGGAATCGCCCGTGGAGGCCTTGGGGTAGATCTGTGGCATTTTCGTCATCCTGGTAGCGGCAAGTGAATCTGGCTGTAAATACAGGATGCAAGGGCGAACTTTTCCTGCGCGAACGCCGGGGATAAGCCGCGGTACCACCTCGCTTGCCGCCGTCGTGCTCCCTGTACCGGGTGCGCGACGGCTGCCGCTCATTGACTGCTGTGACGGGCTTACCCGTCCGGTTCTACTGGGCGCCTGGATCGGCGCTGTTCTTCCGGAAGCTCACCGGTGATGGCCGGGTCAAAGCTGCTTGGGCCAGTTTAGGCTACGGCCGGGGCGTCTGTCGAAGCCCCGGCCGGCCACAGCTTAGCGGCGGATGACTTTGTGCTGTGCGGCCTGGGCCACCGGGCGGATGACCACCTGGTCCAGGTTGACGTGGTGGGGCGCGTTCAAGGCGTAGGCCATCACGTCCGCGACGTCGTCAGCGGTGAGCGGCTTCTCGACGCCGGCGTAGATTTTCTCCGCCGCAGCTGCGTCACCGAGCCGGTTCAGGGAGAACTCCTCGGTCTTGACCATGCCGGGCAGGATCTCGATGACGCGCACGTTGTGTTCGGCTTCCTCCAGCCGCAGTGCCTGTGTCATGGCTTCCTCTCCTGCCTTGGCGGCACAATAGCCGGCTCCGCCCTCGTAGGCTGCGAGCGCGGCGGTGGAGGTCAGCATGAGAATGGACCCCTCGCCGTTCTCGCGCAGGGCAGGAAGGAAGGCCTGCGTGACGTTCAGTGCGCCCAGGACGTTGACGTTGTACATCCGAACCCAGTCCTGCGGATCGCCGGTTGCCACCGGGTCCATTCCAAAGGCGCCGCCGGCGTTATTCACGATGGCGTCCACTCCCCCATCAGCGAGCACTTGGCTGGCCATGGACTCCACGGAGCTGCGGTCGGTGACGTCGCAGGCGATGGTCCGCGCACCGGTTTCCTCTGCGAGGTCCTTCAGCCGGTCTTCCCGGCGGGCGACGGCGATGACGTCCCAGCCCGTCTTCCGCAGGGCACGGACTGCTGCCGCACCGATTCCCGAGCTTGCTCCGGTCACTACCACGCGCTTGTTTGTCATGACCGCTACCCTAGCGAACCGCCTCAGGGTTGGCCCCGGTGCGCGTCATGCTGTGTCGCCGTGGGGTGCCGTCGGCGTGTGCTGCGCTGATTCCCAGCCGTCGTTGCTGGTGTGGCCGCCGGGACGCGTGCCGGCGCACATGCCGGCGCAGTTTCCCAGCCCTCGTTACTGGCCTGGCCGCCGGGACCCGTGACGGCCCAGTTTCCCAGCCCTCGTTACTGGCGTGGCCGCCGGGACCCGTGACGGCGTAGTTTCCCAGCCCTCGTTACTCCTGTGGCTGCCGGGACGCGTGACGGCGCAGTTTCCCAGCCCTCGTTACTGGTTTGGCAGATGAGACCCCAAGGGTCACTATCCGTCACAGACGCTGGGAAGGCGGGACAGCCCCAGGACGGATTCTGCCCCTAAGTGGGAGCGTCGAGTTCACCGCCCGAGGGGACATTTGCTAGGAAGGTCTGTCCTCTCGGAGACACTCTCCCGCGGCAGCAAGTCCTTTCCAGCGGCCGCAGTCTTTCACATCTGGGGATCTTCGTCCCCGTGCAGTTTCCCTGCCGTCGTTACGTGTGTGCGTGTGTGCGTGTGGCTGATGAGACCTCGTGCCCGTGCAGTTTCCCAGCATTCCCCGCGGTGCTTTAGGTACGGGCCAGGGCGGCCCGGACCAGACGGATGAACTCTTCCGGGCGGCGCAGGATCATCTCCGCGGTGATGCGCAGCGTTACGAGCCCACGGGCGGTAGCCCGGTTCCATCTGGCCCGGTCATTCCGGTATTCAGCGCGGCCGCTGTGGAACTCGTAACCGTCCAGTTCGACGATGAGCCGGTCACCAACCAGGAAATCGACCCTGCCCACTCCTTCCACCACCACTTCCCGCTGGACCATAAACCCCGCAGCGCAAAGGTGGTAGCGGGCGCAGACTTCCAACGGAGATGCCGTCCTCCGGCCGATTCCGTCGAGAAGTGCACGGACCCGCCAGTCCTGTGGCCGGTCAAAGGCCCGGATCAGTGCGGCTTTCGAGACGGCGTTGCGGGCGACGGCAGATTCGGCAATCACCAGCGCCTGCAGCGGAGGAAGGCACCGAAAGGCGTCCACGACGACGTCCGCCGGCAAACACACCAGCCTCGCCGCCGACCTTCTACCCCGATGGAGACAGATTCCGGGCATGTTTACAACCTTGTCGGCTCTCAGATGGAGGACCTCCGGCGGCTCCAGGACCCACCAGCCCTGGACTTGAGCAGCTGAGACACATGTGAGGGAGGTCCCGAGTGAAGCCGCCGCAACCAGCTCCGGAGGAGCATCTTGAAGCCTGTAGTACCCGCGCCCGGCGCGCTGGAGGACGCCGCTGCGCTGCGCAGCCGTCACCCTGGCACGGCCGAACCCGTTGGCTGCGAGCGCCCCGACGCTTATCACTCCATAGTGTGCCCGGCACACTGCTTCTATCGGGTGCACTGTTCTTAGCGCCTGTACGGCTTCCGGAGGCTCCACCATCCAAGCTTGGACCGGGCATGCGCAACGAGTGCGGCCTGGGGCCGAACCTGTGGACGCGGTGGGGATTCACTCCCTGGGTCCGGAGCCGTGGAGGAACACACGACGCCGGTGGACAACTCCCAGCTCGCGGCTTCCCACCCCTCGTTGTCATTGCATATCTGTGTGACCCCACCGGTCCCACCCGCAACAGAGAATGGGAACCACCGCACAGCCGACACCCCACCCGTCCCACCCGCAACAGAGAATGGGAACCACCGCACAGCCGACACCCCACCTGTCCCACCCGCAACAGAGAATGGGAACCACCGCACAGCCGACACCCCACCCGTATCACCCGCGCCACGCGCAACAGAGAATGGGAACCAGCGCACAGCCGACACCCCACCCGTCCCACGCGCAACAGAGACTGGGAACTCCCGCACGGCCGGCGGCAGGAAGCCCATCGAAGACAGGGACCCAGCGCGCAGCTCGCCCCAGGATTACCCCCCCAGGATTACCCCCTAGGCAGACCCGCCGCCTCGGTCCCGGAAGAGGGTTGTGTAAAGCTAGTTCCATGCCGCGCACCGACAGAATCCCTGCATGGGTCCGCCGCACGGGCATCGAAGTGGCCGGCTGGACCCTCATTGTGCTGGGAGCTGCCGCACTCGTCCTGCCGGGACCGGGTCTGCTGATGCTGGTTGCCGGCCTGGCCATCTTGTCCCTGCGCTACCACTGGGCCAACCGCTGGTTGCACCCGGTCAAGGTGCAGGCCTACCGTGCTGCCGAGCAGGGCGTGCAGTCCTGGGCCCGTATTATCATCGCCCTGGCAAGTGCTTCCACCCTCATCGCTGCCGGAATCACCTGGGGACTGTGGCGCACGGTGCCGGACTGGTGGCCCCTGGAAAATCAGTGGTGGCTTCCGGGCGGCTGGACCACGGGCACGGCGCTCATCCTCTCCGGCTGCATCGCGATTGCCCTGGTGGGCTACAGCTACGTCAGGTTCAGGCCCAGCAAATAGTCCCGCAGCACCACAGCCTCGTTCTCTTCCTCGTTCCGCGCAGCGAAGAGCAGGACAGTGTCCGGCCGGCCCACACACTGGGCTGCGAAGTCAGCCACGGCCCTGTTGCCCTCGAGCTTCTGGATATAGCGCTCCGTGAAGCCTTCCCAGCGCTCGGGCCGATGGCCAAACCACTGGCGCAGCTCGTTACTCGGGGCGGCGTCCTTGAGCCACTCGTCAAGCTCCGCCCGGGCTTTGGAAACCCCGCGGGGCCAGAGCCTGTCCACAAGTACCCGGAAGCCGCCGTCGGGCTCTGCATAGATGCGCCGAACGCGCACCTGGGACGGATCCAGCCTGCCGATATCAGCCATACACGGATGCTAGGCGGTTGCGCACGCACCGGAAAGGTCCAGGCGGGGCCATGCGGCACGGCGCCGCGACACAGATGACGGCGGCACCGGCGCCCGTGGGAGAATGGCACCATGGCTGACAATATCCCGGGCACAGACACGCCCGCTGCGACCGTTTCCGTTCCTGACAAACCCGCCCTCGAAGGGCTGGAAGAGACCCTGAGCCGCCGCTGGCGCGAAGAAGGCACCTACGCCTTCAACCCGGACACGGTCCGGGAAGAGGTCTACTCGATCGACACTCCCCCGCCGACCGCATCGGGTTCCCTGCACGTGGGCCACATGTTCTCCTACACCCAGACCGACGTCCTGGCCCGCTACCAGCGCATGAAGGGGAAGAACGTTTTCTACCCCATGGGCTGGGATGACAACGGCCTGCCCACTGAACGCCGGGTGCAGAACTACTACGGCGTGCGTTGCGATCCCACCAAGCCTTATGACCCGGACTACCGTCCCCCGGCAACGGCCCCGAAGAACCAGCGCGACTTCGACGTCATCTCCCGGCGCAACTTCATCGAGCTCTGCGAAGAGCTGGCTGTTGAGGACGAAAAGGTCTTCGAGAACCTCTTCAGCACCCTTGGCCTGTCCGTCGACTGGACCCGCACCTACCGCACCATCGACGACCACTCCCGCGCCGTCAGCCAGCGCGCGTTCCTGGAGAACCTGAAGGCCGGCGACGCCTACATGGCCGAAGCCCCCACCCTGTGGGACGTCACCTTCCGCACCGCCGTGGCCCAGGCCGAACTCGAAGACCGCGAACAGCCCGGCGCGTACCACCGCGTCAGCTTCCACGCGCCCGACGGCGAGAAGATCTTCATCGAGACCACCCGCCCGGAGCTCCTGCCGGCCTGTGTGGCCCTCGTGGCACACCCCGACGACGAGCGCTACCAGCGCCTGTTTGGCACCACGGTGACGTCCCCGCTGTTCGACGTCGAGGTCGAGGTCAAGGCGCACCCGCTGGCTAAGCCGGACAAGGGCTCGGGCATCGCCATGATCTGCACCTTCGGCGACCTCACCGACGTCACCTGGTGGCGCGAGCTGAACCTGCCCACCCGCGCCGTGATCGGCCGTGACGGCCGCATCCTCACGGAAACGCCCGAGTGGATCAAGACCCCCGCCGCGCAGGAAAACTACGCCGCAGTCGCCGGCAAGACCGTCTTCAGCGCCAAGGAAGCCGTCGTGGAGCTCCTCCGCGCGAGCGGCGACCTGGACGGCGAACCCAAGAAGATCACCCACCCGGTGAACTTCTTCGAAAAGGGCGACAAGCCGCTTGAAGTTGTCACCAGCCGCCAGTGGTACATCCGCAACGGCGGCCGCGATGCCGACCGCCGCGAACGGCTCATCACCCGCGGCAAGGAAATCGACTTCCACCCCGCGTTCATGCGCTCCCGCTACGAGAACTGGATCGAAGGCCTCAACGGGGACTGGTTGGTTTCCCGCCAGCGCTTCTTCGGCGTTCCCGTTCCCGTCTGGTACCCGCTGGATGCCTCCGGCAACCCGGACTATGACAACCCGATCCTGCCGTCGTTCGAGTCCCTGCCGGCTGATCCGGCAGCCGACCCGGCACCGGGGTACGAAGAGTCCCAGCGTAACCAGCCAGGCGGCTTCATTGGCGACGCCGATGTGCTGGATACCTGGGCAACCTCCTCCCTCACCCCGCAGATTGTGGGCGGCTGGGGTGTGGATGAAGACCTCTTCGCCAAGGTCTTCCCCTTCGACCTGCGCCCGCAGGGACACGACATCATCCGAACCTGGCTATTCTCCTCCGTGGTCCGCGCCGATGCCCTGCAGCACGCTGCTCCGTGGAAGCACGCAGCGATTTCGGGCTGGATCCTGGATCCCGACCGCAAGAAGATGTCAAAGTCCAAGGGCAACGTGGTGGTACCCACCGATGTGCTCAACGAGTACGGGTCCGACGCCGTCCGGTACTGGGCTGCCTCGGCCCGCCTGGGCGCCGACACGGCCTACGAGATCGCCCAGATGAAGATCGGCCGCCGCCTGGCCATCAAGCTGCTCAACGCCTCCAAGTTCGTCCTGAACCTGGGCGCCACCGAAGCCAACGTGGTTGATGCTGACACCTCGGCGATCACCAATCCGCTGGACCAGTCGCTGCTCGTGCAGCTGGTGGACGTGGTCAACAACGCCACCAAGGCGTTTGAGAGCTACGACTACGCCCGGGCGCTGCAGATCACCGAGTCCTTCTTCTGGTCCTTCACGGATGACTACGTTGAGCTGATCAAGGACCGCGCCTACGGTGCTGCCGGCGGCGCTGAGCAGGCCTCGGTGCTGGCCACCCTGGCCACCACCCTGGACTCGCTGCTCCGCCTGTTCGCCCCGTTCCTGCCCTTCGCCACCGAAGAGGTCTGGAGCTGGTGGCGCGCCGGATCCGTCCACCGCGCGTCCTGGCCCACCGTCGACGGCCTGGCCGCCGGCGTCTCCGGTGCCGACGCAGCAATTCTCGGAACCGTTGCCCAGGCTCTGGGCGGCATCCGCAAGGCCAAGTCCGAGGCCAAGGTCAAGCAGCGCACCGAGGTTCTCAACGCGGCCGTCACCGCCCCCGCGGCCCAGGTGGAACGCCTGCGTGCAGGCCTGCCGGATCTGCTGGCAGCGGGCAACGTGCGGAACCTTGACCTGGTGGCCGGCGACGGCGAACTGTCCGTCAGCGGCGTCGAGCTGGCTCCCGCGGAGTAAGCAGCACAAGGCACAAAAGTGCCCGGCCGGATTCGATCCGGCCGGGCACTTTTTTGTTCTGCGTTTAGTCGAACTGCGGGTCCTCTGTGCGGCTGCGCTTGATCTCGAAGAAGTGCGGGTTCGAGGCCAGCGCGAGAGCCCCGTCGAACATTTTCCCGGCTTCCTCGCCGCGCGGGATCCGGGTCAGCACCGGACCGAAGAAGGCCGTGCCGTTGAAAGCGACCACCGGGGTTCCGACGTCGTCGCCCACCTTGTCGATCGCTTCCTGGTGCGAGGCACGCAACTGGGTGTCGAACTTATCCGTGGCGGCGACGTCGGCCAGGTCGGCCGGCAGGCCTGCCTCAGCGAGGGACTCCGCGATGACTGCGTCATAGTCCTTCATCCCCTGGACGTGGATGCGGGTGCCCATGGCGTCGTAGAGCTTCTTGATGTTCTCCGGGCCATGCAGTTCTGCTGCCGCGATGATGACGCGGACCGGACCCCAGGCCTTGTCGATCCGTGCACGGTAATCCTCGGGAAGGTCACGGCCTTCGTTGAGCACGGAAAGGGACATGACGTGCCATTCGGTGCGGACGTCTCGAACCTGCTCGACTTCGCCCATCCAGCGTGAGGTCACCCAGGCGAACGGGCAGGTGGGATCGAACCAGAAATCGGCAACAGCAGTATTTTCGGGCACAGGCTTACTCCTCGTTAAGAATCGGTGCGGACCGGAAATCATGTCCCACTTGCGCCAGCGCGCAATCAGGCTGACTTATTCCGGCGCTTCGCAATGACGTCGTGGGAAATGAGCGTCGGTTCGGCCTTCTCCGTGACCGCCTCAGGGGTGATCACCACACGGGCAATGTCCTCGCGGCTGGGGAGATCGAACATCACCGGCAGCAGGACTTCCTCCAGGATGGCGCGCAGTCCGCGTGCACCGGTTCCGCGGCCCAGGGCCTGGTCCGCAATGGCGTCCAGTGCCTCCGGTTCAAAGACCAGCTCCACGCCGTCGAGCTGGAACATCTTCTGGAACTGCTTGACCAGCGCATTCTTCGGCTCGGTAAGGATCTGGATCAGCGCCTTGCGGTCCAGGTTGGACACGGTGGTGATGACGGGGAGTCGGCCTATGAATTCGGGGATCAGGCCAAACTTCAGCAGGTCTTCGGGCATGACGTCCGCGTAGGAGTCCGTGTCCTTGCTGGTCTCGTTCAACGGGGCACCGAAGCCGATGCCCTTGCGGCCCGAGCGGGACCCGATGATTTCCTCGAGGCCGGCAAAGGCACCGGCCACGATGAAGAGGACATTCGTGGTGTCGATCTGAATGAATTCCTGGTGCGGGTGCTTCCGTCCGCCCTGCGGCGGCACGGACGCCACGGTGCCTTCAAGGATCTTCAGCAGGGCCTGCTGGACGCCCTCACCCGAGACATCACGGGTGATGGAGGGGTTTTCACTCTTACGGGAAATCTTGTCGATCTCGTCGATGTAGATGATTCCCTGCTCGGCCTTCTTGACGTCATAGTCAGCAGCCTGGATGAGCTTGAGAAGGATGTTTTCAACGTCCTCGCCCACATAGCCTGCCTCGGTCAGGGCCGTCGCGTCCGCAACGGCGAACGGGACGTTCAGCCTGCGGGCCAGGGTCTGTGCGAGGTAAGTCTTGCCGCAGCCTGTGGGACCGATCAGCAGGATGTTGGACTTGCCAATCTCCACGTCCTCGGTGCCGACGGCGTCGCTGAGGTTGGCCGTGGAACGGCTGGCGTGGCCGGACTGGATGCGCTTGTAGTGGTTGTACACGGCGACGGCGAGGGAACGCTTTGCGGGTTCCTGGCCGATCACGTACTCCTGCAGGGAGTCGAAGATCTCCCGTGGCTTCGGCAGGACAAAGGAGTCACCTTCAGCAGTCTCCGAAAGCTCTTCCTCGATGATCTCGTTGCAGAGTTCGATGCACTCGTCGCAGATGTAAACGCCGGGACCGGCGATCAGCTTGCGCACCTGTTTCTGGCTCTTTCCGCAGAAAGAGCACTTAAGCAGATCTGTGCTCTCACCAATGCGAGCCATAATTCAGTCCCCTTTAGATGGTCCTCGTCAGGCGGGCGCCGTGCCGAAGAAAAAACGTGCCGGAAGGAAAACCATGCCAGTCAACCATGATCCACTCTAGGACACTTGGGTGAGGTAATCAGCAATTTCGGGCCCGTGGTGCGGCTTTTTACCTGCCGCCTGCACGCGCCCTGCCGCCCCAGACAGCACAGCCGTCCCCGTCCATGTCTGGGCGGGGACGGCTGTCATGATCCTGCTAGCCCTTGTTGATTGCCGGTGTCTTGATCTTGCGGGAGTCGAGGACCTGGTCAATCAGCCCGTATTCCAGGGCGGACGCCGCGGTGAGAATCTTGTCCCGCTCGATGTCCCGGTTGACTTCCTCCGACGTCTTGTTCGAGTGCAGTGCCAGGGTGTCCTCCAGCCAGGTACGCATGCGCATCACCTCGGCGGCCTGGATTTCGAGGTCCGAGGCCTGTCCGCGCTCTCCGCCGCCGAGTGCCGGCTGGTGGATCAGCACACGCGCGTTCGGCAGGGCAAGACGCTTGCCGGGGGTTCCGGCTGCAAGCAGGACGGCTGCCGCGCTTGCGGCCTGGCCCAGGCAGACGGTCTGAATCTCGGGACGGATGTACTGCATCGTGTCGTAGATGGCAGTCATAGCCGTGAAGGAGCCACCGGGCGAATTGATGTACAGCGTGATGTCGCGGTCCGGATCGGTGGACTCCAGGACCAGCAGCTGGGCCATGATGTCATCCGCTGAGGCGTCGTCCACCTGCACGCCGAGGAAGATGATGCGGTCCTCGAAGAGCTTGGTGTACGGGTCCTGGCGCTTGAAGCCGTAGGGCGTGCGCTCCTCGAACTGCGGCAGTACGTAGCGGCTGGACGGCATCTGCGGTGCCATGCTGCCCGGGGTTCCAAAATTGTGGTTCATTGCTTTACTCCTGAAGTCTGTGGTGCGCTGGCCGGCTGGGAGCTGGACTAGTCCTGCTCGCCGTCCTGGTCCTGGTTGGTTCCGCCGCCGCCGGTGACGCCGCCGGCATGAGCGGAGATCTTGTCGAAGAAGCCGTAAGCCAGGCCCTCTTCTGCGGTGAACCACTTGTCGCGGTCATTGTCCTTCAGGATCTGCTCAACGGTCTGTCCGGTCTGCTCGGCAGTGAGCTCGGCCATGACCTGCTTCATGTGCAGGATCAGTTCTGCCTGGATCCGGATGTCCGAGGCGGTGCCGCCGATGCCGCCCGACGGCTGGTGCATCAGGATGCGGGCGTGCGGGGTTGCGTAACGCTTGCCCTTGGTGCCGGAGGAGAGCAGGAACTGGCCCATGGAAGCAGCCAGTCCCGTGGCGACGGTGACGACGTCGTTCGGGATGAACTGCATGGTGTCGTAGATCGCCATGCCGGCAGTGACGGATCCGCCGGGAGAGTTGATGTAGAGGAAGATGTCCTTCTCCGGGTCCTCGGCTGAGAGGAGGAGAAGCTGGGAGCAGATCGCGTTGGCGTTGTCGTCCCGGACTTCCGAGCCGAGCCAGATGATCCGTTCCTTCAGCAGCCGGTTGTAGATGTAGTCATCCCGGCTGGCCGGGTCCACAGTAGCCATAGTGGGTGTGCTGGGTGCATTTGCCATACTGAGTGACCTCTCGCTCTGGCGGAGAGGGTCTGGTTTTGGTGCCCTTGATGCACCGCCCCAGCTCCCGCCGTTTATCTCTTCTTGGACACTAACCGTTCCCGCCGGTCTTTTGCTCCCGTTACGCGCGCTGTTCGCTGACGGCGCACGTTGCCGGGGCGGGGCGCGGGGCAGGCTGAATGCGCCGCTGGCTGGTGCCTTTAACGGGGTGGAGCACCGCAGCATGCTGCGGTGCTCCATCTCGCTGCGCCCGGAAAACGTCCCGGGCAGCCAGCGGCTATGCCTTTTCTTCGCTGGCCTCTTCCGTGGCTTCAGCGGCTGCTTCTTCGCCTTCCGGACGCACGAAGGCGGTCAGGTCGACGTCGGCACCGGTGGTGTCGGTGACCTTCGCCAGCTCCAGGACCTTGGCAAGGGCCTTGCGGCGGCGGACTTCGCCAACCATCATCGGGACCTGGCCGCCCTGATCGATGAGCTGGGCGAACTGGTTCGGATCCATACCGTACTGGCCGGCCATGGAAACGATGTAGTCGATGAGCTCGTTCTGGTTGACGCCGACTTCTTCCTTGTCAGCAACGGCGTCGAGGATGATCTCGTTCTTGAACGCCTGCTCGGTGTTCTCGCGGATCTCGGCGCGGTGTTCCTCGGTGTCGTGGTCTTCACCGGCCGCATGTGCCGACTCGGAGTTGAAGTGCTGGTCCAGCTGCTCTTCGATGACGGACTCCGGAACCGGAACCTCGATCATTTCGAGGAGCTTCTCGAGGACCTTGTCGCGGGCTTCAACGCCCTGCTCCATGACCTTGGCTTCGGCAGCGCGCTTGGCCAGGTCTTCGCGCAGTTCAGCGATGGTGTCGAATTCGCTGGCCAGCTGCGCGAAGTCATCATTGGCCTCGGGAAGCTCGCGCTCCTTGACGGCCTTGACGGTGACGGTGACCTCGGCGTCGGCGCCTGCGTGCTCGCCGCCTGCAAGCTTCGTGGTGAAGGTGGCGGATTCGTCGGTGGAGAGGCCGGTGACGGCTTCGTCCATTCCTTCGAGCATGGTTCCGGCGCCTACCTGGTAGGACAGATCCGAAGCGGAGTCGACCTCTTCGCCGTCGACCTTGGCAACCAGGTCCATGGTGAGGAAGTCATTTTCAGCCGCCGGGCGGTCGACGCTCTTGAGGGTGCCGAAGCGGCCGCGCAGCTCTTCGAGGGCCTTTTCTATGTCCGCGTCGCCGGCTTCGGCGGGCTCAACGGTGACCTCGATGCCGGCGTAGTCCGGAAGCTCGATTTCGGGACGGATGTCCAGCTCTACGTTGAAGACCAGCTGGCCCTCGTCGGAGGTGGGGTCCGGAACTTCGCTGATCTCGACCTCAGGGCGGCTCAGCGGACGGATGCCCGTCTCCTGGACTGCTGCCTGGTAGAAACCGTTCAGGCCGTCGTTGATGGCGGTTTCGAGGACGTA
Organism: Arthrobacter sp. IK3; assembly: GCF_051337705.1. Taxonomy (NCBI): domain Bacteria; kingdom Bacillati; phylum Actinomycetota; class Actinomycetes; order Micrococcales; family Micrococcaceae; genus Arthrobacter; species Arthrobacter sp. IK3. The sequence continues at coordinate 136,778 of NZ_JBPPSW010000012.1, read as the reverse complement.
GCCGCGGCCAACGCGCTGATCGATGAGCTTGTTGGGGACCTTGCCCTTGCGGAAGCCGGGGACCTGCACCTGGGTGGCGATGGTCTTGTAGGCCTCGTCGATGCTCGGCTTCAATTCCTCAAGCGGAACTTCTACGTTGAGCTTTACCCGCGTGGGTGTGAGGTTTTCTACAGCGCTCTTCACAGCGTTAGTTCTCCTGAGGGTTCTGGGGTTGGTCTGCACCGTCGTTTATACAGAGTCGGGGTGACAGGATTTGAACCTGCGACTTCCTGCTCCCAAAGCAGGCGCTCTTCCAAGCTGAGCTACACCCCGTCAGTGCACCTGACAGCCTACCGGCATTGACTTCCACATGCACAATTCCGAGGCGCCGAGACCCTCCGCTGACCCGTCAGGAACGAGGGAAGCCGCCGATTATTCATCCGCCGAATTACCGTGCTAAGGTAAATCCTGCCTTACGGCGCCGGGGATGTAGCTCAATGGTAGAGCCTCAGTCTTCCAAACTGATTACGCGGGTTCGATTCCCGTCATCCCCTCCACGGATTTATTCCGCACAGGCCCCCGTTCCACCACCGAGACCAATGGTTACCGGAGGTGGACCGGGGCCTTTTTCGTGCCCGCCGAGGCCTGGTTAACCGGCCTGGCAGGAAGGGCACCAGTAGAGTTTGCGCGCCGCCATCTCCGTCAGGGCAATGTCCGTGCCGCAGATCCGGCACGGCAGGCCCTGGCGCTTGTACACGTAATGGGCCTCCGAGACCGGAACCGGCTCAGCCTGGTCACTCCGGTCCCCGGGAAGGGTCGTCACAATGCGGCCCTGCGCAACGCCGTCGGCCATGACATCGACGACGTCGTTCCAGAGTGCGTGCGCCTGTTCCGGCTGCACGGACCTTCCCGTCGTCCACGGAGAGATGCGCTGGCGGAAAAGCACCTCGGCCCGGTAGACGTTGCCCACCCCCGCCAGGACTTCCTGGTTCATCAGCAGCGCAGCTATGGGCGACCCGCGGCTGGCTAGACGGCGGGCGAAGTCCTCGGCACCGTCCTTGGCCTGCTGCAGCGGATCAGGACCCAGCCGTTGCAGCACCACGTGCCGTTCCGCGTCCGTTATGACTTCGCACGCCGTCGGCCCGCGCAGGTCCGCCCAGCCATGGGGCGAGACCAGGCGCACCCGGACGGCCCCCTTGGGCGGTGGCGGACCGGTGTAGGTGCCCAAGCCGCCGTCGTCCGGGGCTTCCTGCTCCCCCACCCGGCGCGGGGCACCAATGCTTGAGGCGCCGCGGAAAGACTCATCTCCGCCGAAATCGAAGGCACCGTACAGCCCCAGATGGATCCGCAGGAACAGGTCGTTGTCGAACTCGAGGAAGAGCTGCTTGCCGTGCGCCTGCGCTCCGGTCAGGACATGGCCGTCCAGCCGCGCGGCGCCGGCCGCGAAACGGCCCTGGGGGCTGGAAACCTGCAGCGCCTGCCCGGCGAACACCGAAGTGAACTGCCGGGCAAGGCGGTGGATCGAATGCCCTTCAGGCATTAGTGCGCTGCGATGGTGCCGTTGGCTTCAAATTCGGCGATCTGCGCGATCCGGCGAACGTGACGCTCGGCTCCGCTGAAGGGTTCGGCAAGGAACGCCTCGATGATTTCCGTTGCTTCCGGCAGTGAATGCTGCCGTCCGCCGACAGCGACGACGTTCGCGTCATTGTGCTGGCGTGCCAGACGGGCGGTGTCCAGATTCCAGGCCAGGGCGGCACGGATGCCGTGGACCTTGTTCGCGGCGATCTGCTCGCCGTTGCCGGAGCCCCCCAGGACAATGCCCAAGGCTTCGATCCCGGCCTCCTGGTCGGCCACCACGGCCTTTGCGGCGTCGATGCAGAAGCCGGGGTAGTCGTCCTCGGCGTCGTACTCCTTGGGCCCGTGGTCTACGACGTCGTAGCCCGCGGCTGCAAGGTGTTCCTGGAGGTGGGCGCTGAGTTCAAGTCCGGCGTGGTCGGTGGCGATGTGGACGCGCATGGTTTCCGTTCATAGATATGGGTTTGTTTCAACTTCTGGCTTTAGCTTAACTTTTTTGGCACTCCAGCCCCCAAACGTGTAACGCTAACCGCACGTCTGCCGATAGCAGAGAGTGCAAGTGGTTTCGCTGGGAACGAGTCTCGTCCGTCGGCAGGTCCGGCATTGGAGGTTCCCGGCGGAACCACGTCCACTGCCCCGCGCCGTTTAGCTATGCAAGGATTCACCATTGAAAACCGGAAAACTCGCCCTTCTGGCAACGCTGACCGGGGCCCTGGTCTTTGGCGGACTGACGCCTGCAGGGGCGGTGAGTACGGACCAGCCAGTATCTTCGCAGCAGGCTCCTGACACTGGCGTTGAATCCCCCGCGGCTACACCGGATGAGTCCGAGCAGCCAGTCCAGGAAACTCCCACGCTGCTGCCCAGCCCCTTCGCTACGGACCTCGTGGAGCCCCAGGAACCCAGCGAGCCTGCCGTTCCGTCCCCGTCTCCCAGCCCTGAGGACACGGGTGAATCTGACGGCGAAGATGACGGCTATGAGTATGTCCCCGTGGGTGAGGGACACGTTGTTCCGGGGCCGGACACTCCTCTGGTCACGGAACCGGACGGCAGTGTCCGCTCCGCCGTTGAGTCCGAACACGATCATGTGGAGCCGATGCTGGCCCGGGGTGGTGCGGCCAGCATGCTGGGGGCACCCGCGCGGGCCGGAAACATCAAGGTGACGCTGGTTCGCTCCACCGTTAACGGCAACGGTAATCTCGTCAACCTCACTGCGGCACGAAACTCCATCTACAGCGCCAACAGCTATTGGCGCTCGATGTCCGACAACCGTCTGTCACTATCCATTGCTTCCGAGCGGGTTCACTACAGCGCTTCCGCGAATGCCAACGACGACTACGCGACCGTGATGAACAAGATCGCCAAAGAATTGAAGTGGGTGGACAATCCCTACACTGCACTGGTGGTCTTCGTGCCGACGGGCGACCTGAAGTCTGGTGGGTACGGCGGCATCCTGGGAGGCGGATGGACAGTTGGTGGAACGGCAGGCCGAATTCTTATGCCTGCGCCTTCATCGTTTACCAACAATGTGGTCACTCATGAAGTGGGTCACGTCCTAGGTCTGTTGCACGCCAACAGCCTGCAATGCACCAACGGCCGATCAGACGTGGGTGCCGGTTCTAACGGCCGCTGGGCTGACGGCGCGTGTTCGAGTCGAGAGTACGGCGACACCACCGATCTCATGGGCTCCGCGCAGTACAACCAGCCCGTCATCAACTCGTATTTTTGGGACGCGGGCAATTTCGGCCGCGGTAACGAAATCACCGACGCCGGCCAGGCAAAAAATTCACGTACCTTCACTCTTTATCCTTGGGGCGGCACCGCTGCGAATAGGGCCGTCAAATTCACGGATCCTCTGTCCAAGGACGTCTACTATATCGAGCTGCGTCAGCCCGCGGGCTACGACCAGTACTTACAGGGCGGACCTGCAGGCAACCGAGGCGTCAAGATCGTTAAGGCTGATGAGGCGAACTCGTGGGCCGTCAATTCCCTGATTATCCCGCCGTCCACCCGACCCTTCTCCGGTTACTACAACGGCAATCATGCATGGCAAGCCGGACAGACTTTCACAACTCACGCGGGTACCAATGTGAAGATAAACTCCGTCTCGGCGACGAGTGCGAGCGTCACAGTATCCGGTCCCAGGACCGAGGACTGGACGCTACGGACATTCAGCACAGGAGATTTCAACGGTGACGGCGTAGGTGACATTCTCAGCAGGAGAGCAGACGGAACTCTGTGGCTCCATGCTGGTCGAGGTAACGGCTCGTTCGCTCCCCCGGTCCGAATCGGCCGAGGCTGGCAAATCTTCGATCAGCTGCTAGGCCCCGGTGATTATGACGGAGACGGCAAGAATGACATTCTGGCTCGCCATGTGGATGGCAGTCTGTGGCTGTATTCCGGCACCGGTGTTGTCAACGGCACCAACGAGGGCTACCGTCCTGGACGGATGATTGGAACGGGAGGCTGGGACCAGTTCCAACGGATCGTGGCCCTCGGGAATACGAACGGAGGCGGACCCGACCTCCTGGCGGTTCTTCCGAATGGACAGGCCTTCTTCTATTCCGGCACCGGCCGAGGTCAGCACGGACCATCATCGCCTGCCGGTGGCGGGTGGAATCAGTACAGCCTGCTAGTGGGCGCTGGCGACTTCGACGGAGATGGGCGTCCCGACATCATCGGACGCACGACGAACGGTGATTTGGTACTCCGGCCAGGCCGGGGAGGTTCCAGCTTCGCGGCAGGGTTCGTGATCGGCACGGGTTGGAATATCTACTCCGATCTTCTCGCCGGAAGCGACTTTGATCGCAACGGGAAACCCGATCTTGTAGGGCTTTTCCCTGATCAGTCACTGGTCTTCTACTCAGGAACGCAAAAGATCTCTGAAGGGTATGAGCCAGCCGTGAAAACCCACCTGCCAGGACTTAGGGGGGCATCGAAAACTCTGAGTGTTCGTGATTTCAACGGTGATGGCCGCCAGGATCTGCTCAGCGTCGATCCGGACGGCAGGCTTTGGTTGCACCGTGGACGCGGCGCAGGCAACTATGACGCCCGTACACCGATCGGGACAGGGTGGGACATTTACCGGGATGTCACCAGCCCGGGAGACTTCAACGGTAACGGGTTCTCCGATCTCATAGCAGTCAAGCACGACGGCTCTCTGTGGTTCTACGCCGGTACTGGCAAAGTGGACGGTAATAACGAGGGTTACCGCCCTGCCGTACGGATCGGATCGGGTTGGCAGGAATTCAATCAGATACTGGGTACTGCCGATCTTGATGGAGACGGTCTGCCTGATCTACTTGCTCGCCACCGTGACGGCACCCTCTGGTTCTATGCAGGCACGGGCAAGGTAGGCAACGGATCCGAGGGGTACCGGGCGGGCAGGAAAATCGGAACGGGGGGCTGGGAGAACTTAGTCCTTACGGCAGCCGGAACCTATGACCGAGGCGCAACAAACGATATTCTCGCCCGGACACCCGACGGTGCTCTTCTCCTCTACAGAGGGCAGGGAGACGGCATGCTGCGGGCCGGAGAAACCGTAGGCAGCGGCTGGAACATCTTCAGCGACCTCCTTGGAACCGGCGACACCACCGGAGATAAGATTCCAGACTTTCTTGGAATTACTGCCGATGGCACTGGATGGCACTATGCCGGCAACGGGATGAAAGACGAAGGCTATTTGTCCGGCAGGTCAGCGGGACGCCTCAACTGAGAGAACTCATGGTTGCCTTCCCCACTTGGCAGAACGGCCCCAAGTGAGAGATTGTTGCAATTGTTACTTTTGACGCCGGTGCCCTGGACACAAGGGCACCGGCGCTCTATCTCTCCTTCGAAAGGCTCTTCCTTGCCAGGTATGAATCTCACCCGCGCTGAAGCGCGTGAACGGGCGGAACTGATCAGTGTCGACTCCTACGACATCAATCTGGACCTGACCCGCGGCGACGAAGTCTTCGGCAGCACCACCGTAGTGCGCTTTGCCGCAACGCCGGGAGCCTCCACTTTCATCGACGCCGTCACCGCCAAAGTGCACCGCGTCACCCTCAACGGCGTCGGCCTGGACCCGGAGGAAGTCTCCGACGGCGTCCGCATCCAGCTGCCGAACCTGGCCGCCAGCAACGAACTGGTCGTGGAAGCCGATGCGCTTTACATGAACACCGGCGAAGGCCTGCACCGCTTCGTGGATCCGGTGGACAACGAGGTTTACCTCTACTCCCAGTTCGAGGTTCCGGATTCCCGCCGGATGTTCGCCGTATTCGAGCAGCCGGACCTGAAGGCCGCCTTCCGCTTTACGGTCACGGCGCCCGAGCACTGGGACGTCATCTCCAACTCCCCCACGCCCGAGCCCATCCGTGCCAGCGCGGAGGATGCAGAGACGCCCGCGGCGACCTGGTCCTTCGAACCCACACCGCGGATCTCTTCCTACATCACGGCCCTGATTGCAGGTCCGTACCAGTCCGTCCGTTCCGAGCTCACCAGCTCAGACGGCCGCACCATTCCGCTGGGCGTCTTTGCCCGCAAGTCCCTCATGGAGTACCTCGACGCCGAGAACATCTTTGAACTCACCCGCCAGGGCTTCGAGTTCTATGAGGCCCAGTTCGGCACGCCGTACCCGTTCGAGAAGTACGACCAGCTCTTCGTGCCCGAGTTCAATGCCGGCGCCATGGAGAACGCCGGCGCCGTGACGTTCCTGGAGAGCTATGTTTTCCGCGGCCGTGTCCCGGATGCAACCGTTGAGCGCCGCGCCATCACCGTCCTGCACGAGCTGGCCCACATGTGGTTCGGGGACCTTGTCACCATGCGCTGGTGGAACGACCTCTGGCTGAACGAATCCTTCGCCGAGTTTATGTCTGCCCTTGCAGCCGCCGAAGCCACCGAGTTCAAGCAGGCCTGGACCACGTTCGCATCCATGGAGAAGGCCTGGGCCTACCGCCAGGACCAGCTTCCCACCACACACCCGATCGTCGCTGAGATCCGCGACCTGGAAGACGTCCAGGTCAATTTCGACGGCATCACCTATGCAAAGGGCGCTTCGGTCCTCAAGCAGCTGGTGGCCTGGGTGGGCCAGGACAAGTTCATGCAGGGGGTGCGCGAATACTTCGGGAAGCATTCCTGGGGCAACACCGAACTCACCGACCTGCTTTCCGAACTCGAAGCTGCCAGCGGCCGCGACCTGGGCGAGTGGTCAGCCCAGTGGCTGGAGACTGCCGGAGTCAACACGCTCCGTCCGGTCATTGAAACGAACGACGACGGCGTCATCACCTCGTTCGCCGTCGCCCAGTCTGCCGTGGCCGAGTACCCGACGCTGCGCCCGCACCGCCTGGCCATTGGTTTCTACACCACGGCAGATGACGGACGGCTGCGCCGTGCCCACCGGGTGGAGCTGGACGTCGACGGAGAACTTACCCAGGTTCCCGAGCTGGCAGGCCAGCAGCGCCCGGACCTGATCCTGCTGAATGACGACGACCTGGCCTACGCCAAGATCCGCCTCGACGACGCTTCCTGGCACCTGGCCACCCGGCGCCTGCGTGACATCGCCGAGTCACTGCCGCGCACCCTCGTCTGGGCGTCGGCGTGGGACGCTACCCGTGACGGCGAAATCCCTGCACGGAACTATGTTGAACTGGTGCTGCAGAACATTGCCTCAGAATCGGATTCGTCGGTAGTGCAGGTCCTGCTGCGCCAGCTGGCTACGACGCTGGCTTTCTATGTCGCACCCCAGGACCGCGAACCGATGACGGCCGCTGCTGCTGACAGCCTCTGGGACCTTGCCCGGGCAGCTGCACCTGGCTCAGACTCCCAGCTCCAGTTCGTCAAGGCCTTCGCCGCCCACGCCCAGACCCCGGACCAGCTGGACGCGGTCGCGGCCCTGCTCTCCGGTGACCTGGTTCTGGAGGACCTGGAAGTCGGCTCCGACCTGCGCTGGGAACTGCTGACCGCGCTGGTGGCCGGTGGCCGGATGGGCGAGGCTGAGATCGCAGCCGAACTGGAACGCGACGCAACGGCCACCGGCCAGCTCGCTGCTGCCGGCGCCCGGGCAGCGCTGCCCTCAGCCGAGGCCAAGGCCGCGGCCTGGGACGCGATTGTGGTCCGATCGGACCTGCCCAACGCTGCACAGCGGGCAGCCATCGGCGGTTTCAGCCGAGTCCACGACACCGCCCTGCTGGAACCGTACTCCCAGCGCTACTTCGACTCCCTGCGTGAGGTCTGGGCTTCGAGGACCCACGAAATCGCCCAGCAGATCGTTGTGGGGCTCTACCCGGCACGGCTCACCACCCAGGAAACCGTCGACCGCACCGACGCCTTCCTGGACTCGCTCGGGGATGAGGCACCTGCGCTGCGCCGGCTGCTGCTGGAAAACCGCGACGGCGTCGTCCGGGCGCTCAAGGCCCAGGCGGCTGACCGCTAGCAGGCTGGTCCTCCAGCCCGCCGTATTCGTGCCGGATTCCGGTCCCAGCCCATGGGATGGGGATCCGGCACGGTAGCTTAAAGCTGTGAACCTCTCTGAACACCGTTACGGCGTCGGCCTCGAATGGACCGGGAACCGCGGCACAGGCACGCAGACCTACCGTGGCTACGGCCGGGACCATGTGCTCCGCGCCCCAGGCCTGCCGGACCTGCCCGGCACTGCGGACCCCACGTTCCACGGCGACCGGGACCGCTGGAATCCGGAGCAGCTGCTGCTCTCCGCACTCGCCCAGTGCCACATGCTTTCCTACCTCCACGTGGCCGTGAAAAACGGCATCAGCGTCATCTCCTACCGGGACAACGCAGAGGGAACGCTGCGGCTGAACCGGGATGGAAGCGGCGAATTCACCTCCGTGCTGCTGCGTCCCGAAGTCCACATCTCAGAGGGCTCCCCTGAACTGGCCACTTCCCTGCATGAGGAAGCTCACCGCCTGTGTTTTATTGCCCGCAGCGTCAACTTTCCGGTGGAGCACGAGGCCCGCACGATCGGCTGACCAGGCTGCCGGAGAACGTTCCGCGAGCGGTTCGGCAGTAGGCTAGGTATGGACCCCTCCCCCTATACCTAAGGACACCCAGCACCTGTGCAGCTAACGGCAACGACTGACACTCCGGGCATTGAAGTGAGCGAGTTCGATTTCAGCGGACTCCTGGAAGGCGGGATCATCGTCCTCGCCGCCTTGATTCTCTGGCTGGTGGCCCGCTTCCTCATTGCAAAGGTAGTAGCCCGCGCCCAAAAAGGCTCCACCCTCCTGCAGTCCCAGCGACTGCGCTGGGCCCAGCCGGTAATGCGCAACCTGGACAATAAGCGGCGGGCACAGCGCGCGGACACCATCGGCGCCCTGCTGCGCAGCTCCGTGAGCGTAGCCATCTGGACCGTGGCGGTCATCATGGTACTGGGCGCCATTGGTATCAACGTTGCGCCGCTGATCGCCAGTGTAGGCATTGTGGGCATCGCCCTGGGCTTCGGTGCCCGGGAAGTCATCCGCGATGCCCTGGCCGGTTTCTTCATCAGCATTGAAGACCAGTACGGTATTGGCGACGTCATAGAGGTGGGAACCATAACCGGCACCGTCCAGTCCGTAGGCATTCGCATCACCCGCCTGGTCGATGAACGCGGTGTTGTCTGGTACATCCGCAACGGAGAGCTCGCCATGGTCGGCAACCGGTCCCAGGGCACCTATGTCCCGCCGCGCGAACCCGCCACAGCAACCTCGCTGGCAGCACAGGAAGAAGACAGCAAATGACCGAGCCGTCCCGTCCCGGGCCGTCACTGCCGCTGTCGGCAGCCGCCTCCGGTACCGGTTTCAGCACCCCCGCCTACAACTTTTACGAGGCTGTGGGCGGCCATGACACGTTCGTGAAGCTCGTTGATGTGTTCTACGACGGCGTCGCTGAGGACCCGCTGATGCGGCCAATGTATCCGGAAGAAGACCTGGGGCCCGCCAAGGAGCGGCTCCTGCTGTTCCTTGAGCAGTACTGGGGCGGACCTAAGACCTATGGGGAACTGCGCGGCCACCCGCGCCTGCGGATGCGACACATGCCGTTTAAGGTCACCCCGGCAGCGAGGGACGCATGGCTGCGCCACATGCGCGACGCCGTCGACTCCCTCTCTCTCGCACCGCTGCATGAGGCAACGCTCTGGGACTACCTTGAGCGCGCCGCGCACTCGATGGTCAACTCGGCTTAGAACAGGACCGACGGCGGACGCACCAGCACGTGTCCGGTGCTGGTGCTCAGCCGCTGCCACCGCCCGTTGCTGAAAAGCGTGGCCGTCCCCGTGCTCGGCAGGAATCCGAGAGTCAGGGCCGCGAACGCAGCCCCCGCGGGAAGCTGGGCGTGCAGTCCGGCGACCGGTTCACTCCAGATCGGCACCCGGACGTTGCTGATCATCGCGGCGCCGGGGTTCTCCGGAATGCGTGCCGCTACCTCTTTAATGCCGCGGTGCGCCGCCTGTTCAAGCAGTGTCACGTCTACGTCCTCCCCCCGCTCCCACCCTGCACGGGGTGCACTGATCCCGGCCCAGTTTTCGGAGACGGTCACGGGCGGCACCGGCAGCTTAGTGCCGCCGTCGTCCAGCCTGGCCAGCCGGTCCGCCACAGCGGACAGCTGCACCGTCGTATCCAGCGCCGCGGGTACCGCCAGCGGCATTGCCCGCATACCGATCACCGTGGGCATCGGCTCGCCCAGCACCCGGGGACGCAGGACACAGACATACGCAGCCAGGACCCCGCCGACCGCCTGCAGCCGGACAGCGCCGTCGTCAGCGCTGCGGGCGCGGGAGACAAAGTTGCGCAGGTCCGCGGTCACCTGGGGATCGGCGAGAATGAGGCTGGGTGTTTCGGTCATCCGGCAACCCCCGCTGCTGCACGCCGGAACGGCACGTCGCCGCCGGACCATCCCGCGAGGATCTCCCGCTGCCGTTCCGTAAGCGGTACCGGGCGGCCGCTCTCGCGTTCGACCATCACCATGGCCGCTTCTGCTACGGCGTACACGGTTCCGCTGTCACCATCGGTCAGCCGGAACCCGTAGGAGAAGCTGGACCGGCCCAGGGCGCTCACCCAGATCTCGATCCACACCGGATCCGGACGGTAGAGCAGCGGCGTGAAGTACTCGATCTCCTGCCGCGCCACCAGCGTGCTGCCTGCCTCACGGGTCACGGAACGGAAGGTTTCGGGTTCTTCGCCGGCGCCTCCGGAACCAGGCAGCGGGACCAGGGACAGGCGGACCCGTGCCTCTTCCAGGAACTGGACGTAGCGGACGTTGTTGACGTGGCCGTTTGAATCCTCGTCGCCGAAGCGCAGCTGGATAGGAAAGCGGTTGACAGGCATACACCCCATCTTCGCAGGAGAACCGTTCCTGACGCGAAAGCCCGCCCACCGGTGCCCGGCGGATGTGACGTTCGTCTGGCACGGCCCGCGCCGGGGCTGAAATGTTGGGGCTAGCCTGCGGGTACGTCTAATCTCGAAATTGGTTCGCAGTCAACTGCAAACCGTGCTTGATGCATCCCGCCCGCTAGGAGACAGACCCACATGGCATCGAACTTTGACCCCACCGCAGCACTGATCGATCTACTTGATCTCAGCGACGCCGGAGGGGCTAAGACTGACGAGGACATCTTCGTCGGCGGCTCCCAGCACGAACCGCGCAAGAGGGTCTTCGGCGGCCAGGTCCTGGGCCAGTCCCTGGTCGCAGCCGCCCGCACTGTTTCCGCCGACCGGTTGATGCACTCCATGCACGGTTACTTCCTGCGCCCCGGGGACACGGAGGTCCCCATCACCTTCGGAGTCGAGCGGCTGCGAGACGGCCGTTCGTTCTCGGCACGGCGGACGCACGCGTACCAGAACGGCGTGCCGATCCTTTCCCTGATTGCCTCATTCCAGATTCCGGATGCCGGCCTGGACCACCAGGAGCCCATGCCGGAAGGCATCCCTGATCCCGAGTCGCTGCCGACCACGGCAGAACTGCTTTCCGGGTTCGACCACCCGGTGGCCAAGGCATGGTCCTACTACCGGCCCATGGACATCCGCCACGTTTCCCAGCCGGTTTATTTCCAGGCGGACCCTGAGCGGACTGCACGCAACGCGGTTTGGATGAAGACCTTCGGTCCCATGCCTGATGACCAGAACCTCCACCGGGCGGCGCTGGCCTACGCCACCGACTACACCATCCTGGAACCGGTCCTGCGCCGGCACGGGATTTCCTGGGCCACACGGGGAATGTCCGTCGCCAGCCTGGACCACGCCATGTGGTGGCACCGGCCGCTGCGCGTGGACGAGTGGCTGCTCTACGTCCAGGAGTCCCCCAGCGCCTCCGGCGCCCGCGGCCTGTCCACGGGACGCATCTTCAACCGGAACGGTGAGCTTGTTGCCACTATCGCCCAGGAAGGGATGCTGCGCCTGCCGGATCTGACCGCAGCCGGCTAGCCCTCCCGTCCCCGCACACCAAAAAGCGCCCTGCCGAATGGCAGGGCGCTTTTTCCTGTGACCAGCGGCCGGGAACCCCGGACTAATCGCGGGTCAGGCGGCGGTGCGTGACCCGGTGCGGCTTCGCCGCATCAGGTCCCAGGCGTTCAACCTTATTCTGCTCGTAGGCCTCGAAGTTGCCTTCGAACCAGTACCAGTTCGAGGGGTTCTCGTCAGTGCCTTCCCACGCGAGGATGTGCGTGGCGACCCGGTCCAGGAACCAGCGGTCGTGCGAGACCACAACGGCGCAGCCGGGGAATTCAAGCAACGCGTTCTCCAGGCTGGACAGGGTCTCAACATCAAGGTCGTTAGTAGGCTCATCGAGCAGCAGAAGGTTTCCGCCCTGCTTAAGGGTCATGGCGAGGTTCAGGCGGTTGCGCTCACCACCGGAGAGCACCCCGGCTTTCTTCTGCTGATCCGGACCCTTGAATCCGAACGCGGACACGTAGGCGCGGGACGGCATTTCAACCTGCCCAACCTGGATGAAATCATGTCCGTCGGAGACGACTTCCCACAGGGTCTTGTTCGGGTCAATTCCGCCGCGGGACTGGTCAACGTAGGAAATCTTGACCGACTCGCCGATCTTCAGCTCGCCGCCGTCCAGCGGTTCCAGCCCGACGATGGTCTTGAACAGCGTGGACTTGCCGACGCCGTTCGGGCCGATCACGCCCACGATGCCGTTCCGGGGAAGCGAGAAGGACAGCCCGTCGATGAGCTTGCGGTCGCCGAAGCCCTTCTCAAGGTCCTTCGCCTCAAGGACCAGGGAACCGAGCCGCGGGCCCGGCGGGATCTGGATTTCCTCGAAGTCCAGTTTCCGGGTGCGTTCTGCCTCGGCTGCCATTTCCTCGTAGCGGGCAAGACGTGCCTTGGACTTGGTCTGGCGGCCCTTGGCATTTGACCGGACCCAGTCGAGTTCATCGGCGAGGCGCTTGGCCAGTTTCTGGTCCTTCTTGCCCTGGACCTCCAGGCGGGCACGCTTCTTCTCGAGGTAGGTCGAGTAGTTGCCTTCGTAGGGGTACAGGTGTCCGCGGTCCACTTCGGCAATCCACTCGGCTACGTGGTCGAGGAAGTAACGGTCGTGGGTAACGGCCAGTACTGCGCCGTGGTACGAGGACAGGTGCTGTTCCAGCCAGAGGACACTTTCGGCGTCAAGGTGGTTGGTGGGCTCATCGAGCAGCAGCAGGTCCGGCTTCTGCAGCAGGAGCTTGCAGAGCGCAACCCGGCGGCGCTCACCGCCGGAGAGTACGGTTACGTCGGCGTCCGGCGGCGGGCAGCGCAGTGCATCCATCGCCTGTTCCAGCTGGGAGTCGATGTCCCATGCGTCGGCTGCGTCGATCGCTTCCTGCAGCTTGCCCATTTCTTCGAGCAGCGCATCGAAATCCGCATCCGGCTGGGCCATCTCTTCGGAGATCTCGTTGAAACGCTGGATCTTCGCGTAGATCTCGCCGACGCCTTCCTGGACGTTGCCCAGGACGGTTTTCTCTTCGTTCAGGGGCGGCTCCTGCAGGAGGATGCCGACGGTGTATCCGGGGCTGAGTCTGGCTTCGCCGTTGGACGGGGTGTCCAGACCTGCCATGATCTTCAGGATGGTGGACTTACCGGCACCGTTTGGCCCCACCACGCCGATCTTGGCGCCGGGGTAGAAGGACATACTTACGTCGTCGAGGATAACCTTGTCACCAACGGCCTTTCGGGCCTTGGTCATTGTGTAGATAAATTCCGCCATGCTCTCAGGCTAGTGCGTAGACGCCATTATGTGCCATTTTCGGCAGTACCGGCGAGCAACCGGGTTTACCCGCTCCGGGTCCGGACCGGAATCAGCAGTCTCCTAGCGGTCGTCACCCAGCAGACATTGGCCATTGGTGAGTGCGGGCGCGGTGCTCATGGCGAGTTTCCCGTCTCGGATTTCTCCGATCAGGCATTCCGTTCCGTCCGGTGCCGCAGAGACGATGGCGTCCACGGCCAAACCAGCTGGGGTGCCGTCCTGCGACACCTCTACTTCTTCGGTGCTGAATCCCGCGCTGACCCAGGCAGCGCGCACGGCTTCACGGGACGGTTCGGGACTCTCCGCGACCAGTTTGGCGAGGGCCGTCTGGGCGGTTTGGGACCGGCCCTCCGGAGATTGCCCAGGTGCTGCCGTCTCCGTATTCGCGGAGGTATCTGCGCCGGTATCCGCCGGCAGGGCAGGGCTGCTGTCCGCACCGGTACAGCCGGTCAGGACCGCCACCAGCAGTGCCGCCGCAGCCAGCCCTGCCCGCCGGCACGGTTGTACGTTGAACCCCTCCGCTGCCATCATGCTGACATTGTGCCATGCAGGGGTCAGTATGCCGCGGGCTCCGGTTCGGCCGTCCGGGCGTCGTCGAAGTCCTCTCCGAGGCCCGCCATGCCGCTTCCTGCGAATTCTGCCTCTGCACCGAGCAGCTCGCCAGTCGAAGGGTCAACATCGGCTTCGAATGAGCCGTCGCTCCCTTCACCCGGTTCTGCAAGCGCGGATCCGTCGCCTGCGCTGCGCAGCGGTGCCCTTTCCACGCTGTTGCGACGGAAGTTGGCAGTTCCCCACATGAGGTCGTGTCCGACTGAATCGGCATCGATGTCTACTGTTGTTCCGCTGCGTCCGGCGTCTGTGGCCCACTGCCGCACCCGGAGCCTCCCCGTGACGATTACCCGGTCCCCCTTGTGGATACTCACACCGGCATTTGTGGCCAGCTGCCGGAACATGGACACCGAATACCAGTTGGTGTGGCCGTCCTGCCACAGTCCTGTTTCCCGGTCGAAGCGGCGTTCGGTGGTGCACATCCGAAAGCCGGCAATCGCCAGCCCGCTGTCTGCCGTAGTGGTGCGGACCTCCGTTGCCACGAAACCCCGGAGGGTGATGTTGTCCGTCATCGCTCTGCCCTTCTGCTGCCGTTCGGTGCCGGCGGTTGGCCGGTTTCCCCAGTCTGGCCGCACCGAGCGGGACCAGGATTGGCTTCAACTCCAACGGTGGACAGGAGGGACGCGGTGCCTGACCGGGTACGTCTGTGGAGGAGAAGACGCGAGTCGGAGGCGGACCCCGGCACGCAAAAGCCTCCAGGCACACCGGTCCTGGAGGCTTCAGCGATTGGTGCCCCCGGCGCGACTCGAACGCGCAACCTACGGATTAGAAGGCCGTTGCTCTATCCATTGAGCTACGGAGGCAGACCAATAGATGATACTACGCACCGCCCGGCGACCCCCGCACCGGCATACCGGTTGCGGCCTGCGTGAACTGTCAGCCAGGGGCGGGGAAAAGTTTCCAGAAAAAAATCCATACATCTGCATCCAAACCACGGGGCCCGGAAGTAAAGGAGGTGTAGGCCACAAAGAGCCAGGGGCACAGCACCCGGCACCGAACCCAAGAGGAGAAGCCATGCGCAAGACCACCACACTTTTCGCAGCAGCAGGACTCGCCGCCGCAGCAGGACTGGCCGCCGCACCCGCAGCCTCGGCAGCGGATGAGGCCCAGCTCTCCGTATTCCATGCAGTCCCGGATACGACTGTGGACGTGTACGTCAATGGTGAACTGACTCTCGACGACTTCACACCCGGCAGCATGGCAGGGCCGCTCTCGCTTCCCGCGGGCAGCTATGAACTGGCCATCACCGCTCCGGATGCCGCTGATGCGTCTGCACCGATCATCGGCCCGGTAACGGCAGACCTGACCGCCGGCGGGAACTTCACGGCAGTAGCCAACCTCGCTGCGGACGGAACCCCGACTGCCAACCTCTACACGAACGACACCTCCACCCTCGAGGCAGGAAAAGCGGGCCTGACTGTCCGCCATGTAGCGGCTGCCCCGGCGGTTGATGTGTTGGCAAACGGCTCGCCGGTCATCAGCAACCTCGCCAACCCCGACGAGAAGACCCTCTCCGTAGATCCCGGAACGATTTCCGCTTCTGTCGCTGCAGCAGGAACCACCGAACCGGTAATCGGCCCCGCAGACCTGACGCTGCCCGAAGGCGTTCACACGATCGTCTATGCCTGGGGCTCACTGGACGCCGGTAACCTTGCCCTGGCAACCCAGACCATCGAAGGCATGGAAACCGCTCCGAACGCAGTTCCGGGCGCCCTGCCCGCTGCCCAGGACAACAACGGCGGCATCATGCTCGCGGCCGCCGGCGGCCTGACCCTGATGGTCCTGGCCGGCACCGCGGTTGCTGCCCGCCGCCGGAGCGCTGTAAGCGCAACCTCCGCGGAGTAGTCTCCGCGGGGCGTGTACTGCCGCCCTTACGAAGGTGCAGTGCGGCCGGCGGTCCGGCCGCACTGCACCTTCCGGCTTCCCGCTTTCCTCCCCGGCACCGGCCAGGCACCGGTCAGGCACCGGCGAACCGCAACACTCGAAAGGCTCCAACATGCACCAACCCGGACGCTCCCGCGGATACCTCGCTGCATGGCTGGCAGCCGGAGCACTGGCCCTGGGTTCCTGCGCTTCCGTTCCTGCCGCCAACGAGCCGGCCGAAACCGCCACCAGCGCAGGGCCGGCACAGCAGCAGTCCCCCGGCCCCGGCGCGGCCGTCGCTCCCGAGAGCTCTTCCGGAATCCCCATCCGCCAGGCCACGCCCGCGCCGGCCGAAACCATCCCGGCACCGGTCAGGGTCCAGGTAGAGGGCACCGGAATCGACCTCGAGGTCGTACCGGTGGGCATCGAGGACAACGGGGCCATGACGATCCCCAACAACCACGTCCAGGCCGGATGGTACAAATACGGCCCGGCACCGGGTTCCGACGCCGGGTCCTCCGTCCTGGCGGCCCATGTTGACTCCCGGACGGAGGTCCTGCCCATCGCCGGACTCAAGGACATCACCCCGGGGACACGGGTCACGGTGACGCGTGAAGACGGCTCACAGGTCGTCTACCAGACCCAGCAGGTCGAGAACATAGCCAAGCGGTCCCTCGACGGACACCGCCTCTTCGACCGGACAGGAGACCATCTGCTCAAGCTGGTTACCTGCGGGGGAAAGTGGCTCGACACGGAGAATGACTATGAGGATAACGTTGTGCTCACGGCGACACCGGTATCATAGGGAAAATCGGCACGCGCACCCTCAGGATCGCGGCCCCTACAAAGGCTTACGGCAGGAGAACCGCCCCGATGTCATCCGGTGTCCCCGAGCTCGACGACGGCCTGGACCGGGCCTTCGCCGCAGGTGAGGAGGCAGCACTTGCCGAGGCTTACCGCCGCTTTGCGCCGCTGGTCCGGACCATGTCCCTCCGCCGCCTTATAGATACTGACGCGGCAGACGACGCCGTCCAGGAAGTTTTCATCCGAGCCTGGAGGTATCGGGAGACCTACTCCCCCGAGCGCTCCACCCTTGCGGCTTGGCTCATCGGTATTGCGCGAAACGTATCAGCGACCATGACATCCTCAAGGCTGCGCGAGGAAGATGTATTGGAGGGTGCGGCAGCAGCCGGTGAGCGTGCCGGGAGCGGCGGCCCTGATCCGGAGGGCGTCGCCGATAAAGTCGTCCTGGATGCCGAACTCACCCGCCTGGGCGAACCCCAGCACTCGATTTTGAGGCTCGCCTTCCACGAAGACCTGACACACCAGCAGATCTCGGAGCAGCTTAGCCTGCCGCTGGGAACTGTCAAAAGCCACATACGGCGGGGACTCATGCAACTGCGGCAGCGATTGGAGGTAAGCGATGCAGCACCTGCACGATGATGCATTGGCCCTCCTGGCACTCGGTGAGGAGCCTACGGCCGAAGAAACCGCACACCTGGCCCACTGTGAACAGTGTGCAGGAGAGATCAGCGCCTACGGCCGCGTGGTCAAGGCAGGGCGAAGCCCGGTTGAGGCCGGGTCCGTCCCGCTGCCTGCCGTCTGGGCAGGCATCCACGCAGCTCTTGGACTGGACCCCTCGCTTCGGAGAGACCCGCTGGAAGACCAGCAGGCGGACCGCACCCCCCGTCAGGACACTGACAGCTCATCCCGCCCGGCAGAAACGGCGCCTCCGGTCTCACTGGCCGACGAACGGCGCAAACGCCGCGGTACAAAGTGGTTCGCTGCGGCAGCTGCCGCCGTCGTGGTAGCCGGAGCGGCCACCTGGGGCATCGTCCGCGGGTTCGAGCCGCAGCCGGAGGTCCTTGCCTCGGTTTCGCTGGAACCACTGCCCTCGTACAGCGACGAGGGAACAGCAACCGTGGATCTGCTGCCTGACGGCGAACGCGAACTGGTCATCACGTCCAGCAGCAGTGATGCTGACGGCTACCGTGAAGTCTGGCTGATCTCCCCCGACATCACCTCCATGGTCAGCCTCGGGGAGATGGAAGGGACCGAAGCCCGCCTCAAGATTCCGGATGGTCTTGACCTCAGTGCGTATCCGATCGTGGATATCTCCGACGAGCCCCACGACGGGAATCCGGAGCACTCGGGTAGGTCCATCCTGCGGGGCCAGCTGGAGCTTTGAGCTGGGCCGCTGACTTCTGGAACAAACTCACCGACGGATTCACCCGAGCGGAGGGCCTGGAGACCCAACCCTGGCTCCTGCTGCCGGTTGCTGCTGCCGCGGTCATCCTGTCCATTCCGGCGCCGACCTGGCGCTGGTTTGGACTCTTCGTCACATTCGTCCACGAACTGGGGCATGCCTTTGCAGCCCTGACTGCCGGGCATCGCATCACCGGCATCGAATTGAGGTTCGATCATTCGGGTCAGATGCGCAGCCTCGGCCGAACCCGCTTCGGCGCTGTCTGGGCGGGCTTCTGGGGTTATCCCGTTCCAGCGCTCACCGGCCTTGCCCTTGTCTGGGCAGCGACCACCGGCTGGGCTTCGGCCGCGTTGTCCGCGGGTGTGCTGGTGCTGGTGGCGGCCCTGGTCTTCATCCGGAATCTGCAGGGAGCGGCCATCGCGCTGGGCTGTGCCGCCGTCGCTGTCCTGCTGCTGTGGTTTGTGCCGCCGAGCGGGACAGCCTACGTCACGGCTGCGCTCGGAATAGCGCTCCTCGTCGGAGCGGTGCGCGACTGGCTGAACCTGCTCAGTGTCCACACCCGGCGGCGGAGTGCGCTGCAGTCCTCGGACGCCTGGATCCTCGCCCAGCGTTCGAGCGTTCCGTCCGCCGTGTGGCTTGTGCTGTTCGCTGCCGTAATCGCGGCCTGCGCCGCAGCGGCAGTATGGCTGCTGATTCCCGGCATGCTCCCGGTGAACTGAGCGCCGGCAGCTGGAGCGCGGCGTTCGGCAGGGAACTACAGTGCGTCCGCAGGCCGGTCTTCCGATAGCTCCGACGGCTGCGGACCGTTGGTGTCAGGGGCGTCCGGGAAGGAGACCCGCAGTTCAAGGCGGTGCTGCCCGTCCTCGGTCTGGGAGAAAACCGCCTTGCCGGAAATGCCGGCCAGGCCCGCCGTCCCGGATCCGGGAATGATGTGGCCGGAAGAGGCCGTTGCTTCGCCCTCGGCCAGTCCCCAGTGCTGGATCACCATGGTGCCCTCGCGTCCCTCGACGCTGCCGGCAAACACCTCACTCCCCACGTACCCGGCCCCGGTGGCGTTCCCTGCCAGCAGGAGGTCGGAAACGCTGGTGCCGGAGATTGGCCCTTCAAAGATCTTCACCGCACGAACGGTGGAGAGTTCGCTGTTGGTTCCCTCCACCACGTAGGGAGTCGGTTCCCAGGAGGAAACGTCAAAATCGGCAGTGATCGAATGTTCTGTTCGGTCGGACATGCCTACAGTATTCCGTGTTCGGCTGCCGATTGCATGCCGCCCACGCGCCGCAGGTACCCTTATCGCTGGGGTGCGGCAGCCTGCGCGCCTCGGAATCCCCTGCTAAGGAGTACCACCGAGCATGTCGTCCATCCCCGTTGCCGGCCAGCCCAGCTACACGCGTTCCGGAGTCCTGTGGCTGACCTTCGCGGGTGTGCACCTGCTCTTTTTCGGCCTCCTTTCGCCATTGATCTTCACCGGCGAAGTGCTCAGCGATATCCAGTTCTACCGCCAGTGGGCTTTCGAAGGACTGCAGGACGGTCAATGGCAGGGAATCAGCACAGACTGGGTCTACCCCATCGGAGCGCTGGCCCCCATGCTGCTCGCGGCCGTCTTCGGGTACGGCCCCTACCAGTTCGCCTGGTTCCTCATCTTTACCGGACTCAATGCTGCCGCATTCGCCGTCCTCACCGCCGGGCGCACCCGGGTGCGCTGCATCGCTGCGTACTGGTGGCTGGGCATTACCGCACTGCTGGGGCCGGTAGCCATCGGGCGCATTGACGGCCTCACCGCTCCCCTAGTGATCATGGGCCTGCTGTGGCTTGCCACCCGCCCGGTCATCGCGTCCCTTCTGTTGTCTGCCGCCACCTGGATCAAGGTCTGGCCGGCTGCCGTGATCCTGGCCGTCCTGGCCGTATCGAAGCAGCGCCTGACGCTCCTGGCCACCGGCGCCGCCTTCTCTGCCGCAGTGGCGGCCGTCGTCGCCGCTGCCGGCGGGCTGCCGCACCTGTTGAGCTTCATGGGCGCCCAGGGCGACCGTGGAATGCAGCTGGAGGCACCCTTCACCACCCCCGGCCTCTGGCAGGCCATCCTGGGGCAGTCAGATGCCCACATCTACGAAGACACGGTCATCAATACCCGCGAAGTGCGGGGCGCCCTTGGAGAACCCGTTGCTGCGCTGATGACTCCGCTCCTCGCCCTGGCCGCCGTCGCCGTCGTGCTCCTGCTTGTCTGGGCGGTGAAGCGCGGAGCCGACGCGGGCGCGCTGCTGGCAGCCGGTTCGCTGGCCCTCGTCAGCGCGTTCATCGTCTTCAACAAGGTTGGCTCGCCCCAGTTCATGCTGTGGCTGGGCGCGGTAGTTGCCGTGGGCGTGACCTGGGAAGGGCGCGCCTGGCGGCTGCCCGCTTCAATGATGATCGCCGTGGCAGCGCTGACCACGCTGGTCTACCCCGTGTTCTACGAGGCGCTGTACAACGACCTCAACGTTGCCGTGGCCGTCCTGCTGACGCTGCGGAACCTGCTCCTGATGGCCCTGCTGGCGTGGTCGCTCGGCAAGATCACTGCCCTGGCCCGTGCCGGGAAGATCAGCGAATCCGAAGTTCGCCCGGAACCGGCTCCGTAAGCTTCTTCCGGAACAGGATCTTCGTCTTCGGGTCCAGGAAGATCAGGTAGAGCGCAAAGGCGACGGCAGTCACTGCGGCAATCTGCCGGGCTGCGCTCAGGCTGAACTCGAAGTAGGGCCAGATGTCCAGCTGGTCGCTGATCGCGTAGACCATAAAGAAGGACACGAACAGGTACAGCGTCTTGACCTGCCAGTCATTGCGGATGCCGGTGACGGCAAACAGCGGAATCAGCCACACCACGTACCAGGACTGGATCATGGGGGCGAGCATGACAATCGCCGCGAATGCGAGGGCCAGGCGGCGGACCAGCCTGGAGTAGTCACCCACGAACATCAGCCAGACGGCGACGGCGAGGGAAGCCAGGCGCCCGATGGTATGCACGACGTCGGCGAAGGACCAGCCGGGCAGCCCCAGCGAGTTACCCAGTGTGGCCACGACCAGGCCGACGAAGCCGACGGGCGCGTACCAGATCCAGACACTGCCGGGGGTACTGAGCGCACCCACCCAGCCGAAGCCCAGCCCGTTCACGACGCCGAGAATGGCCAGCAGCCCCAGGGACAGCCCTGCGGTCATGAACCAGTACAGGAACTTCCGCGGCCACGAGGCTCCCTTGCCTGCCCACATCAGGCCGATGAACGGGAGGAAGATCAGGGTGATGGGCTTGATCCCCACGGACAGCGTGATGAGCACCGTCCCCAGGACGCCGCGCTTGTTTGCAGCGTAGTAGAGGCCGGCAAGGGCCAGGCCAATCATGAGCGCGTCGTTGTGGATGCTGGCAATGAAGTTGGTAAGGAAGAGCGGATTCGCTGCCGTGAGCCACAGCGCCCGGTTCGGGTTGATGCCGTGCAGCTCGGCGAGCTTGGGCACGTAGTAGATGCACATGGCCACGCCAATGAGGGCGATCAGCCGGAAAAGGAGGATGGAGAACTCGGTCTGTCCGCCGGTAATCCGCACCACGATCTCTTCGAGCCACAGGAAGATCGGCCCGTAGGGCGTGGGGCTCTGTGCCCAGAGGTCGTCCGCCCCCAGCTGGAGGTAGTTGGAGATCTGGGAATAGCCGTCTTTATAGGGGTTCAGGCCGCTAACCATGACCAGGCCCTGGGCAATGTAGGCAAAGACGTCGCGGCTAAAGAGCGGCAGCGTGAGGCACATCGGTCCGCCCCAGGCCAGGATGGCCTTGAGCACGTAAGGGCGTGACTGCGGCCCCCAATCTCCAATCCGCTGCCCGAAGCGCAGCCAGGAGCGCACCAGCAGCATGCCGCCCAGAGCCAGCAGGAGCACGGAAATCACCGCACCGGCGGGCTCGAAGCGAAGCCACATAATGAACTCAATACGGCGCAGCTCATAAGAGGATAGAGAGAGCCAGCCGACCCCGAAGGAGCCGGCAAGCATCATCACTGAGCCGATAAACCCATGGATGATCGCGACGTTGGGATGGTCGGTTTTCGTGCTCTCCGTTTCGGGAGACGAAGGCTCGGTCGCAGGGACCTGGGCGGTCATCGTGGGTCGTTCCAATCTCTGGTTCGTACGGCGGGTCCCAGCGAACGGGCACCAGGTTCGAAAGCAAACGCCTCCTCGGGCGGACGCAGGCGCCAGCCGCGGCGAAACCTTCCGGGCCCGGATTCCCTGTGCGGGGGCGGGTCAGGGCGGCTTCGTCAGGCCAAATATTAGCATCGCGACATGTGCATGCCCTCTGACGCGGCGCGCTGCGCGGCCAGTGGGGCGCGGCTCACATAGACTGTCTGGGTTGGATCGGACGAGGCAAGGCGGGACGGGCTGTGGGGCGCCACCGGGCAGAACCAGAAGTGAGGCGGCGCCGTCAGCGCGCCGCAAACCGGCCGGGCAGCGCACGCCGCAGCCCCGAGCTCCTCGGCTGGGGGCTGTTCATCTCCGCGACCACCCTTGCATCACTGCTGTGGGCCCGCATCCCGGTGCCTGTCGCCGTCGGCACCTCGGCGTTTGTCCTCGCTGCCTTCGGCACGGCCTGGTACGCCTCACGGGTCCCGGCACTTCCGGAACGTGTCGGCGCGGCTGCAGCACCCAGGCCTCAACCGACGGCGCCCGCCGCGGACCTCCGGCGAAGCATAGGTGCGCCGGGCGCACCGGAGCATCCACTGGCCCCCGCCATTCCCCTGGCTCCGGGCGCGGCCCGGGAATTCCTGAGTGCCCCGGTACCCGACGGGACCGGCTCGCAGGCCAGCCGCTGGACCCGCACCTTCGGCCCACCGGAAACCGGGTCCCTGCCCCTGCAGCCTTACGTACCCGTTGCCGGGAAGCCGGTCCAGACTGCGGATTCCGAGCGCCACGACCGCCGGCAGCGAAGCCACTCGAGCCTATAGCCAGCAGCGGTCCGGCGCCGCGGGGTACATTTATCCCGTGCCAATAACAAATGAACGCATTGTCTGGATCGACTGTGAAATGACCGGGCTGGACATCAGCGCCGACGCCTTGATCGAGGTTGCTGTGCTGGTGACGGACTCCGAGCTGAATATCCTCGGCGACGGCGTCGACGTCGTCATCAAGCCGGAAGACTCCGCCCTGGAACAGATGGGCGACTTCGTCCGCCAGATGCACACCACTTCCAAGCTCCTGGATGAACTGCCCGGCGGCATGACCCTGGCGGAGGCCGAGGCCGAAGTCATTGAGTACATCACCAAGTGGGTACCCGAACCGAAGAAGGCCCAGCTGGCGGGCAACTCGGTGGGAACAGACCGGATGTTCCTGGCACGCGACATGCCGGAGGTCATCGACTACCTGCACTACCGCATCATCGATGTCTCCACCATCAAGGAACTTGCACGGCGCTGGTACCCGCGTGCCTACTTCCAGTCTCCTGCCAAGAACGGAGGCCACCGCGCCCTGGGGGATATCCAGGACTCCATTAACGAGCTGCGGTACTACCGTGAAGCGATCTTCGTTCCGGCGCCGGGACCGGACTCGGCTGCGTCGAAAAAGATCGCAGCCCAGGTCACCGAATCGGCTGCCGGAAGTTAGCTGCATCACTTTTGGGCCGCTGCGGCGCACTTGTGTCAAAAGCACCCAAAAAACCGTGTAAGCTTGTATCCGCTGCCTCAGATAAATGAGTTTGCAAAGACCACTCGCCTGGACTTTGGAAATGAATAATCTGAGTGCACATGGTGGGTATAGCTCAGTTGGCAGAGCGCCTGGTTGTGGTCCAGGAGGTCGCGGGTTCAACCCCCGTTACTCACCCGGAAGAGGCTGGTTTCCAGCTTCACAAAGACCGCCTCGGATTTTTCCGGGGCGGTCTTTTACGTATCCCCCCAGCTGACTCGACGCGCACGGGCAGGACAGAACTTAGGAGGCGCCGCGTTGGAACGCACGCTTTTCGATGAGGACCACGGGCTTTTCCGTGAACTCGCCCGCGAATTCAACCAGCGGGAAGTGGCTCCGGGGTATTCCGGCTGGGAAACAGACCACCGGATGCCGCGGCGGTTGTGGAAGTCCGCCGGCGAGCAGGGCCTGCTGGGCCTTGCCGTGCCGGAGGAGTTCGGTGGAGCAGGCATGCCTGACTACCGTTACCGCGTGGTCATGGATGAGGAGTTCGCGCGCGCCAACCACCTCGCCGTCGGGCTGGCCTTCCACCTGCACGACGACATGGTGCTCCCCCATCTCCTGGCTTACGGTTCGGAGGACCTCAAGGAGCGCTGGCTCCCCCAAATGGTCAGCGGAGACATCGTGACGTCCGTGGCGTGGACTGAGCCCGGCGCGGGAAGCGATCTCCGGGGCATCCGCACCAAAGCCGTCCGCAACGCAGACGGCGACTGGCTCCTCAACGGCCAGAAAACCTTCATCGGCAACGGAATCACCGGTGACGCGGCCCTCGTCCTGGCACGGACCGACGGCGGTACCGGCCGCGGAGGGGCACGCTCCTTCAGCATGTTCATGGTGGAGAAGACCTCCGGCTATTCAACCGGCCGCCAGCTCGACAAGATGGGCCTCAAAGCCTCGGACACTGCCGAACTGTTTTTCGATGACGTCGTAATCCCCGCCGGCAACCTGGTGGGCGAGGAGGGGCGCGGACTTGAGTATGCCGCCGGACAGCTCCCCCAGGGCCGGTTGGCCATCGCCGTCGCGTCCTCCGCCGTGGCGCGGAGCGTCTACGACGCCACCGCCTTGTACACGGCGGAGCGGGGGGCCTTCGGCGCCAGGATCAGCGACTTCCAGAACACGCGCTTTGAACTGGCGGACGTCCTGACCGAAGTGGAAGTCACCGAAGCGTATGTGGACTCGGCCGTGCGGGCATTCAACCACGGCACCCTGGATGCAGTCTCGGCAGCTAAGGCCAAGCTCTGGGCATCTGAACGGGCCAAATCCGTGACCGACCGCTGCCTCCAGCTGCACGGCGGCTACGGTTACATCATGGAATACCCGGTGGCGCAGGCCTTCCTGGCTGCCCGTTTACTCACGATCTTCGGCGGAACCTCCGAAATCATGCGTGAAGTTATTGGCCGCAGCATCACTCCCCCTTTGCCCCAGCACGGAAAGCAGAACCCATGACCGTCCGCCCTATCACCATCTACGGGGAACCCGTCCTCCACCGCCGGGCAGCGGAGGTGACGGAGTTTGACGATGCACTGCGCACGCTCGTTGCCGACATGTACGAAACGATGGACGTCGCCAACGGCGTGGGCCTCGCTGCACCCCAGGTGGGTGTGGGCCTGCGGATCTTCACCTTTGACTACCCTAACGACGACGACGCTCCGGACCGCGGCGTCGTGGTCAATCCGGTGCTGACAACGTCCAAGGTGCCCGGCTCCGCGCCGGACCCTGACGACGACACCGAAGGCTGCCTGTCCGTGCCGGGTGAGAACTTTCCGCTGACCCGTGCGGACTGGGCCAGGGTCACCGGCTTCGATGAGACGGGATCGCCCGTTCAGTTCGAGGCCACCGGATGGTTTGCGCGCGTCCTGCAGCATGAATATGACCATTTGGACGGCAAGCTCTACGTTGACCGGCTGAACGAACGCTGGGGACGCAAGGCCCGCAAGGTCCTGAAGAACAACGGCTGGAACGTCCCGGGACTCACCTGGATGCCAGGCGTCGATCCGGATCCGTTCGGCCACTAGTTACGCCGCCGACATACAGCCTGCACAGCAAAACGCCCCGCCGGCAGAACCGGCGGGGCGTCTTGCTGTGCAGGAACTCCGCTACACGCTAGCGACGAGTTCTTCGGCCCGCGGGAACGCCGGCGGGTTCACATGCGCCATCTCTTCGAGCACGCGGATCACCTGGCAGCTGTAGCCGTACTCGTTGTCATACCAGACGTAGAGGATGGCGTTCTTGCCGTTGGAGATCGTGGCCAGCCCATCCACGATCCCGGCGCGCTTGGAGCCTACGAAGTCGGTCGAAACAACCTCAGGGGAATCGATGTAGTCGATCTGCTTGTGCAGCTCCGAGTTCAGCGAGGTCTCCCGGAGAAAGGTGTTCAGTTCTTCCTTGGTGGTCCCGGTTTCGAGGTTCACGTTCAGGATGGCCATGGATACGTCCGGGGTGGGAACACGGATGGCGTTGCCGCTGAGCTTGCCGGCGAGTTCCGGAAGGGCCTTGGCCACGGCCTTGGCGGCACCGGTCTCCGTGATGACCATGTTCAGTGCGGCAGAGCGTCCGCGGCGGTCGCCCTTGTGGAAGTTGTCGATGAGGTTCTGGTCATTGGTGAAGGAGTGGACTGTCTCCACATGACCGTTGACGATCCCGAACTTGTCGTTGAGCACCTTCAGCACGGGAGTGATGGCGTTGGTGGTGCAGGACGCTGCGGAGAGGATCTTGTCTTCGTCGGTAATGGACTGGTGGTTGATGCCGTGGACAATGTTCTTCAGGTCGCCCTTGCCCGGTGCGGTCAGGAGTACCCGGGAAACGCCCTTGGCGCTCAGGTGCTGGGCCAGTCCGTCCGCGTCGCGCCAGCGGCCGGTGTTGTCCACCACGATCGCGTCCTTGATGCCGTACTCCGTGTAGTCGACCGCAGCCGGGTCGTTGGAATAGATGACCTGGATCAGAGTTCCGTTGGCGAGGATGGTGTTCGTTTCCTCATCGACGGTGATGGTGCCGGGGAAGGCGCCGTGCACCGAGTCGCGGCGCAGCAGGCTGGCGCGCTTGACCAGGTCATTTTCGGCACCCTTGCGCACCACGATCGCCCGGAGGCGCAGGCCATGCCCGCCGCCTTCGTGGTCGATCAGGATCCGCGCCAGCAGGCGGCCGATCCGGCCAAAGCCATAAAGGACTACATCGGTGCTGGTCCGCTCGTCCGCGCCATGCTTGCCGGCAACCTCCGAGAGTTCGTCCCGCAGGAAGTCCACGAGCGGCGCACCGTTACCTTCGCGCTGGTACTTGGCGTTCATCCGGGCCAGGTCCACTGACGCCGCTCCGAGCTCAAGTTCGGTGAGGGCCTTCAGGATCGGCAGGGTTTCGGAAACCGGCAGCTCGACGTCGTCAATCTGGCGGGCGAACCGGTGCGCCTTCAGAATGTCGATGACTGAGCGGTTGACCAGCGGACGGCCGTGAACCGAGGTAACAACGCTGTTCTCCCGGTAGAGCCGGCCAATGAGCGGGATCATGGCTTCTGCCATAGCCTCCCTGTCCATCCACGCATCCAGGCAGGTATCGGACTTCTGGCTCACAGATCTTCACATCCTTTGTCTCAGCCGGCACTGCTTTGTGACCGGTTGGTAAGTCCTCCGGCGCCGGTGCCGGAGCAAGCCCGCTTGGGCCGTGTCTTGATGCTCCGCGGCGCTGGACACGGCCGCGAAACACTTACAAGTGTATTAGGCCACAGACCAACCTCAGGACGGGGATGGGAGATGTTCATCACAGCGTGGACTGCTCCTGGGCCGGCCTCCCGGGGTGCGCTGCGTCTGCAGGAGCCGGTTCGAGGTCCTCGAGGTGCCGGACGCCCCTCAGCGGTCCTCGCGAGGCAATAAACGGCGCCAGCACCGCGATGAGGATCCCGACGACGATACCGCCGCGCACTCCGATGGTGGTGGCAAGCACCCCGGCCAGGAGCGAAGCCACCGCCAGCATCCCCCAGCTCACCATCCTGGTGGCGGATCCCAGGCGCCCCATCATGTCCGGGGGACAAACCCGCTGCCGGAAACTTGTTGAAACCACAATGTTCATGGAGATGGCCAGCCCCGTCAGGAACATGCCGAAGAAGCCGGGCAGCATCCCCCAGCCGGGAGTCATCAGCAGCAGTGCGGCATATCCGGCTGCTGCCGGGAACATCGAGTACCGCCACACCACTCCCGAACCGAAGCGGTCGGCGAGCCGCTTCACGGTGAGTCCGCCCAGGGTGCCGCCCACCGCCGTCGCCGCCATCAGGAATCCGAGCCATGTTCCGTTCTCCCCCAGTGTGCGCACCACCAGCAGGACGATCAGGGACACAACAATGTTTCCCCCGAGGTTCCACAGCGCCGCCACGAGCAGCAGCACCCGCAGCGGAGTGGTACTGAGCGAGTAGCTCAGGCCGGATTTCATCTCCCGCCAGATGTGGCGCTTCTCGGAAGCGTCCGGGACGGCCTCTTCCACCTTGAGTCCAAGGATGGCTATGAAAGAGGCAACAGATGCGCCCAGCTGCACGAGGAGGGAATTCGACGCCCCCACGGCCTGGGTCATCCAGCCTCCCAGCCCGCGTCCGACGGCGTCGGCGGACGCACCCGAGCCGGTCATCAGCCCGTTGCCCTCAATAAGCTCATCCTTCGTGACCGCCCGCGGAATCAGGGCTGCTTCGGCGAGCGTGAAGTACACGGCCGCAAGTCCCGCCAGGAACGAAACGATGAACAGCTGCGCCGTGGTGAGCACGCCCATCCAATAGGCGATGGGAAGCGTTGCGAGCAGGACAATGCGGGCCACGAGCGAGAGC
This sequence comes from Arthrobacter sp. IK3, assembly GCF_051337705.1. NCBI lineage: Bacteria > Bacillati > Actinomycetota > Actinomycetes > Micrococcales > Micrococcaceae > Arthrobacter > Arthrobacter sp. IK3. The sequence goes on along the minus strand of NZ_JBPPSW010000012.1, from coordinate 107,871 downwards.
AGGATGACGGGACGGCGCCGGCGGCGGTCCACCACAACGCCAACCGGCAGGCCGAACAGGAGCCAGGGCAGGAACACCATCCCGGAGAGCGCCGCAACGGCGAAGTCGCTGGCCCCGAGTTCCACCGCCGCGATGACGGGCAGGACCACAGCGGTCACCGAGCCGCCCAGGATACCCATGGTGGAGGAAACCCAGAGTGCCCGGAAATTGGCGTTGCGCACCACGAGGTGCCTGCCGGGCGCGGGATGCGTGATCATCGACACAGAATAGCCGAGCTTCATGCAGGTGCATGACGCGCCCTACCGGTAGAAATAAGTCAGCCGAAATTCCCCTGGAACGCCTCAAGCTGCTTGTACGCGCAACAAGGGGTGTACATAATGCGCGGTGGGCGGGACGGGCTGGCCGATAAGCCGGGTTTTGTACCTGCGTACCGTTACCGGCGGTGCAGGCGGCAATCATCCATCTCCGGAAACCGTTACCGGTTTCCTCCAGCGGCCTACCCGGATGCTCGGGCGGGCAGCCCTCAAACGCACCCTGTATGGCCTTGCTCCGAGTGGGGTTTACCTAGCTGCCCCGGTCACCCGGGGCACTGGTGGTCTCTTACACCGCCGTTTCACCCTTACCCGCGGATAAACGCGGGCGGTCTGTTTTCTGTGGCACTGGCCTGCGGGTTTCCCCGAGTGGGCGTTACCCACCACCCTGCCCTGCGGAGCCCGGACTTTCCTCGGCAGGTCCGGTCCAAAGACCGTCCTGACGCGATTGCCTGGCCAACCCGTCCCGCGGTCAATGCTACCTGCCGCAGGACCTTACGATTAATCAGTGCTGATCCTCCTGCCCCCTTCCGAAGGCAAGACCCGCCCGCCGGCGGGTCCGACCCTGAACACTGACTCCCTGCACTTTCCGGAGCTGGCCGCGGCCCGTAAGGAAGTCCTCGCCGCCCTCATGGAGGCCAGTGCCGCCCCGGACGCGCATGCAGTACTGGGCGTCGGCGCTTCCCTCGCTGAGGACGTGCGCCGCAACACTGTCCTGGAGAGCGAACCCTGCGCACCGGCGCACCGAATCTACTCCGGAGTGCTCTACGACGCCCTGGGCTACACGACCCTCACCCCTGCCCAGCAGGACTCTGCCGAGAAAGCCGTCGTTGTCATTTCTGCGCTGTGGGGCGCCATCGGTTTTGGCGACGCCATCCCGGCTTACCGGCTCTCCATGGGCACGAGCCTTCCGGGCTGCGGACGGCTGGCTGCCTTTTGGAAGGCCGCGCTGGCGGACCCGCTGGGGCGACATGCCGAAGGCCGGCTGGTAGTGGACTGCCGTTCCAGCACGTATGCCGCTGCGTGGCAGCCACCGCAGCAGGACACCGCAGCCGTTAACGTCTTCCAGATCCGGAATGGTGAACGCAAGGTGGTGTCCCACTTTGCCAAGCACACCCGTGGAGAACTGGCGCGGCACCTGCTCACCCGTTCAGGGACTGCCCCGTCGTCCGCTGAGGAACTCCGTGACGCCGCTGCGGAGAAGTGGGAGGCGGAGCTGGTACCGCCCGCGGGCCGCAAGCCCTACCAGCTCAACCTGATCCTTCCGGAAGACCACTAGGGCCGGTCGGCCACCAGTTCGACTTCGAACCCGTCCCCGTTTTCAAGGTAGGCAGCGTAGTGACCCGGTCCCCCGGCGTGCGGGTGCCGGTCCTGGAACATCAGTGTCCAGCCATGGCTGGCAGCACGGCGGACCAGCAGATCAACTTCCGCGGCCGTTCCGGCACCGAAGGCCAGGTGGTTCAGGCCCGGGCGGCGGCGCTCGTGTTCGCCGGGAACGACGTCGGGTCCCGCCTCGATGACGATATATCCTCCGGTTCCCGTCCAGCTGGCGCCGGTTTTCCAGGAGTCCGTACGCACGAATCCGAGTCGTTCAAGCAGCCAGCCGATGCTGGTTTCGGCTCGGGGAAAGTCCCGCACCCAGATCTCCACGTGGTGCAGGCGTCCGGTCGGTACGGGCTCCGGCGCTGCCGGCGCCGACGACGCGTCGTCCGCACCGGTTCCAGTTCCGGAACCGGTGTCCGCGGCGCCGGGAAGCTGCCGCCCCTTCCACGGGACACCGGCGATCCCTGCGTCCATGGCTTCGTTTGACAGCCGGTCCGCGTCCTTATTAATTTCCCGCGGTATCCACTGGTACTTCACACGGTGCGGGTCGACGACGGAGCGGGCTTTGCGGGCCAGTCGCTGCATGTCTTCGTGCTTGATCTTCCAGCGGCCGCTCATCTGCTCAACCACCAGCTTGGAGTCCATCTTGGCCAGGATCCAGGCGTCCGGGTCGATCTCATGTGCCAGTTCGAGGGCAGCGATTAATCCTGAATACTCGGCAACGTTGTTGGACGCAATGCCCAGGTACTCTGCCTTTTCCACCAGGATCTGGTTCGTTTCGGGATCCCGCACCAGCGCACCGTAGCCGGCATGGCCGGGATTCCCGCGGGAGCCGCCGTCGGCCTCGACGATAAGGGTCCGCCGGGCACCCGCCGGTGCGGACACTGGCGTGTCCGAAGGGTCAAACAGGGTCACCGCTTAGCTGCCCCACTCCGATGAACGGACCAGGATGCACCCGGAGTCCGGGCAGAAGACGATGTCGTCTTCGGCTGCCTTGCGGATATCCGCAAGGTCGCCGGGGCTCAGCTGCATGCCGGAGCCTTCGGAGGTGCCGTGGAACAGCCGGGCTGCGCCGATTCCGTGGCGGGCCAGAGTCCGTTCGTAGACGGCGAGCAGATCCGGGGCGAAGCGCCCCGCCAGCTCGGTGCGCTGGCGTTGGGTTTCTGCACGCTCGGCTTCGATTTCCGCCAGCTCGGCGTCGCGCTTTGCTTCCAGGTCCGCAAGCTCAGCCTCGGCGGACACGGCCTCGGCGCGCCGCTCCGCTTCGGCCCCCCGGACAGCTTCGAGCCGCTCCATGACTTCGAGTTCGGTGTCTTCCAGGTCCGACCGGCGGCGGCTGAGCGACTCGATCTCACTCTGCAGGGCGGTCAGTTCCTTTGAACCGCCGGATCCGCTGTCCAAGTGCTTCTGGTCCCGCTCCAGGCGGGCGGTTACGGAGGCAACGTCTGCTTCGGCGCGGGCAAGCTCACGCTCAATATCGGCGCTCTGGGTCGCGGCTGTACCGAGAGCGGAACGCGCGGCGGCGGCCTTGGCGGCAAGGGCCTTGAGGTCGGGGTTTTCGCGGACGCTGCGGGCCCGCGAATCCAGCTGCCTCATCTTGGAATCCAACGCCTGCAGGTCGAGCAGCCGAAGCTGTTCGGCCGGTGATGCTTTTGCCACCAAATACCTCCACATATTCCGCTTGCCTGACTGGTGCGGCTTTCCTAGCCTATGCCACTGGCAGGCGTGATTGCCTAGCCAGGAGTGAGGATAAAGTCCCACGGGTCGGTGTTGCGCGTACTGACCCGGGTCTCCACACTGAACCCCTGGTCCGCAAGCACATTCTCCAGGGCACCCGCAGCGGGGGTCAGCCACAGCCACTCGCTGCCAAAGTGGGAGACATCAATCAGGTAGGGCCGGCCGTTGACCGCAGCTTCACGGGCTTCCGAGGCAGGATGATGGCGCAGGTCCGCGGTCACGTAAACGTCTGCCTGTTGTTCCCGGACAGCGCCGAAGAGGCTGTCCCCCGCCCCGCCGCACACAGCGACGCGCCGCACGAGCCCCTGCGGGTCTCCGGCCACGCGCACCCCGCCGGCAACGGCCGGCATGATGCTGAAGACCAGCTCGGCAAATTCGGCCAGGGTGGCGACCTCCGGAAGGTTGCCCACCCTGCCGATGCCTTCTTCCGGAAGGCCGTTGGCTGCAGGGGCCAGCGGAACGGTGTCCTGCAGGCCGAACGCGTCGGCGAGGACGTCGGAGACACCCCCGACGGCGCTGTCACCGTTGGTATGGGCTGTCACCAGGGCGCAGCCGCCTTCGATCAGCCGGTGTACGGCATCTCCCTTGAAACCCGTGCCGGCTACCGAATGCACGGGCTTGAGCAGCAGGGGGTGGTGCGTAATGAGCAGGTCTGCCCCCCACTCCAGGGCTTCATCGATAACCTCGTGCGTGGGGTCCACCGCAAACAGGATCCGTTCCACGCTGCGCTCGGGGCGGCCGGCAACGATGCCTACAGCATCCCAGTCCTCTGCGAGGGACTCGGGCCAGAGTTCCTCGACAGCCAGGAGCACGTCGCCGAGCCGGGCCTGCGCCGCCTCCTGTCCGGATTCACTGCCGCCTGCCCCGGCCGGTTCTTCGGCGCTGGCCCGGGCGTCTGGATTGCTTGGGGTTTCCATAGCAATAGTTCTACCGCACCGGCACCGCTGCCGGGTAAGGGAACACGGTGCTCCCGCGGGGGCGCCGCGGCGGAGGATTGCGGGCAGGGAATCTTTGCAGCGCGCGGAGGCTTATACATTGGCATGAAGACCTATGTTCTCGGCGGAGGCTGCTTTTGGTGCCTCGACGCCATCTACCAGAAGACCCGCGGCGTGAGCAGCGTCGTTTCCGGCTACACCGGCGGGTTTACCGCGCACCCGGACTATGAAAGCGTCTGCTCCGGCATCACCGGCCACGCCGAGGTTGTGGAAGTGACCTTTGACGAGGACGTTGTTCCCGCGGAGGTCATCCTGGACATGTTCTTCATCTCCCACGACCCGACCACCCTGAACCGCCAGGGCTACGACGTCGGCACGCAGTACCGTTCCTCGATGTTCTACCGGACCGAAGAGGAACGCGAAGAGATGGAGAAGGCGCGGGACCGTGCCCAGGCACTGTGGAGCGACCCGATCGTGACCGAGATTACCCGGCTGCCCGTGTTCCACCGCGCGGAGGAGTACCACCAGGATTTCTATGCGAAGCACCCGGAGCAGGGCTATTGCCAGGTGATCATTAATCCCAAGCTTGCCAAGGCCCGGAAATATTACGCCGAATGGCTTGACAACTGACCCTATGAATGCGTGCGGATACGCTTGAGGAAGAAAGCGTTCCGCATCCGGTTCACAGGCTCCGACGAACAGAGGACACACACCATGGCACGAATTTACGACGACGTCACCCAGCTGGTCGGCGGCACCCCGCTGGTCCGCCTGAACCGCCTCACCGAGGGCCTGCCCGGCGACGTCGCAGTCAAGCTCGAGTTCTACAACCCCGCTAACTCGGTCAAGGACCGCATTGGCGTGGCAATCGTCGATGCTGCCGAGAAGGCCGGCGCGCTGCGGCCGGGCGGCACGATCGTCGAAGGCACCTCGGGTAACACGGGGATCGCCCTTGCCATGGTGGGCGCTGCCCGCGGCTACAAGGTCATCCTGACCATGCCGGAAACCATGTCCACCGAGCGCCGGGTCATGCTGCGCGCCTTCGGTGCGGAGATTGTCTTGACCCCCGGAGCGGACGGCATGCGCGGTGCCGTGGAAAAGGCCAAGGAAATCGTGGCCACCACGGACAACGCCATCTGGGCACAGCAGTTCGCCAACGCAGCAAACGCGCAGATCCACCGCACCACCACGGCCGAGGAGATCTGGGCCGACACCGACGGCAAGGTGGACATCTTCGTGGCCGGCGTGGGCACCGGCGGCACCGTGACCGGTGTTGGCCAGGTCCTCAAGGAGCGCAAGCCGGGCATGCAGATCGTGGCGGTCGAGCCGAAGGACTCCGCCATCCTTAACGGAGGCTCCCCCGGACCGCACAAGATCCAGGGCATCGGCGCCAACTTCATTCCCGAGATCCTGGACACTGAGATCTACGATGAGGTCTTTGATGCCTCCATCGAGGACTCTGTTGCCACTGCGCGTGCGCTGGGCACCAAGGAGGGAATCCTGGGAGGCATTTCATCCGGTGCCATAGTCTGGGCGGCCCTTGAGCTCGCCAAGCGCCCGGAAAACGCCGGTAAGCTGATCGTGGCCGTTGTCTGTGACTTCGGAGAACGCTACATCTCCACCGTTCTCTACGACGACATCCGCGGCTAGCCAGCCCCGCCTGCGACGGCGGGTACCCCAAAGCAGAAAGTCACCCGTGAGTTTCCTGTCCCGCCTTCGCGAAGACCTCACCGCCGCCGCGTCCCATGACCCGGCGGCGCGCGGTTCCCTCGAGAACCTCATTGTCTACTCCGGACTGCACGCCATCTGGATCCACCGCCTGACCCACCGGATGTGGGCCAACCCGGCACTGCGTTTCCCGGCACGCGCACTCTCGCAGTTCGCGCGTTTCGCCACGGGCATCGAGATCCATCCGGGCGCCACCATCGGCCGGCGCTTCTTCATCGACCACGGCATGGGAGTGGTCATCGGGGAGACAGCGGAAATCGGCGACGACGTCATGCTCTACCACGGGGTGACCCTCGGCGGACGTTCCCTGGCCAGGGTGAAGCGGCACCCCACCCTGTGCAACGGCGTTGTCGTCGGCGCCGGCGCGAAGATCCTGGGGCCGGTAACCATCGGCGCCAACAGCGCGGTGGGTGCCAACGCCGTCGTGGTCAAGGACGCGCCTGCGGACTCGATCATCACCGGTATTCCCGCGACGTGGCGGCACCGTGACGCCAAGATGAACCAGCCTGCCGTTGACCCGGCGGAGTACGTGGATCCGGCGATCTACATCTAGCTACAAAAGCGAAAAGTCCGGCTGCCCCCTTTGGGGCAGCCGGACTTTTGCGTGCCGGAGGACTAGTGGGTGTCCACGGCTTCGATTTCGGAATGATCCCCGCTCCACAGCGTGTGGAAGGTGCCTTCGGCATCCACGCGGCTGTAGGTGTGCGCGCCAAACAGGTCGCGCAGGCCCTGGGTCAGGGCGGCAGGCAGGCGCTTGCGGCGCAGGCCGTCGTAGTAGGCCAGGGAGGACGAGAAGACCGGAACCGGGATGCCCAGCTGAACAGCCACGGACACCACCCGGCGCCAGGCCGGAAGAGCCTGGGCGATGGACTCGGCGAACGCCGGGGCGAGCAGGAGGTTGGCCGGAGCCTTGCCGTCCGCATATGCCTTCATGATGTCATCGAGCAGTTCCGCGCGGATGATGCAGCCGGCACGCCAGAGCGAGGCGATCTCATCCAGCTTCAGGTCCCACCCGTAGGTCTTCGCCGCCCCGGTAAGCATGTCCAGGCCCTGGGCGTAGCTGACCAGCTTGGAGGCGTACAGCGCCTGCCGCACGTCTTCCACGAAGGTCTCGGGAAGCTCGACGGCGGCTTCCTCGCCGGCAAGGACTCCCTGTGCTTCCTCGCGCTGGCCGCGCTGCGATGACAGTGCGCGGGCGAACACGGATTCCGCGATGGCAGAGACCGGGGAACCCAGGTCCAGGCCGGAGACAACCGTCCAGCGGCCCGTGCCCTTCTGGCCCGCGGAATCCACGACGACGTCAACGAACGGCTTGCCGGTCTTCGCGTCGGTGTGGGCGAGGACTTCGGCCGTGATTTCGATCAGGAAGGAGCTCAGCTGGCCCTTGTTCCATTCAGTGAAGATTTCTGCCTGCTCGGCGGGCTCGATGCCCGCAGCCGAGCGCAGCAGGTCGTAGGCTTCGCCGATGACCTGCATGTCCGCATATTCGATGCCGTTGTGGACCATCTTCACGAAGTGCCCGGCACCGTCTGTACCCACCCAGGTGCAGCACGGCTCGCCGTTGTATTTCGCTGAAATCTTCTCCAGCATCGGACCCAGCGAGTCGTAGGACTCCCGGGACCCGCCGGGCATGATGGACGGGCCCAGCAGCGCACCCTCTTCGCCGCCGGACACGCCGACGCCCACGAAGTGGAGGTCCTTCTCAGCGAGGGCTGCCTCCCGGCGCCGGGTGTCCTCGTAGTGGGAGTTGCCGGCGTCGATCACGATGTCGCCCGGTTCCAGCAGCGGAACCAGCTGGTCGATGACGGAGTCCACCGGGCCTCCGGCCTTGACCATGATCAGGACGCGGCGCGGCTTCTCCAGGGAGTCCACCAGTTCCTGCAGCGACTCCGTGCGGATGAAGTCGCCTTCGTCTCCGTGCGCCTCAAGGAGGGCGTCGGTCTTTTCGATCGAGCGGTTGTGCAGGGCAACTGTGTAGCCGTTCCGGGCCAGGTTGCGGGCGAGGTTGGCCCCCATCACGGCCAGGCCGGTCACACCGATTTGTGCGCTCAAGTTCACTCCAAGGATTCTTCAGGTGCCGCTGACTGCAGCACGGACTCGGCGCGGAAATACGCCGTCTTCAGCCTCCAGCCTATTCTTCCGGCGGACCTGCCGCCACATGGCTCGTCGCGGACGTCCGGAAGCCGGAGCTGCCGGGCGTTCCCGGCACGCCCGGCCGTTGCCCCTACACGCCTTCGACGGCGCTGATCCGGCCGGAACGGACTGCCTCCGCGAAGGACTGGTAGTCGGCGTCATTCTGGTCCGCGTACCGCCGGCAGAATTCGGATGCGGCCTTGTCGAACTTCGTGCCGCGGCCAAGATAGGCCGCCAGTGCCACCGGATCCCCCGTCCGTGCATGCGCCCGCGCCAGGGTCCAGCCGCACAAGTGCGCGTAGAACTCCATGCCGGCCGGCCGCATTGCTTCCACCTCTGCGCTCCCCTTCATGTCCCGCAGCTGCCGCCAGTACATGTACCTGTTGGCCTGCACTCCCCTGGTCCAGCCCAGGAAGGGGTCACTCGCCGCCTGCATGCTGCGCTGGCCCTGGACAACCCGTTCGCCCGGCTGCCGGTACTCACTGGCGGGCAGGTGGTCCTCCAGCACGGACCGCGTTGCCTCCTTGACCTGCAGGAACAACGGGTCCCCGGAGTCACGTCCCTGCAGCAGGACGATGAATGAACGGGTTCCAACGCTGCCCACGCCCACCACCTTGCGCGCAGCGTCCACTATTTCGAATCTCTCCAGCAGGTGCCGCCGATCGTCCTGGAGCATCTGCCGGTATGACGTGAACTGGTCGTTGACGGCACGCCGGAGCTCCGACGCCGACATACCGAACGACGCATGTGCCTCCCGTGCCGGAATCACGATGGGCGGCCGGCTGGCTATCCGGTACTTGCCGTCTACCAGCTCCGCCAGCTTGGACAGTGCCTGCAGGCTGTCCCTCGAGCGCGCCTTCAGGACGGTTTTCTCCGCGGCCAGCCCGGCCCGCCGGGCAGCTTTCTTCCGGTCCCGTCCCTTGCCGGTTCCGGCTGCGAGGCGGATGGCCCGGAGTACGTCTTCTTCCTCCAACCGCGCATACCAGATCTGGAGGACGCCCAGTGAGGCGAACCGGAGCATCGCTTCGCGGTAGGAGCGGACGGCGGCCTCCGTCACCTTCTGTGCCTTCTCCGGGCTGAAGAGGTTGTTCCTGGCTGCGACCGTGAAGCTGGCTCCCATCCGCAGCACGTCGTATTCGAACGGCCCCGGCAGGGTCTCGTCGAAATCGTTGAGGTCGAAGAGCATCCGCCGCTCGGGTGAAGCGAACAGGCCGAAATTGGATAGGTGGGCGTCCCCGCAGAGCTGGACATTCAGTCCGCTCCTCGGGATGTCCCGAAGGTCGGCTGCCATGATCTTGGCCGCACCGCGGTAGAACGCAAGCGGCGAGGCGAGCATGCGTCCGTGCCGCACGGGAACCAGGTCCGGCTCCCGAGTGAGGTTCTGCTCCTCCAGGAGCGCCACCGGATCCGGCCTGCGGGCGGCGGGTTCCCAGGCGGCGTGCAGGGACCGGGGCGTCTTCTCCCGGCGGGACCTGCCCCTCTCAGTGCGCGTCGACACGCTCGAATGGCTGATCCTGGTTCGAACCATGGCCGGCGACCTCCCGCCGCTTCGTGCTGTCCCTGGTATCAGCCCGGGCGGCGCTGCCGCGCCGCGGACTGCACCCACAGGATACCGGGCTGCACCCGGCGGCGGGAGGCCCCCCGCCGCAATCCATGCGGCAGGAAGAACCTGCAGCGCTGCCTGCCGGGCCGGCGAACCCTGTACTGGAAGGGCGGGTTCTCGTACGTTGGTGCAAGGACGCTCACCGTGCCCGGCCCGCGGAATAACCGCCGGCACTGGAGGAACAGCATGATTGCCTTACTGCTCGGCTCCGCAGCCCTGATCCTGCTGAGTGCCTTCTCCGGTCCGCTGGGCCGCCGCGGTATCACCTCAGCCATGGCATTCGTCCTGGCGGGGTTCCTCCTGGCGCTGGCGTTCGGTGACAGGCTGGGGATTTCACTTGAGACAAACTCGGTGCTGCGGGTGGCCGAGCTGGCCCTGGTGTTCCTCCTGTTCAACGACGCGGCCCGGTTGGACCTGGGTGGGCTCCGCCGCAGCCCCGGCTGGCCGGTTCGCCTGCTCGGCGTGGGGCTGCCGCTGACGCTGCTGCTTGGATTCGCGGCCGGGGCCGCCCTCTTTCCGGATCTCTCCCCCGCAAGCGTTTTTCTTCTCTCGGCAATGCTCTGTGCCACTGACGCCGCGCTCGGCCACCGGGTAGTGGAGGATCCCTCAGTGCCGGTTCCGGTGCGCCGCGCCCTGAACGTTGAAAGCGGACTGAACGACGGCGTCGCGGTTCCGTTCTTCCTGGTGTCCCTGGACCTCACCATGTCAGCGCTCGACGCCGGTGTGCCCTCCGCTATCGCGGCCGCCCTCGCGCAGCAGGTTGGCTGGGGCCTGGCTGCGGGAGTTCTTATCGGCTGCACCGGCGGGTACCTGCAGCGGCTGGCTGCCCGGCGGGGCTGGTTTGAAACCCGCTGGCGCCAGCCGTGCACGCTGGCAGTTGCCCTGGCAGCCTACGCCGCCGCCGTCACCCTGGGGGGAAGCGCGTTTCTGGCGGCCTTCGTGGCGGGCCTGGCCTTCCGACTCGCCCATGGTGCCGACGACAGTGACGCCACGCGCTTCACGGAAGAGACCGGAGGCATCCTCGCCGCCGCAACCTGGATGATCTTTGGCGCCGTGGCTGTACCTGCCGCCTTGTCCCATCTCACCTGGCAAATGGCCGTCTACGCGCTGCTGAGCCTGACAGCCGTGCGGATGCTGGCGGTGGGAGCCGCTATGGCCGGCAGCGGCGCACCGTGGCCGACACGCGCGTTCCTCGGCTGGTTCGGCCCCCGGGGACTAGCCTCGGTGGTGTTCGCCATCCTCGCCTTCGAGCGCGGCACTCCGGCTGCCGAAACCCTGCTGGCTATTGTCGCCGCAACCGTTGGGCTGAGTGTCTTCGCCCACGGACTCTCAGCGAAGCCGCTGGTGGCCGTGTACCACCGTTGGTCGGAGCCTGGACCACGCGGACGGCAGGCGCACTAGGCTATCCGTAGGCCCCAAGCTCCCAGCCGTTAACAATTGCGGCCGCTCCCTCAAGCAGTGAGATGCCCTCGTCCAGCGAATCCGTTCCTGCCGTGAGCACAACAATGCTGTACTCGGCGCTGCCTCCTACCACGAAGCCCGAGCTGCCGACGTTCCAGGCCAGGAGATCATCCTGCAGCCAGCCGTTCTTCAGTCCAACCTCCGCCACGGGGTTCAGGATCCCGGCGCTGATTCCCCAGGCCTGCTCCGGAACTACGTTTTCCAGCAGGACGGCCGCGTAATCCTGCAATCCGTCCCGGATCCAGTCCACCCCAAGCGCCACCGCCGTGGCGATCCTCAGCTGGTCTTCGGCATTGGTCTCATTGGCACCCCAGACTTCACCTGCTTCCGTGCCGGTGACTCCCAGCAGCCCGTAGGTTTTCTGCAGCTCTTCCGCCCCGCCCAGCATGGCATAAAGCTCATCTGTCGCCGCGTTGTCACTCTGGCAGATCATGAGCTCGGCAAGCTGCTCTTCCTCTGCCGTGAGTTCCCTTTCTTCCTCTGTTGCCTGGCGAAGCAGCGTCAGAAGAATCGGAACCTTCACAAGGCTAGCTTCCAGGTACCGGCCCTCCGGGTGGTAGGACCAGGCACGGCCCGTTCCGTGTTCGTAGATGGCTACCGAAAAGTCGGCTCCGGCTTGTGCCGCGTAGCTGTCAAGTTCGGCCCGCAGCGCCAGCTCCGGTTCGGAACCGGCAGAAGGAGTCTCAGGGCTGCCGGGAACAGTAACTGTGGTGGGTGCCGGCTCGCCGGTGCAGCCGGCCAGGGCAGCAGCACTGAGCACTGTGGCCAGCAGGAACGCAGCCGCAGTCTTGGGGAAGTTCGTGGGCAATGTGCTCATGTCTTTCACGTGCTCTGGTACGCGGTGCGTCAACCGCACCCGTTTAGTTTTACCGCCGGAGGCTTTGAACCGGGTGTGTGTACCCTCGGGATCCGCTTTGCATCCGGACACCGCAGCCCCACCCCGCAGGCAGTCCTGGATACGAAAAAACCCGCCTGCGGTGTTCCGCAGGCGGGTTTTGCCGGTGGGTCCTACCGGGATCGAACCGATGACATCCACGGTGTAAACGTGGCGCTCTACCAGCTGAGCTAAAGACCCAACGTGACCCGTTATGCCAGCTGGGATATTCCCGGCCAGCGCCGCATCACGAGGAATTACACTACCGGAAGATGCCCGCGATTACCTAATGCCCCTGTCCGGGCCAAGGGACGGGATCCGGCAGGGCCCGCGCCAGGTACTGCAGTGCCGTACCGACGCCCATATCGATCTTGAGGTCCGCCAGCGCATCCCCCCGGGTCTCACCCCGGTTGATGATCACTACCGGCTTACCTTCCTTGGCTGCATGCCGGACGAAGCGCAGCCCGCTCATGACGGTGAGCGAGGAACCGGCAACCAGCAGCGCACCGGCGTCGTCCACCGCCGCGTAGGCCAGCCGGACACGCTCCTTGGGCACGTTCTCGCCGAAGTACACGAAGTCCGGCTTGAGCATCCCCTCGCACACAGGGCAGTCAGCTATGGTGAAGCCTTCGGTGTCGGTGATCTCGGCGTCGGCGTCCGGGGCGATGTCCCCGTCCGCTGCCACCCGTTCCAGGAATCCCGGGTTGAGCTTCTCCAGTAGCCTGGCGATCCCTTCACGTGTGTACACAGCGCCGCAGGAGAGGCACAGCACCCGGTCATAGCGTCCGTGCAGGTCAATGACCCGGACGCTGCCCGCATCACTGTGCAGCCGGTCCACGTTCTGCGTGATGACACCGGTGAGCAGGCCGCGTTCCTCCAAATGGACTACGGCCTCGTGGCCGGCATTGGGTACGGCGTGGCGAAGGTGGTGCCAGCCCACGTGGTTGCGCGCCCAGTACCGCTGGCGGAGCACCGGGTCTCCCACGAACTGCTGGTAGGTCATGGGGTTCCGCGGCGGTGCGTCCGGGCCTCGGTAGTCCGGAATCCCGGAATCAGTACTGAGTCCGGCCCCGGTGAGCAGTGCGATCCTGCGGCCGGCAAGCAGCTCAACGGCCTGGTCCAGCTGGGCGCGTTCGGCCGCGGTCGGATCTGCCGAGGCGTCCAGGGCTTCCCGCGTCACGAATCCGGTGAGCCCCGTTCCCGGCGGTACAGGCTGGGTCATGTCAGTTCCGTTCTCTGGGCGGGAGCGCTGAAAGTGCCTGCAGGTAATCCGCGGCGCGGCGGGGTTCGTCCTGGCCGGAGCGGAGGATCTGTGCGATGCGCCCGTCCGAGTCCAGGATGAAGCTTGACCTGCCTGCCATGCCGCGGCTTTCCTCGAAGACTCCGAAAGCCCTTGCAGCGGCGCCGTGTGGCCAGAAGTCGGACAAAAGGTCGAATTCCCAGCCCTTCTCCGACGCCCAGGCGCGGAGCGAATACTTCGCATCGCAGGACACGGCCAGCAGCCTCGCACCGGCTGCGCTGAATTCGGGCTCCAGCCCTGCAAGCGCCTCAAGCTCGCCCGAGCAGACCCGGGAGAAAGCGAAGGGATAGAACACCAGGACGGCGGGAGCGCCCGCGAGGTCGGCTGACCGGACGGTCTCGCCGTACTGGTTGGACAGCTCGAAGGCAGGTGCCGGATCCCCGATGCCGGGGATCCCGGCTGCAGGTATCAAAAGCGGCTACTTCTTCCGGCGGCTGACCAGGCGTGTGGCGGCCCAGTCACGGCTCACGCCCGGTGACGTGGTGACGTGCAGGCCGGCAGTCGGAGCCGCCTCTTCGATGTCGGCGGGAGGAACATAGCCTTCCCGCCCGGACTTGGGCGTCAGGACCCAGACCACTCCGCCGTCGTCGAGCGTGGTCAGGGAGTCAACCAGCGCGTCGACCAGGTCGCCGTCATCCGAACGCCACCACAGGATGACCCCGTCAACAACCTCGTGGTCATCCTCAGTGAGGAGCTCGCCGCCCGAGAGGTCTTCAAGGTCCTCACGGAGATCGAAGTCCACGTCTTCGTCGTAGCCGAATTCCTGAATCAGGTCGCCGTCTTTGAAACCCATTCTTTCCGCCACGTTTTTCTCTGTGACGGCATCGGCCTCGCTCACTTCACTCCTCCTGGTTGACTGCATAAATACAAGGGAATCACATCTTGGCCAGAACTGCCCTTTTCCTGACTCAAGGGAACACCTTTAACCGGCAAGCTTCAAGGGTTCCGAGTCCGCCGGCAGGCCTTCCCGGGTGAAGGCTACGCAAGGCGGGGACGCCGGTCTACAGTGGCAGGAAGGACACGCACGGCGGTACGCGCGGCGCGTATGTCCCCCGGCATCCGGCCGCGGGCGGAGTGATCCGGCAGGCACAGGACCCCCGCAGCGGCAGGTTCCAGGCACCATCTGTGCATAGGAGAGATTCGTGGCCGCAGAAGACAGAACGGACATCCTCAGCGGGCTCACCGGCCAGCTGCCCGACACCGATCCCGAAGAAACCGCCGAATGGATCGAGTCCCTGGACAACCTGGTCAAGACGGAGGGAACCGAGAGGGCCCAGTTCATTCTGCGTTCGCTGCTGCAGCGCGCAGGGGCGCATTCAGTAGGCGTACCCATGGTCACCACCACGGATTACGTCAACACCATTCCCGTGGACCAGGAGCCCGAGTTTCCCGGCGACGAGGAGGTTGAGCGCCGTTTCCGGGCCTGGATGCGGTGGAACGCTGCGGTCATGGTGCACCGTGCGCAGCGCCCGGGAATCGGCGTCGGCGGCCACATCTCAACTTTCGCCGGTGCCGCCACGCTGTACGAGGTGGGGATGAACCATTTCTTCCGCGGCAAGGATCATCCCGGACGCGGGGACCAGGTCTATTTCCAGGGCCACGCGGCGCCGGGAATGTACGCCAGGGCGTTCCTGGAGGGACGGCTGAGCGAGGAAGACCTGGACGGGTTCCGGCAGGAGAAGTCCCGGGAAGGCCACGGCCTGTCTTCCTACCCGCACCCGCGGAACATGCCTGATTTCTGGGAGTTCCCCACCGTTTCGATGGGCATCGGCCCCATGAACGCGATCTTCCAGGCCCAGCTGAACCGTTACCTGCACAACCGCGGTATGAAGGACACCTCGGAACAGCACGTGTGGGCGTTCCTGGGCGACGGCGAAATGGACGAGCCGGAATCGCGCGGGCTGCTCCACGTTGCCGCGAATGACAAGCTGGACAACCTCACATTCGTGGTTAACGCGAACCTGCAGCGGCTTGACGGTCCGGTGCGCGGCAACGGCAAGATCGTGCAGGAGCTGGAGGCCTTCTTCCGCGGCGCCGGCTGGAACGTCATCAAGGTGCTCTGGGGCCGGGAATGGGATCCGCTGCTCGCTGCCGATGACGACGGCGCGCTGGTGGAGATCATGAATTCAACGCTCGACGGCGACTACCAGACCTACAAGGCCGAATCCGGCGGCTTCATCCGGGACCATTTCTTCGGCAAGAGCCCCCAGACCAAGGCGATGGTGTCACGTCTTTCCGACGACGACATCTGGAACCTCAAGCGGGGCGGCCACGACTACCGCAAGGTGTATGCGGCCTATAAGGCAGCCCTGGAATTCAAGGGCAAGCCAACCGTTGTCCTGGCCCACACGGTTAAGGGCTACGGCCTCGGCCCGCACTTCGAGGCACGCAACGCCACCCATCAGATGAAGAAGCTCACCCTGGACGATCTCAAGCTGTTCCGGGACTCGCTCCGGATTCCCATCACGGATGAACAGCTCGAAGCGGACCCCTACCGCCCGCCGTACTTCAACCCGGGACCCCAGGCACCCGAAATCCGCTACATGCTGGAGCGGAGGAAGGAGCTGGGCGGTTTCCTTCCCGAACGCCGCACGGACTTCAATCCGATCCACCTGCCGGGGGAAAAGTCCTACGAGGTAGCCAACCGCGGTTCGGGCAAGCAGCTGGCAGCCACCACCATGGCCTTCGTCCGCCTGCTCAAGGACCTGATGCGGGACAAGGAATTCGGCATGCGGATTGTGCCGATCATTCCCGACGAGGCCCGGACCTTCGGCATGGACTCGTTCTTCCCCACAGCGAAGATCTACAACCCGCAGGGCCAGAACTACCTCTCGGTGGACCGGGACCTCGTCCTGGCGTACAAGGAGTCCCCGCAGGGCCAGATTGTGCACGTCGGCATCAATGAAGCCGGTTCAATCGCTGCGTTCACCGCTGCCGGCACGTCCTACGCGACGCAGGGCGTGCCGCTGATCCCGGTCTATATCTTCTACTCGATGTTCGGTTTCCAGCGCACCGGCGACTTCATCTGGGCGGCTGCGGACCAGCTGGCCCGCGGGTTCATGATCTCTGCCACAGCCGGACGGACCACCCTGACCGGTGAGGGCCTGCAGCACGCTGACGGGCACTCCCCGATCCTGGCGTCCACCAACCCTGCAGTGAAGACCTACGACCCGGCGTACGGCTACGAGATCGGCCACATCGTGAGGCACGGGCTGGAGGAAATGTACGGGCCGGATTCGAAGGACCCGAACCTGATCTACAACCTCATGGCCTACAACGAGCCCATCCTCCAGCCCAAGGCGCCGGAGGACCTTGACGTGGAAGGCGTCATCAGGGGCATCTACCTCCTTTCCTCCGCGTCGATCGACGGCCCACGGGCGCAGCTGCTGGCCTCCGGCGTCGCGGTCCCCTGGGCGATGGAGGCGCAGCGGCTCCTGGCCGAGGACTGGAATGTCTCAGCGGACGTGTGGTCGGTGACCAGCTGGAATGAACTGCGCAGGGACGGCCTCGCGGCTGAGGAAGAAGCCTTCCTCCACCCCGATGCGGAGCCTCGGGTTCCGTTCGTGACCCGGCAGATGGCCGGAGCCACCGGACCCGTGGTGGCCTCCACGGACTACATGAAGGCAGTACCGGACCAGATCCGCCAGTTCCTGCCCAACGAGTTCGCGTCCCTGGGCGCGGACGGATTCGGTTTTGCCGACACCCGGGCCGCGGCCCGGCGCTACTTCAAGATCGACAGCCACTCAATGGTGGTCCGGACCCTCGAGATGCTGGCCCGGCGCGGTGAGGTGGATTCGTCTGCTCCCCGGGAGGCCATCAGCCGGTACCACCTGTTGGACGTCACGAAGGGCACCAGCGGCAATGCCGGCGGCGACGCCTAGGCGGGCAGCCGGATGCCGCACACGGCCATAGCCGGGCCCGAGGCTGCAGAGTTGTAGCCTTCACACAAAATGGAGGTTCGGCAGCCAAGGCCGTAAGCTTCGAGGATGCCAGTGACCCGCACAACGCCACCAGCAGCGGCGGCACCGGAGAACGGTGCCGACCCGCTCATCCTGGAACGGCTCAAGGCCAACATCGGCAAGCTCTCTACGGCCACGCTGAAGCAGCTTGATGTGTCCCTGCCCTGGTACCGGGGCCTTCGTCCGGACGAACGTTCTGCCCTGGGCATGGTGGCGCAGAAGGGCATCGCTTCCTTCGTTAACTGGTACGAACGCCCCGCCTCCCCGGCCTGGGTGCTCAGCGACGTTTTCGGAACCGCGCCCACAGAACTGACCCGCGCCATCAGCCTGCAGAAAGCCCTCGCCCTGATCCGCGTGGTTGTCCAGGTGGTGGAAGACCGCGTGCCGGAACTTGCCGCGGGATCCGTCCAGGGACCGCTGCGCGAAGCCGTCCTGCGCTACTCCCGCGAGGTTGCTTTCGCCGCTGCCGATGTCTACGCCCGGGCCGCTGAAACCCGCGGAGCGTGGGACACCCGGCTTGAGGCGCTGGTGGTAGATGCGATCCTGCGCGGCGAGAGCTCGGACGCCCTCCGCTCCCGGATCGCCGCCGTCGGCTGGACTTCGACGGCAGGAGTCACGGTGATTGTGGGCAGCTCCCCTGCTGATCCCAGCCCGTCCTTCGTCAACGAACTCCGCCGGGTGGCCGGACGGCTCGCCGAGGACACCCTGGTGGGCATCCAAGGCGACAGGCTCATCCTGGTGCTGGGCGGAATGAGCGAAAAGTCAGGTGCCCTGGCCCGCCTGGCGGATCTTTTCGGCACCGGCCCGGTAGTGTACGGGCCGCCGGCGGATTCCCTCGTGGACGCGGGCCCCTCGGCCCAGGCAGCCTTCGCCGGTCTCACTGCGGCGCGTGCCTGGCCGGCAGCTCCCCGCCCGGTGGCCGCGGATGATCTGTGGCCGGAACGGGTCATGTCCGGAGACGACTCGGCACGCAAGGCCCTGGTGCGCAGCATCTACCGGCCACTGCTGGCCGCCTCCAACGGTCTGGCGGAAACGCTTTCCGCCTATCTGTCCCTAGGACATTCGCTGGAGGCTACGGCACGGGAACTGTTTGTCCACGCGAACACCGTCCGCTACCGGCTGCGGCGGGTCTGCGACATCACCGGGTGGGACCCGATGCTCCCCCGCGAAGCCTTCGTCCTCCAGACGGCCCTGGTGGTCGGCAGGCTCGCGCCTGCCGGCAAAGCAGTCCCCGAACGCCCTGCGACCCGTTCCTGAGACCTCCCTTACCTGCCTTGCACCGCCGGGCCACCCTTGTAGACTTCCTACAATGCGCCCGGGCGAGCTTGGTTCACCTAAACACCCGGTAAATACGTCCCTCTTTGGAAAGCTTGTTACGTGCTAGCAATCGTCTGCCCCGGCCAGGGGTCACAAACGCCAGGCTTCCTTGCTCCGTGGCTGGAACTGCCCGGGGTACGGGAGCACCTCGAAGCGCTCTCCGACGCCGCGGGGCTAGACCTCGTAGCGCACGGCACCGTCTCCGACGAAGAGACCATCAAAGACACCGCCGTAGCGCAGCCGCTGATCGTGGCGGCTGGGCTTGTAGCCGCCCGCCTGCTTCTCGACACCGGCGCCCTCACCGCAGCAACCGTCGTCGCCGGCCATTCGGTGGGCGAGATCACCGCCTCCGCCGTCGCAGGCGCCCTTACCGAGGATGACGCCGTGACCTTCGTTCGGGAGCGCGCCAACGCGATGGCACGCGCTGCCGCTGCAGCGCCCACCGGCATGAGCGCGGTGCTTGGCGGCGACCCCGACGACGTCGCGCAGGTCCTTGCCGGCCTGGGCCTCACCGCGGCGAACGCCAACGGCGGCGGCCAGGTCGTGGCAGCGGGCACGCTGGAACAGCTGGCGGAGCTGACTGCCAATCCCCCCGCTAAGGCACGCGTCATTCCCCTGAAGGTCGCGGGAGCCTTCCACACTTCCCATATGGAACCGGCGCTCAGCGTCCTGGAAGCGCTGCGGCCCTCCCTGTCCCCCGCACAGCCCCTGCCCACGCTGCTCTCGAATTTCGACGGCGCCGCCGTGGTAAGCGGCGAGGCCAACCTGGACAGTCTGATCGCCCAGGTCTCCCGCCCGGTCCGGTGGGACGCCTGCATGGAGACCATGACAGGCATGGGAGTCACCGGCATACTGGAACTTCCTCCTGCCGGCACGCTGACCGGACTCGCCAAGCGCGGCATGCGCGGTGTGCCCTCCCTGGCCCTGAAGTCCCCCGAAGACCTCGCCGCTGCCCGTGCCTTCGTGGCCGAGCACTCCGGCGCGGCAGCAGTTACAACCCAAGAAGGTAATGCGTGAGCACGCCCACCCTGAAGCAAGCCCCCGTCAACGAGTTCAGCCGGATCCACGGTCTGGGCGCGTTCCGCCCGGACGTGATCGTCAGCAACGAGGACGTGTGCCAGTGGATCGAGTCCTCCGACGAGTGGATCCGCCAGCGCACGGGCATCGTCACCCGCCACCGGGCTGACAAAGGCACCTCCGTGGTGGACATGGCGGAGCTGGCCGGGCGCGATGCACTGTCCCACGCCGGCATCGACGGTTCGGAACTCGACGCCGTCATCGTCTCCACCGTGACCCACCCCTTCGCCACGCCGTCGGCAGCTGCGCAGGTCGCCGACAGGCTTGGAGCGACTCCCGCCCCCGCCTACGACGTCTCAGCCGCCTGCGCAGGCTACTGCTACGGCATTGCCCAGGCAGATGCACTGGTCCGCTCGGGTGCCGCCAAGTACGTGCTGGTCGTCGGCGTCGAAAAGCTTTCCGATTTCATCGACAACACCGAGCGCACCATTTCGTTCCTTCTCGGCGACGGCGCAGGCGCCGTTGTTGTGGGACCCTCTGACACTCCCGGAATCGGTCCGTCGGTCTGGGGCTCGGACGGAAGCAAGTCCGGTGCGATTGGCATGACACATTCAATGCTCGAAATCCGCGAGCTTTCACTTGCGGCCGAAGCCGACGGCGAGCTGCCGGCTTCCGTGCTGGCCGAGCGGGAAACCAAGTTGTGGCCCACCCTGCGCCAGGACGGCCAGACCGTATTCCGCTGGGCTGTCTGGGAGATGGCCAAAGCCGCACAGCAGGCTCTCGACGCCGCCGGCGTGACGGCGGAGGATCTCTCGGCCTTCGTCCCGCACCAGGCCAACATGCGGATTATCGATGAGATGGCCAAGCAGCTGAAGCTGCCGGAGTCCGTGGTTATCGCCCGGGACATCGCCGACGCCGGCAACACCTCGGCCGCTTCGATTCCGCTGGCCACGCACCGGCTGCTTGCCGAGCATCCCGACCTCAGCGGAAAACTGTCGCTGCAGATCGGCTTCGGCGCCGGGCTGGTGTTTGGCGCACAGGTAGTAGTCCTCCCCTAGTTTGCAAGACCACACCGCCTGCGGCGGTTGGAAAACCCATACCGGTCCAGCACCGGTACCACCGAAAAAAGGAGCCCCCATGGCTAGCAACGAAGAAATCCTGGCCGGTCTCGCCGAGATCGTGAACGAGGAAACCGGCCTGGCCCCCGAGGCCGTTGAGCTGGACAAGTCCTTCACGGATGACCTGGACATCGACTCCATCTCGATGATGACCATCGTGGTCAACGCCGAGGAGAAGTTCGGCGTTCGCATCCCCGACGAAGAGGTCAAGAACCTCAAGACCGTTGGCGACGCCGTCGACTTCATCTCCAACGCCCAGGCGTAGTTCGTGAAGGGCGGCCGCTGCGGCGGCCGCCCTTTCCAGTACTACCCGCTGCACCAGCAACCAGGTGCGCCCCCCAAATTTTCCCAAGAGAGTGAATCATGGCCCGCAAAGTAGTCATTACCGGCCTCGGCGCGACAACGCCGATCGGCGGAGATGTCCCGACCATGTGGAAGAACGCCCTGGTGGGCGTCTCCGGTGCCCGCACCCTCGAAGACGACTGGGTCGAGAAGTACTCCCTGCCGGTCACCTTCGCCGCACGTGTTTCCACGCCTGCCACTGAGGTCCTCTCCCGGGTGGAAGCCAAGCGCATGGACCCGTCTACCCAGTTCGCCGTCGTTGCCTCCCGGGAAGCATGGGCCGATTCCGGGCTGGATGACGCCGAGATTGACCACGACAGGCTGGCTGTTTCCTTCGCCACGGGGATCGGCGGTGTCTGGACCCTGCTCGACGCGTGGGACACCCTGCGCGAGAAGGGTCCGCGGCGGGTGCTGCCCATGACCGTTCCCATGCTGATGCCAAACGGCCCGGCCGCGGCGGTCAGCCTGGACCTGGGCGCCCGTGCGGGAGCGCACACGCCGGTTTCCGCCTGCGCCTCCGGTACCGAATCCCTGCACCAGGGCCTCGAACTGATCCGTTCCGGCAAGGCGGACGTCGTCGTCTGCGGCGGCGCCGAAGCTGCCATCCACCCCATGCCGCTGGCGTCCTTCGCCTCAATGCAGGCACTGTCCCGCCGCAACGACGATCCCGGGCGCGCATCACGCCCCTATGACAAGGACCGCGACGGCTTCGTCATGGGTGAAGGCGCAGGCGCCCTTGTCCTCGAGGCCGAGGAACACGCGCTGGCCCGCGGCGCACGCATTTACGCCGAACTGGCCGGTACGGCAGTCACGGCGGATGCTTACCACATCACCGCCCCGGACCCCGAAGGACTCGGTGCCACCCGCGCACTGAAGGCAGCTATGTACGACGCACGGGCCCAGGCCGAAGACGTGGTGCACGTCAATGCCCATGCCACCTCCACGCCGGTTGGCGACAAGCCCGAGTACACCGCGCTGAAGTCCGCCCTTGGCGCCCACGTGGACAACGTGGCGGTCTCCGCCACCAAGTCCCAGACCGGCCACCTGCTGGGCGCGTCCGGCGCCGTCGAAGCGGTACTGACGGCCATGGCGGTCTACACGCGGCAGGCACCGGCGACGATCAACCTGGACAACCAGGATCCCGAGATTCCGCTGGACGTGGTGACCACGGCCCGCGACCTGCCCTCGGGCGACATCGTGGCTCTGAACAACTCGTTCGGCTTCGGCGGACACAACGCCGTCGTAGCGCTGCGAAGCCACTAGTTCCGCAGCGAAAAGGCCGGGTCCCTGTCAGGGACCCGGCCTTTTTTGCTGCGGAAAAATGTTGCGGAGCGCGCTCCGGAGGATCAGCCCACCTGGTGAAGCCAGCGCACGGGCGCACCGTCTGCGGCGTGGCGGAAGGGCTCCAGTTCGTCGTCCCAGGCTTCGCCGAGTGCCAGCGAGAGCTCGTGGTACACGGCAGCCGGATCGCCGGCCCCGTTTTCGTAGGCATACCGGATACGGTCCTCAGAGACCATGATGTTGCCGTGGACATCCGTGGTGGCGTGGAAAATGCCGAGTTCAGGGGTGTGCGACCAGCGGCTTCCGTCGGCACCTGCGCTGGGCTCTTCGGTGACCTCGTAGCGGAGGTGGGCCCAACCGCGCAGCGCCGAGGCAAGCAGCGATCCGGTGCCCTGTGCCCCCGCCCATGCAAGCTCGGCCCGGACCATGCCCGGAGCCGCCGGCTGAGGGGTCCACTCGAAATCCGTCCGCTTTTCAACGACGGATTCGATGGCCCACTCGATATGAGGGCACAACGCAGAAGGGGCTGAGTGCACGAACAATACGCCGTGCGCCATCACAACAGTCATTCCATCCTCCGTAGCTGTAGGTGCGTCTTCCCCAACGACCTGCATGGACGGGATGGTTCCTGAAGTTCCAAGCCCTGAAGCTCTCGTTGCCTGCATACTTATGAGCTGCCAGCCGAGACCTAGCATCATTGTGCCGCATGTTACGCAATTACGCCAATGAAACTACTTGGTTGTAAGTGCTTTCTTCCCGGAGGCGCTGGGGCACCCCTAGGCCCTGGGGTGCGCCTGCTCGTAACTCCTGCGAAGGCGGTCCACGGAGACGTGTGTGTACAGCTGGGTGGTGGCCAGGCTGCTGTGCCCCAGGAGCTCCTGCACGCTGCGAAGGTCCGCTCCCCCATCCAGGAGATGGGTGGCAGCGCTATGGCGAAGGGCATGCGGTCCGCTTGCCGATGTATCCCCCAGTGCCTCGAAGAGCGCGGCTGTGACGCCCCGGACCTGCCGCTGGTCTATCCGTCCGCCGCGCTGGCCGAGGAACAGCGCAGGACCGCTGGATTCCCTGGCCAGTGCGGGCCGGCCGCGCCGCAGCCAGTCGTCGACGGCGAGCGCCGCGGGCAGCCCATAGGGCACGGTCCTTTCCTTGTTTCCCTTGCCCACGACGCGCAGGGTTCGCCTGTCCTGGTCCAAATCGTCCACGTCCAGGCTGGCGAGTTCCCCCACCCGAATGCCTGTGGCGTACAGCAGCTCAACCAGGGCACGGTCCCGCAGCGCAAGGGGGCCGCCCTCAGCGGCTGCCTCGGCGAGGGTTCCAAACAGGGCATCAATCTGCGCGGGACGGAGAACTCCGGGCAGGGTTTTGGTTCTTTTGGGCGCCTTGAGCCGCAGGGCCGGATCGGCCGGTATCAGTTCTTCCCGCAGCGCCCAGCCGGTGAAGGAACGCGCCGTCGCGGCACGCCGGGCGATGGTGGCGCGGGCCTGCCCGGAGTCGCTCAGCTGGCCGAGCCAGCTGCGCAGGACGGACAGGTCAATCTCGGCGAGCCTGTTGAGGCCCAGTCCGGCGGCAAAGTCCAGCAGCGATGCGACGTCGCCTTCGTAGGCCCGGACGGTGTGTTCCGAACGCGCGCGTTCCGAGGCCAGGTAACTGCAGAAACCTTCCAGGGCACGGGTGTATTCGGCCGGACGTGCTGCCGGCGGCTGGGTACGGCTGCCGTCTGGCTTGGAGTTGCTGGAATTGCCCACAGGTCCACCTTCGCCGCTTTACCCGGTTGCATCAAGCAGGCACACCGGACCCCACGCCAGGCCGGCGCAGCGGACCCCGCGCTAGGCGGGCACACCGGCGCCGGAACACTGCCGCCGGAGCACCTCGTTCGCGGGCGCTGCTTCGAGCTCCAGGAGCGCCCGCTTGGCGTCAATGCCTGCTGAATACCCGGTGAGTGCGCCCTTGGTGCCAACCACCCGGTGCGTCGGTATGACGATGCCCACCGCGTTGCGCGCCAGTGCGGCACCGACTCCGCGGGCCTTGGACGCATCGCCCAGCGCCATGGCGAGCTGCTTGTAGGTTCTCGTCTGGCCGTAGGGAATCGCCTGGACTGCGCGCCAGACCTGTTCCTGGAACGGTGTTCCCTTTTGGGACACCGGCAGATCGAAGCAGCACCGACGTCCGGCGAAGTACTCTTCGAACTGCCGTTCAACTGTTTCGAACCCGTCTTCCGCGGCCAGTCCCCACCGCGCGGTGTGCTGCGGCAGAAAGTTGGTCGGCGACGCCTCGACGCCAATGAGCATTCCGTCTTCTGCAACAAGCGTCAGGATGCCCAGCGGCGAGTAAATGACTTTGTGGGTGCGCATATCAGTCTCCTTTGAATGGCGGTCTGGTGGTTGACGGATGTATCGGGGGCCGCTCCCCGCGTTGCCACAGGCCGTCACCTGTCCTCCGTGCGAGCCCGGAAAGCTCAAGCCGTGCAAGTCCT
The DNA here is from genome assembly GCF_051337705.1 of Arthrobacter sp. IK3. Taxonomy (NCBI): domain Bacteria; kingdom Bacillati; phylum Actinomycetota; class Actinomycetes; order Micrococcales; family Micrococcaceae; genus Arthrobacter; species Arthrobacter sp. IK3. The sequence goes on along the minus strand of NZ_JBPPSW010000012.1, from coordinate 82,959 downwards.
GCTCGGACAGCGGCAGCGCTGAGTCCGGCTACGGCCGAAAGTTTCTGCGGCGGTACGGCTTTGCGCAGCGGCAGGGCGTCCAGCAGGAGGACGTCTTCGACGGACAGGCCGTCGTGATCCGCAGGTACGCCCGCGCGGTCCCGGCCACCGTCGTCCTCAGATGCCAGGGCAAAGGGGTTGGCAAGTTCCAGGGCTTCCGCCGCGTCAGTCACACAGACCGCGCTGCCGTCACGCAGGAGCCGGTGGCACCCGGCAGAATTGGCTGAGTAGACGGACCCGGGCACCGCGCCTACTCCCCTGCCCAGCTCCGCTGCGTGATGAGCCGTATTCAGGGCGCCGGAACGCCAGCGCGCCTCCACCACCACCGTGGCCGCGGCAAGTGCCGCGATGATGCGGTTGCGCTGCAGGAAGCGCCACCGGGTGGGGGCGGAACCCGGTGGAACTTCACTCAGGATGAGGCCGGTTTCAGCCACGGCCCGCAGCAGGTCATCATTCCCGGCGGGATACAACCGGTCCACGCCGCCCGCCAGCACCGCCAGGGTAGACGTTTCGGTGCTGCCCCCGGCGGAGGGACGGATACCGTCGGGGGCAGCACGCTTATCGGAACCGGTCCGGCTTCCACCCACGGCGAGAGCAGAGCGGTGGGCTTGCGCATCGATGCCGTAGGCGCCGCCGGAGATCACGGTCCGGCCGCGCTGGACAAGACCGGCAGAAAGGTCGCCCGTGGTCGCCAGCCCGTACGATGTCGCGTCACGTGAGCCCACCAGTGCCAGGCACTGCCCCAGTTCCGGGATGGTTCCCTGACCGCGGCTCCACAAACAGAACGGCATCGACTGGCCCAGGTCAGCCAGCGCGGCAGGCCAGTCACTATCCTCGGGAACGAGCATCCTGCCGCCAAAACGATGCACTGTCTGCAAATCCCGCTGCGGCGCCAGGTCTGCGGTGCGAGGCAGCCACCGTGCGAGTGCCTCAGCAAAGACGCGGTCCGTGCCGCGCACACCCCGTTCCTCCAGCAGGGACACCATGTCCCGGCGCAGTGTTGTTCCGGCGCGCTGGCGGCCTGATGCCACGAGTGCCGCCGTTTCCGGGCCTGCGGCTGCCACCAGGGCCTGCCCAACAGTATCCGAGGGCTCAATGAGCCGTGACAGGGCAGCCCGTGCCAACAAGACAGGTTCGACATGGCTCATGCCGCCACCGCCTGCTGCCGGAACCCCAGCGCCTGGCCGATGTCATCTGCGTCGGGGTAACCGTGGCCCGCCAGGTCCGCTACTGACCAGGCCACGCGCAGCACGCGGTCGTAGCCTCGCGCAGTCAGCGTCTGCCGGTCCAAGGCCCTGTCCAGGGCTGCGGTGCTGTTCCGGGGCGGGCGGAGAACGCCGCGCAGCACGGCCCCGGGCACCTCGGCATTGGTGTCGCAGCCCAGCGGGCCCAGCCGCTCCTGCTGCAGTTCGCGTGCCTGTGCCACCCTGGCGGCAACATGGCGGCTGGGTTCCGCTGTTCCTGCTGCAGCGAAGTCCTGCAGGGAGACGCGCCGGATCTCCAGCTGCAGGTCCACCCGGTCCAGGAGCGGGCCGGACAGCCTGCTGAAGTAACGGCGGCGCTGCTGCGGTGTGCAGGTGCATTCGGTGCCCTTGCCGCTGGCCAGTCCGCAGGGGCACGGGTTGGCCGCAAGCACCAGCTGGAACCGCGCGGGGTACACGGCGGTTCCAGCCGCCCGGTGCAGCACGAGCCGCCCGCTTTCCAGGGGCTGGCGGAGGGCGTCGAGCACACGCGCGTCGTATTCCGGAGCCTCATCCAGGAACAGCACTCCTCGGTGGGCCCGGGACGCTGCTCCCGGCCGTGGAACTCCGCTGCCGCCGCCGATGACGGCCGCGGCAGTTGCCGTGTGGTGGGGGCTTTCAAAGGGAGGACGCCGAATCAGGCTTTCGCAGTGCGAGGTTTGGCCGCTGACGGAGTGAATAGCTGTCACTTCCATCGCCGGTCCGTCCGGCAGATCCGGCAGCAGGCCGGGAAGCCGTTCCGCGAGCATGGTCTTGCCCGCGCCGGGGGGTCCTGTCATGAGCAGATGGTGGGCACCGGCCGCAGCGACTTCGAGGGCGAACCGCGCCTCGTCCTGCCCGGCAATATCCGCCAGGTCGAGCCCGGGCCGGACTGCCGGGGCATCCTCGGGATTTCCCGGCGCGGGCCTGGTGTCTTCCACGGGGAAGACCAAGCTGTCCGGGCGGGCGCCGAATGTATGGGCAACCTCAGCCAGGGACGCGAATCCGCGTACCTGTGCCCCCGGTACAAGGCCGGCCTCGGCGACATTGTCTGCCGCAACGGCGATGTCCGGGTAGCCTGCTTCAACTGCCGCCATGACGGAAGGCAGCACTCCACGCAGCGGCCGCAGCCGTCCGTCGAGTCCAAGCTCCGCCAGGAAAACGGTCCTGCCGGTCTGCCGGACGTCTCCGGCGGCAGCGAGCGCGGCCATGACGATGGCAAGGTCGAACCCGGAACCCCGTTTGTGCACGTCCGCGGGCATCAGGTTCACCGTGATCTTCCGGCGGCTCAGGGGCAGTCCGGCATTCTTTGCAGCCGATTTCACCCGGTCCCGGGATTCATTCAGCGACGCGTCGGGGAGCCCCAGCAGAATGAACGCAGGCAGCGACTGACCGATATCCGCCTCAACCTCGACAATCCGCCCTTCCAACCCGATGAGCCCAACCCCGTACGTTCGTCCCAGGCCCATCAGCCGATCCCCTTCAGGTGCTCGATGACCGGCGGCTGATTTCCCCCGGGCAGCAGGACGGACACCGCGTCTACCCGCCAGCTGCTCCGTGCCGCGGGATGGTCCCGGGTCCACGCTGCGGCCAACAGGTACAGCCGGGCAAGTTTGGCGGCGCTGACGGCTTCGAAGGGATGCCCGTAGTCCAGGGATGAACGGGTCTTCACCTCGGCAATGACCAGTGTGCTGCCGTCCCTCGCCACCACATCGATCTCCCCCTGCCGGCAGCGCCAGTTTCGTTCCAGGACTTCATACCCGGCGGAGGAAAGGTACCGGGCGGCCAGCTCCTCACCGTTGCGGCCCAGCAGGTCTTTGGCTTTCATGCACTGAGTCTGTGCCGGCACCGGGCCAGGTGCTGCCCGAGGAACGACGTGTGTGGAGACCGGCCGGTCCGCGGCGGTGCCGTACGCCTCCTGTGCAGGACAGGAGATGAAGTCCCGATCAGGTCCGGTACAGGACAGGCAGCGGTCTCAGGCGCAGTGCCTGCGGTGTCACCGCGGGCAGCTGGGCACCGGATGGCGGATGGAACCCGTGCAGGATGCTGACGTGCGGCCGGAGCACTGCCGAGAACGACAGGGCAGGATCCTGCGCCGCATATGCCGAAGGGTCCGGGACCCGGCACGCAGCCAGGAAATCAAGGAGAAGCCCGTAGAGACCGGCGTGCACCTGATCCAATTCCGCGGTGGAACGAAACTCGACCGCCAGGGTGGACCCATTGATTCCGAACCCGGTCAACGCGAGGGGGAAAAGCAGGAAGTCTCTCTCCGGGAGGGCCATCTTCGTCGCAGTGAGATAGGACTCTAGTGCCCGGCCGAACTCAGCCCTGGAAACCCCCGTGCTGTCCGCCAGCCGGGCGTACGCTTCGTCGGCCTTGCCGAAATGGATCAGCGTCAGGTGCAGCCGGCCCGGACTCACGGGATGGGCGCGGGGCGCCAGGACGCGCGCGGCGGACTGGAGCCGGACCAGCTCGGCCAGCCCGGCGGCGTCGGGCTTTAGCTGGGCGTAGAGGCGGACTCCGCCCAGCGCAGGCGGAAGGCCCTGGAACTCCCCGGACAGTGGATCAGGTGCAGCGGCTGCCATCTAGGCAGTCTAAGATGCCGCCGCACAAGGGCGGCGCGGTACCTTGGGAAAATGGTGTTCCAGATCCCGCTGCTGCAGGATGAGTCGCTGCTGCTCCGGCCGCATCGCACGGCTGACGCGGACGCTGTCGTCGCGCGGTCGAGGGACCCGCTGACAATCGCCTGGACCACGGTGCCGCTGGATTACACCCGGGACATGGCCCTGAATTACATCGCCGCCGTGGGTGTACCGCAGCAGGACACCATCTCCTGGGCACTTGAACTGAGCGGGCAGTACGCCGGGAGCATCGACCTGCGCTGGCAGGGCGCCGGAACCGGCGGACTCGGATTTGTTACTTCGCCGGAGTACCGCGGCCGCGGTCTAATGAGCCGGGCGGTCCGCCTCGCCGTGTCCTACGCGTTCGACACCCTTGGCTGGGAAGCACTGAACTGGACGTCGAACGTCGGTAACCTGGGCAGCTACAAGGCGGTGTGGCGCAATGGTTTTCCGCTGCCCGTCACCGTTCCGCGGCTGCTGGCCCATCGGGGGGAGATGGTCGACGGTTGGTTCTCCGAACTGGACGCGGCCGCACCGCGGATCCCGCGGATCCTGTGGAGCGACGCAGTGGCACTGCTGCCGCACGTCCCGCAGGCGCCGCCCGGAGACAGGCGCCCGCTGGAAGCGGACTAACCGAGCTCGTCGGCCTTGGGCAGCGTCAGGTCGTCATTGCGGGCGAGCTCTTCCACGTTGACGTCCTTGAACGTGATGACGCGGACGCTTTTGACGAACCGGGCGGAACGGTACACGTCCCAGACCCAGGCGTCCTGCAAGGTCAGGTCAAAGTAGATTTCACCGTCGGCACTGCGTGCCTGAAGGTCCACATGGTTCGCCAGGTAGAAGCGCCGTTCGGTTTCCACCACGTAGCTGAACAGCCCCACAACATCGCGGTATTCGCGGTAGAGCTGCAGCTCCATGTCTGTCTCGTAGTTCTCAAGGTCCTCTGCGCTCATGGGACCATCATCCCCCAAGCGGGCCGGCTGCGGGGCCATCCTGCGGCGACCGTGCCGTTCCCAGCCGCCAGGACAGCCGATGCAGCGGGGACGGTCCCAGCGTGTCGATCGCTGCCCGGTGGGCTTCGGTGGCGTACCCCTTGTTGATCTCCCAGCCGTAGGCGGGATGCTCGGCGGCGTATTGGACCATCATTTCATCGCGTTCCACCTTCGCCAGGACCGACGCCGCAGCCACGCTCAGGCAGGTCATGTCCGCCTTGATGCGGGTATGGACCGGTGCGGTACAGGCAGCGTCGTCAACCTCGTCCGGCTCGTCGAACAGGCTTCCCTGCAGTTCGGGCGAAAGCCAGTTGTGGTTTCCGTCCAGGAGCACGACGTCGGGTATGAGCGTCTCGCTCACCTGCGTCCAGGCGCGCGTCCCGGCCAGGCGCAGGGCACCCATAAGGCCAAGCAGGTCTATTTCGGCGGCGCTGGCGTGGCCAACACCCCAGGCAGGGCACCATTTCTTGATCTTCGGAACAAGCGCCTGCCGGTCGGCCGGCGTCAGCAGCTTGCTGTCCCGCACGCCCTTCAGCGCGCGGACAGACTCCAGCTGGACGGCTACCAGGCCCACGCTGACGGGTCCGGCAAGCGCTCCACGGCCCACTTCGTCGCAGCCGGCCAGCACTCGGTGGCCCAGGGCAGCGAAGGAGCGCTCATGGCGCAGGGTCGGTCCTTTCGCTGCCGTGCGGGTGCGTTGAGGGCGGGTGCTTTTCGTTGCGCCGGTCCCGGCCGGAATGGGCAGCACCGGCGTCTGCTGGGAAGTCACTTCGAGCCCGTCTGCGCCCCGGACGGTTCGGGAACGTTTTCAAAGACCTCAGGGTAGCTGCCGATGAATCCGGCGCGGCTCAGGGGCCAGGCGATCACCGCCGCCTTTCCTTCAATGTCTTCGATGTTGATGAAACCGCCATTGGGCCCGTTCTGGTGCTCCCGGGAATCCGCGGAGGCATTGCGGTGGTCGCCCATGACCCAGACCTTGCCTTCCGGTACCACTACGTCGAACGGGGTGTCCGAAGGCTGCGCCCCGGGATAGATGTACGGCTCGTCCAGGGCTTCACCGTTGACTGTGACCTTGCCGTCGGCATCGCAGCACGCCACGTGGTCTCCGGGCATGCCGATGATCCGCTTGACCAGGTGCTGTTCGGATTCGTCCGGCAGCAGGCCCACGAAGGTGAGCGCGTCCGCAATGAAGTTACGGTCGTTTTCCTGCGCTGCCGGCAGCCAGGCCTGCGTGTCCTTGAAGACCACCACGTCGCCGCGGGAAAGGTCGAACGGCTCGGGAACCAGCAGGTTCACGAAGATCCGGTCATCGATTTCGAGAGTCTCTTCCATGGACCCCGACGGGATGAAGAAAGCCCGGAAGAGGAACGTCTTGATCAGGAAGGAGAGCAGCAGGGCGATCACCACAATGATGACAACCTCGCGCAGCCAGGCGCCGAAGCCCCGCTTCTTGCCGTCCTTGCCCTTGGCATGGGAGGCGCGGTGCTGCGCTTCACCGGCGTTGGAGTCCCCGTTTGCGGGGTCGTCCGGGAAGTCCTGCGCCATGTGCGTTCCTCTTATTCCACGAATTGCCATACGGTGTCCAACTCTAGTCGTTCAATGCCCGTAGTTCTGTCGAACGGCCAAAGGATTCGCTGCGCACGGCCGATCACCCGGTCCTCCGGAATCAGTCCGCCTCCGGGCGCGCCGAGCAGGGTCCTTGAATCGGCTGAATCCGAGCGGTGGTCGCCCAGAAGCCACAGCCGGCCTTCCGGTACAACGACGTCGAACGGCATTTCGCTCCCGCGGTCACCGGGGAAGAGATAAGGCTCACGGATGGGCTGTCCGTTCACGGTCAACCCGCCCCCGTCGGTGCAGCAGGCCACCCGGTCGCCGGGCACGCCGATGACACGCTTGATGTAGACGGTGTCGCTGCCCGCCAGGCCCAGCCACTGCGCGGCGGCGTCAGCGGCCTGCTTCAGCGCTGGATCCGAACTGTGCAGGGGTGCCAGCGAACCGCGCCCGTCAAAGACGACGACGTCGCCGCGCTGGATCTCCGAGCCCCGGTACTCGGTGCGGGAAACCAGCACCCGGTCCCCCGGCTCCAGCAGCGGCTGCATTGAGTCCGAGGGAATGTAATAGACGTCGAAGATGAAAGCCCGGACCAGGCCTGCGAGGACAACTGCCCCCGCCAGGGCCCAGAGCACAAAACGCCAGCCCGCAATGGACCGGCGTTTTGTGTGTTTCCGGGGTCCAGCCCCGTCCGCGGATGTCTGCGGCAAGAAAATTACTTGGCGGGACGGAAGTCGCGCTTTTCCTTGATCTTGGCAGCCTTGCCCCGCAGGTCGCGCATGTAGTACAGCTTGGCGCGGCGGACGTCACCACGGGTGACAACCTCGATCTTGTCGATGACCGGGGAGTGCACCGGGAAGGTACGCTCCACGCCGACGCCGAAGCTGACCTTGCGGACCGTGAAGGTCTCGCGCAGGCCGTCGCCCTGGCGCTTCATGACGAAGCCCTGGAAGACCTGAACACGGGTGTTCTTGCCTTCAACGATGTTGACGTGAACCTTGACGGTGTCACCGGCGCGGAACTCGGGGATGTCCGAACGCAGCGAGGCTGCGTCGAGGGAATCTAGGATGTGCATTGTTACTCACTCCTGGTGAACGCCACAGGTCATTCACTTTGGTCACGGCGGCAAGGGTGGACCCAAGCGGTGCACAGATGCTGCCGAAGCTGTGAAACCGGCGTTCCGGGAATCGGTTGCCGGTGTGCCTTGCCTGTTGGCCTCGCTCCCCCTGTGGCAGGTGCGGACCCAGATGACACAACTACCCATTGTGCCACAGTGCCGGCGGGCGCCACCAATCGGCGGCGGGGTCAGGACTGCGGCAGGACTGCTTCCGCCGACACCGTCCAGCCGAGTCCCGCGAGCGTTGCCCTGTCCGCCTTGTCCAGCGTGGAGGGGTCCAGCCTTGCGATGAGGTCCGGCCGCCGTTCGGAGGTCCGGCGGAGCTGTTCGTCGCGCCGGAAGCGCGCAATTCTCGCATGGTTGCCGCTGAGCAGCACCTCGGGAATCGGCCGCTCACGCCACTGCGAGGGCTTGGTGTACACGGGGTATTCCAGCAGCCCGTCGGAGTGGGATTCCTCAACCAGGGATTCGGGATTCCCGACGACGCCGGGGACCAGCCTGCCAATAGCTTCAACCATGGCCAGCACCGCCACTTCACCGCCGTTCAGGACGTAGTCCCCCAGGCTCATTGGCCGGACGTCAAAGTGCTCCCCTGCCCATTCCAGCACCCGCTCATCGATGCCTTCATACCGGCCGCAGGCAAAGACCAGGTGGTCTTCGGCTGCCAGCTCGTACGCGGTCTTCTGGGTGAAGACCTCCCCGGCCGGCGAGGGAACGATCAGGGTGGCGCGCGCCCCTTCCTCCGCGGCGCCGTCGAGCGCCGTACCCAGGGCCTGCGCCCACGGTTCCGGCTTCATCACCATGCCCGCGCCGCCGCCGTAGGGCGTGTCATCGACGGTGCGGTGCCGGTCGTCAGTGAAGTCACGCAGGTCCCTGACGCGCACGTCGAGCAGGCCGTCCTGCCGGGCCTTGCCGATCAGGGAAAGATCGAGCGCGGCAAGGTACTCCGGGAAAATGGAGAAAACGTCAATGCGCACTTAGCGCCCGTCCTTGCCGGTGTCGGGCAGGTTCAGTTCGAACAGCCCGTCGGGCGGAGTCAGCAGCACGTAACCGTCTTCCGTGTTTACCTCGGGGACGATCGCTTCGACGAAGGGCACCAGGATTTCCTGGCCCTTGGTGTCTTCGACGATCAGCAGGTCCTGGACGGTGAGGGTGCGCAGGGCTGTGACGGTGCCTACGACGTCGTTGCCCACCTTGGCCTTGAGGCCCACCAGTTCGTGCTCGTACCAGCCCTCGGCGTCGTCGTCCTCGTCCTCTTCTTCGGTGTCGATGAAGAGCTTGGCCCCGCGGAGTTCCTCGGCGCCGTTGCGGTCTTCAACTTCCTCGAATCCGAGCAGCAGGATGTCCTTGTTCCAGCGGGCGCTGAGAACGGTGAGCGGTCCTTTGCCAACCGGCTCCACGGTCAGCACGGCTCCGGGCGCGAACCTGTCCTCCGGGGCATCGGTCAGCACCTGGACGGTCACCTCGCCCCGAATACCGTGAGGCTTGCCGATGCGTGCCACCTGTAACTGCATGGATTCTCCTTGGGTCGGTCTGGGCGCGGCGAAAATGGCCGGAGCCTAAAAAACATCCGGCCCCTTCACCATTATCTGGTGCCGGGGCCGGATGCTAGGAAACTGCTGTGTACTGCTGGGAATTGCTGGTGCGTCAGCGGCGGCGGTCGGTGTCGACGACGTCGACACGCACTGCCTCGCTGCCGGCCAGGGCGGAAATCACCGTGCGCAGTGCGCGGGCGGTGCGTCCCTGGCGGCCGATTACACGGCCCAGATCGTCCTGGTGAACACGGACCTCGAGGGTTTCCCCGCGGCGATTGTTCTTGGCAGACACCTTGACGTCCTCAGGGGAGTCAACGATGCCGCGCACGAGGTGCTCCAGCGCTTCGGCCAGCAATCTACTCAGCCTCAGCCTCGGTGGAAGCGGCTTCTGCCTCTTCCTTCTTGGCCTTCGGGGTGATTGCTTCGGGAACGATCACGGACTTCTTCTCGGGAGCCACGAAGGGCTCCTTCGGAGCCTTGGTACGCAGGGTACCTTCCTGGCCGTCGATGTTCTTGAACTTCTGCCAGTCACCGGTGATCTTCAGCAGTGCTGCGACCTGCTCGGTCGGCTGGGCGCCGACGCCGAGCCAGTACTGCGCACGGTCGGACTTGATGTCGATGTACGACGGCTCCTCGGTCGGACGGTAGAGTCCGATTTCCTCGATGGCACGGCCATCGCGCTTGGCACGGGAATCCATGACAACAACGCGGTAGTGTGCTGAGAACTTCTTGCCGAGGCGCTTAAGGCGAATCTTTACGGCCACTTTTGTGGTCACTCCTGATCTGAAATGGGGCGAACCCGAACTTCTGCTCCCGTGGGGCGGGCCATAACGTTTGGGGTTCAAAAGGACAAGATGCTGCACGGAGAGAGGGGCCACGCAGATCGAGTACCTGTCCATTGTGCCAGATGACTCAGCGTTTTGCGACTCGTGGCGCCCGCACGGACCGCACCCGGACCCGGGGCGGCTCCGCGGCCCGCCGAGCTACGCGGCGGCGACCCGGATCCGGTTGCGCCAGGGGTCCTCGAAGCGCAGTTCAGCTCCGGTGTGGTGGCTGGAAACGCCGGCGGACTTCAGCCGGTCAGCGAGGGCTCCGACGTCGTCCACGCCGGGGACGGTGATCAGCACTTCGCCCAGCCCCAGGGTGTCCCGGCGCGGCCCTGCCCCTCGGCTGTTCCAGACGTTCATCGCCATGTGGTGGTGATAGCCGCCTGCGGAAACGAACAGCGCCTGGCCGTGGAAGTCCGCGGTCCGTTCGAACCCAAGGGTATTCACGTAGAACGCTGCGGCTGTGGCCGTGTCACCCACCTGCAGGTGGACGTGCCCGACGCCGGCGCCGGCCACTGCAGTCCGGGCCATCGCCTCCTCGCTCAGGTGGGTGCGGAAGTACTGCTGCGGCGGCAGTGACAATGACGCCATGCGGACTGTGCGGCCCTGCGGCGCGTCATCCCAGGCCCAGTCTTCGCGTGGCCGGTCCCAGTAGAGCTCAATGCCGTTGCCTTCAGGGTCGGTGAAATAGAACGCCTCGCTGACGAGGTGGTCGGCGCTTCCAACGTAGGCTGATGGATCAAACTGTGCCGCCAGGGCCACGGTGGCAGCCAGGTCAGCCTGCGTGTCAAAAAGGATTGCCGTGTGGAACAGGCCGGCCTCGCCGCGGGAAGGAACCTGCAGGCCAACAGCCGGTGCTAAATGCACCAGGGGCACCGCACCGCGGCCCAGGTAGAGTCCGCCATCGGCTTCCGCCACAGTCTCCAGGCCAAGCGCCCGGCGGTAGTAGGTGGAGACTTTGTCCATATCCCCCACCTTGAGCATGACGGTTCCCATGGCAAGGTTCGCCGGCAACAGGTCTTGGGGATTTACTTGAAGGTTCATGTATTCGACTTTACTTGAAGCTTCAGCTAATTTCCAGTGCTCTTCCGTTTTAGGACTGCGGAGTCAGGTCAAAGCACATGGCTACGCGTTCTCCGATGCGGTCCAGCCCAAGTTCCGCTTCGTGCTCACGCACCCGAGCCAGCTCCCCCGACGGTTGAACGACGGCAAATCCGCAACTGCTGTAGAAGGGCGCGTTGAACGGGACCCGGGCAAAGGTGCACAGCGTCAGTGCCGGATATCCGGCCTCCCGCGACCACCTCACGGCGGCTTCCACCAGGGCCCGCCCCAACCCGGCACGGGCAGCAGCGGGGTGGACGGAAAGCTGCTCCAGGTGCGCGCAGCCGCCAACTTCCTCCAGCCGGACGAAGGCAACCGGTGGCTCCCCGGCAACCAGCACTTTCCGGGCCGCGGCCAGCTCCTGAGGGTCGGCGGGCCCGGGGAGGGGAAGGTCACCGCGGATCTCGGGCCTTCCGAAAAGCAGGGTGTCCGACGCCGCCTCCACCTCCGGAAGCAGTACCAGGTCCGCCGCCCCGGCGTCGCGGATCCTAGGCACAGCCGACCGTTTCCCCAGCGGCGGCCCGGGCCAGGAAAGCCGTGATCGCGTCTTGTCCCTCGGCGGTGTCCTGCGGCCTGTGGTTGCCGCCTACGGGCCGGTGTTCGGCACCCGTAGAGGCCAGGAAGGCGGCAACTTCCTCGTAAAGCGGCTCCCACTCCCCTGTCAGCACCAGAGTGGGAACGCCGGGAACAATGTCCAGCGGAGCGTCCCACGGCGGCGACTGCAGGCGCTGCCGTCCGGCGGCGCGGGGATCGTTGCCGGGGTCGGGTACGGATTCGGCCGAGACCACCAGGCGCTTGTACTCCCGGCTGTATTCTTCGTCAGTGAGATCCGCCGCAGCCCGGAAAAGCGGGTCCAGCAGGGCCCGGCGGGCGGTGGTTGCCGGAAGCTCGCGTGTGAGGGAGAAAACCGCGGGCTCGCACAGGATCAGGGAATGGACCCGGGCGGGGGCGCTGACCGCCGCCATCATCGCGGACACTGCGCCTTCGGCGTGGGCCACCACGTGCCCGCCGCTGCCGAGAGCTGAGAGGATCGCCGCGGTGTCCGCGGCGTGGTCCGTCGGGGACGGCGGAACCTGGAGCCCGTACCCGGAGCGGCGGAGGAAGAGGCAGTCCCAGCTGCGGGCCAGGGCATGCTGGCCCGGCCAGGCCGCTGCACCGAACCGGCCCGCACCGTGGACAAAGACAATGCGTTGCTGAGCCATTGAACCAGCCTATCCCCCGCCACCCCCTGCGAATGCGCACGGCCGGTCCGGGCAAACCCGGACCGGCCGTGCGACGGTGTGTGTCTGTTACTTGCCGAGGAACTTATCGAAGCCCTTGGGCAGGTTCAGCGAGGAGGGATCAAAGTCCCCTCCCTGCTGGCCGAACGCCGAACCGGTGGGCAGCGCCTTCGCCGCGCCGGCACGCCGCGCTTCGGCCTCGGCGCGCTCCTGCGCGGCCTTTGCCGGGTTACCCGAACGTGCTTTCTTCTTGCCCTTGGCAGCCTGCTGCTTCTTGCGCGAGCCGCCAAACCCGCCCGGGCCGGCCATTCCGGGCATGCCCGGGATGCCGCCGCCGGCTGCCATTTTCTTCATCATCTTCTGTGCCTGGGTGAAGCGCTCCAGCAGCGCGTTCACCTCGGAAACGTGGACACCGGAACCGCGGGCAATGCGCGCACGGCGGGAGCCGTTGATTATCTTCGGAGCCACCCTCTCATGCGGGGTCATGGAACGGACCATCGCCTCGACGCGGTCAATCTCGCGTTCGTCGAAGTTCTCCAGCTGCTCGCGCATGCCGGCAGCGCCGGGCATCATCATGAGCATCTTCTTCATGGAGCCCATGTTGCGCAGCTGCTGCATCTGGGCCAGGAAATCTTCGAAGGTGAAGTCTTCCTGGTCAACGAACTTCTTGGCCATGCGGGCCGCTTCGTCCTTGTCCCAGGACTTCTCCGCCTGCTCAATGAGCGTAAGGATGTCACCCATGTCCAGGATGCGGCTGGCCATGCGGTCCGGGTGGAAGACTTCGAAGTCCTTCAGGCCCTCACCGGTGGAAGCAAACATGACCGGCTTGCCGGTCACCGAGGCGACGGACAGCGCAGCGCCGCCGCGGGCATCGCCGTCGAGCTTCGTGAGTACGACGCCGGTGAAGTTCACGCCTTCGTTGAACGCCTGGGCCGTGGCGACGGCGTCCTGGCCGATCATGGCGTCGATGACGAAAAGGACTTCATCCGGGGTGATGGCGGCGCGGATATCAGCGGCCTGCTGCATCAGTTCCGCGTCAACGCCGAGGCGGCCGGCGGTGTCCACGATCACGATGTCATGGAGCTTGGTGCGCGCTTCTTCAACACCTTGGCGTGCGACAGCGACCGGGTCGCCCGTGGCTGCCTCGAATTCGGAGCTGACGCCGGGATGGGGAGCGTAAACCGGCACGCCGGCACGCTCACCGTTGACCTGGAGCTGCTTGACGGCGTTGGGACGCTGGAGGTCCGCGGCGACGAGCAGGGGGCTGTGGCCCTGGTCCTTGAGATAGCGGGAGAGCTTGCCGGCCAGGGTGGTCTTGCCCGCGCCCTGGAGGCCGGCGAGCATGATGACCGTGGGCGGGTTCTTGGCAAGGTTCAGGCGGCGGGTCTGGCCGCCCAGGATCCCCACGAGTTCCTCGTTGACGATCTTCACGACCTGCTGGCCCGGGTTCAGGGCCTGGGAGACCTCGGAGCCGAGGGCGCGTTCCTTGACGGACGCGGTAAAGGCACGAACCACGGGAACGGCAACGTCCGCGTCGAGCAGTGCACGCCGGATTTCCCGCACTGTGGCGTCGACGTCGGCTTCGCTCAGACGCCCCTTGCCACGCAGGTTCTTGAACGTGGAAGTCAACCGGTCAGACAGTGAATTGAACACGCGCTGCGCACTTCTTTCGTCGGGTAGTTCGCCATGTTTGCCAGGCCCAGCTGTTAAGGGTACCAAGCGCAGGTGGGTATTGGCCGCACGGCTCCCGGGCCGGCATCCGCTGCCGGCGCTTCGGTCCCGGATGTGATCCGCCGTACCCGCAGCTCCCCCGTCGAGATGGCAGAAACTGCCCGTATGAGCGCTCATACGGGCAGTTTCTGCCATCTCGATTCGGCGGGAGCGCCCGGGAAGCACAAAACCGCCCGGCCGGTTGATCCGGCCGGGCGGCCCTGTTCGGAGATGCCCTTTGTGCGTGCAGTACAGGCTAGAGTGCCGAGTCGCCCCGCTCGCCCGTACGGACGCGCAGCGCTTCCTCCACATTGGTCACCCACACCTTGCCGTCACCGGCCCGGCCGGTGTTGGCGGTGGAGACCAGTACGTCAACGATGTCGCTGACCCATTCGTTCGCGGCGAGGACTTCCACCCGGAGTTTCGGCAGCAGGTCAACCGTGTATTCAGCTCCGCGATAGACCTCAGTGTGGCCGCGCTGGCGGCCGTAGCCGCTGGCCTGGCTGACCGTCAGTCCCTGGACCCCGTAACTCTCCAGGGCGCCGCGGATGGAGTCGAACTTTTCCGGCCGGACAATTGCGGTTACGAGTTTCATGAGTTGACGCTCTCCTTGACGGGGACGGGGGTGTGCTCAGCTGCCGGGCGGAAGGAACCGCCGACGCCGATGCCGCCGAGTTCGTAGGCGGTCTCAGCGTGCTCGCTGAGGTCCACACCGTTGATTTCCTGTTCCTCAGTGACCCGGAAGCCCATGGTCTTGTGAATAGCCAGGCCGATGATGAGGGTCATGACGGCGGAGAAGGCAATCGCCACCACGGTCGCCACGATCTGGGCGCCGAGCTGCGCGAAACCGCCGCCGTAGAAGAGGCCGCCGCCTTCGCCGTCGACGGGCAGGGCAATGAAGCCCAGGGCCACGGTGCCAACCAGGCCTGCCACCAGGTGGACGCCGACGACGTCAAGGGAATCGTCGTAGCCGAGCTTGTACTTCAGTCCTACGGCCAGGGCGGCCAGGATGCCGGAGACCAGGCCCAGACCGAGTGCGCCGAGCGGGGAAACACTGGCGCAGGCCGGGGTGATTGCCACGAGGCCTGCGACGATGCCCGAGGCTGCGCCGAGGGACGTGGGGCGGCCGTCGCGGACACGCTCGGTGATCAGCCAGCCAACCATGGCGGCTGCGGGAGCGGCGAGCGTGTTGACCCAAATCAGGCCTGCTTCCTCGGCAGTGCCGGCGGCGCCGCCGTTGAAACCGAACCAGCCGAACCAGAGCATTGCTGCCCCGAGCATGACGAAGGGAATGTTGTGCGGTCGGTGGCTCGGGTCGGAGCCGAAGCCGCGGCGCTTGCCGATGATCAGCGCGAGGACGAGGGCCGCTACACCGGCGTTGATGTGGACTACGGTGCCGCCGGCGAAGTCGATTGCCTCACCCACAACGGAGCCGATCGCCCCTTCTTCCCCAAGCAGGCCTCCGCCCCAGACCATAAAGGCAAGCGGGCAGTAGACGAGGGTGACCCAGACGGGAACGAAGACGGCCCAGGCACCGAACTTGGCGCGGTCTGCGATTGCACCGCTGATCAGTGCCACCGTGATGATCGCGAAGGTTGCCCCGAAGCCGGCCCCGATCATGTCTTCGGTACCGATGAGGTCTTCCAGCGCGAAGGACGCGAAGGGGTTCCCGAAGAGCCCGGCAACGCCGTCGCCGCCGCTCATGGAGAAGCCCCAAAGGACCCAGACCACACCGACGAGTCCGATCGACACGAAGCTCATCATCATCATGTTCAGGGCTGCTTTCGCCCGGGTCATACCACCATAAAAGAATGCCAATCCGGGTGTCATGAGCAGCACGAGTGCCGCCGATACCATCACCCAGACGTGACCTGCGGTCAGATCCATCTCCATGTCCTTCCACGCTTTGCGGGCATCTCCCGCGCTGGGAAAAACATTGCCGGGGCGAAGTTTCGGTATTCGGCCCGGGGCATTGCCGGGATATTACAAACTTCCGCGCCGGGTAAAAGTGCGGTGTCCGGAGTGTTTCGGGAACGTTACCGGCGGCAGTGAACCGGCCGTGAGAGTTGCCGGAGGGCTTGCCCCGGCACGGCTAGGATGTTTCGGAGTCTCGTACACCTCCCGGAGGATGAAGCCCTTATGCCTGAGCAAACCCCGATGTCCGACAGGGCACCACAGTCCGGACCAGAGATCCGGACGCGGACCCGCCGCAAGCGGCGTCGAAACACCAAGCTGCTGGCGGGTGCCGCAGGCATAGCCTTGATCGCGGGCGCGGTGGTCTTCGTTCCGCAGCTGCTCGCCGACGGCGATGCATCCAGTGCCGGGCCCTCCACGGTAAGCCCGGACACGGAGACTACAGTCCAGGCTGACTCCGAAAAACTCGCCAGACCTGAGTACGCACAGGCCAGCCCGCCGGCGGATTCCGGTCTCTCCGCTGCGGATCCCTTTACCCTTAGGATCTCCGATACACCGACCGGGACGGAGCTGGGGTCGGTGGGGCTGTCTTTGGAAGCCACGGATCTGGCTGATCCTCGATTCAGTCCGGACAACCAGACCTTGGTAGCGCTTCTCAAGGGGCTAGGCAGCCCAACTCTCCGCTTCGGGGGAAACGCCGTCGATCGCCGGTTCTTTTGGACCTCCACAGGTGAGCAAGTACCGGACGGGTGGAACGCCTCCGGAGGGCCGTTTACGACCGTCACCCCTGCGGACCTGGACCGGGTCAATGGTCTTGCCGAGGCCGTAAATGCTTCGATCATCATGAACGTAACGCTGGGCCAGTTTGACCCCCAGCGTGCCGCAGACCAGGCAAAGCACGCCCGCGACATTTTCGGCGACCGCCTGATAGGCGTAATCGTGGGGAACGAACCCAACGGTCTCAGCGAGGCTGCCGGTGCTTATAAGGACCTTCGGCCGTCATCATGGGGCGTGGAGGAGTACCTCGATGAGCTGGAGGCTTATACCGCGGCCATCGAAGCTGCAGCACCAGGGACTCCCATCGCGGGGCCCGGCACCTTCACCCAGGATTGGTGGAAGGAATTCTCAACGTCAGATGTATCCAACAAAGTAGCAGTGGCGTACCACAACTATCCCCTCTCCAGCTGCTCCGGGTCTGACCCGGCCCAAGCGCCGACCATGGCCAATCTTGTGAGCCCTCAGACCGCTGAACGCAGCGTCAAATACAGCGAAGCTGCCGTGAAAGTCGCCTCCAGTGCAAATCTGGAGACCTGGCTCGCAGAGACCAGCGCATCCGCGTGCACCGGAAGTAACGAATACACCAAAACCCATGCGTCGGCGCTTTGGTCGGCCAACTTCGCGCTCACGTCTGCACGGTCCGGGGTCAGCCGGATTGCATTTCACAGTTCGTTGATGGCGTGCGGCGGCGGGCCGCCCATGTCGGTGCTGTGTTCCACCGGCGAGTGGGGTTCGGCAGGGTCCGACTTTGAACCCCGGGCAAATTACCACGGTGTGTCGCTCGTGGGACTTCTGGGAAGCGGTGATTTCCTCGCGGGCACAGCTGAGGGCGGCTCCAACGTCTATTGGTACGCCCTCGAACACGAGGACGAATCCATCAGTGTAATCCTCGTGAATCTCAACGATCCGCAGGCAGTCGCTCCCACCCCCGTCACTCTTGAAGTCCCTGCGGGCAGCCGCTACGGAAGCATGTCACAGCTAACCGGTACCAGCTATGCGTCTGTGGATTCCACACAAATCGACGGCGGCACGCAGGTGCCGGTGGCAGACCGCGACCGTATCCCTGGCTTTACGGCAGATACCGGGCGGACGGGGGAAGTCTCACTTCCCATCACTGCGGGCACCGTAACGGTGCTGAATTTCGAATACCGTTAGCACATCTGCAAAGGAAACTCCCCGCACCAACGAGGTGCAGGGAGTTTTCTTTACTTAAAGCGTGGCCTGCACATCGCTAGGACAGCAGCGCGTCCACGAAGCCTTCAGCGTCGAACGGCGCCAGGTCATCCGGGCCTTCTCCGAGTCCCACGAGCTTCACCGGCACGCCCAGGGTGCGCTGGATGGCGACGACGATGCCGCCCTTGGCGGTGCCGTCCAGCTTAGTGAGCACAATGCCGGTAATGTTCACGACCTCCGCGAAGACCTTCGCCTGGGTCAGGCCGTTCTGGCCGGTGGTGGCATCCAGGACCAGCAGCACTTCGTCAACCTCAGCCTGCTTCTCCACCACCCGCTTGACCTTGCCGAGCTCGTCCATCAGGCCAACCTTGTTCTGCAGGCGGCCCGCGGTGTCGATGAGCACCGTGTCCACTTCGCCGTCGATCCCGGCCTTCACGGCTTCGAACGCGACCGACGCCGGATCCGCGCCGTCCACGTCTGAGCGCACGGTGGGCACGCCCACCCGCTGGCCCCAGGTGGCAAGCTGCTCTGCCGCGGCGGCGCGGAACGTGTCTGCCGCTCCAAGCAGGACGTCCTTGTCCTCGGCGACCAGCACGCGGGCGAGCTTGCCGACGGTGGTGGTCTTGCCGACGCCGTTGACGCCGACAACCATCACGACCGCAGGCTTGTCTGCATGCCGGTCCACCGCCAGGGAGCGGTCCATGGACGGATCCACAAGCTTGATCAGTTCTTCACGCAGCATGGCGTGGACTTCCTGCGGGTCGCGGCTGCCGGAAATCCGGACCCGCTCGCGCAGCGCGTCGACCAGTTCGGTGGTCGGTTCTGTGCCGAGGTCCGCCAGGAGCAAGGTCTCCTCGATCTCGTCCCAGACGTCTTCGTCGATCTTGTCGCTGGAAAGCAACGCCAGCAGCGCCTTACCCAGCGCGTTGTTGGACTTCGCCAGCCGGGCACGCAACCGGGCCAGACGGCCCTGGACCGGTTCGGGGGTCTCCAGTGCCGGGGCCTGGGGCTCCGCGGGGGCTTCTTCCAGGTCACGCAGATCGTCCGGGACGATGACCCCGGGCTCAGCGTCCGGCGCGGCAGTTCCGGGACGGTCCAGTACGGAGGTGGCACCGGTGCCGCCCGGCAGGTCGTCCGCGTCCCGCTTGGTGGGGTACATGCCCTTGGGCGTTCGCCGGGTGCGGACCAGCAGGGCCGCCAGCGAACCGACAACAGCCAGGCCAATGACCACGTAGATCACAATTGAAAGAGTCTCATTCACGCTTTCCAGCATGTCACACGGCGCCGCCGCCGGGCACCCGCGGGACGGCGCGGGCGGCCACGCGGCACGGCACCTGGACTCCCGGGAAGTCTGCAAGAATCAGAGAATCATGGCCAGTTCACCCCGGATCCCGATCCCCCGCGAAATCAAAGTCCTCATTGCCGCAGCCTTCCTCATCGCCCTCGGCTTTGGCCTGGTGGCACCGGTACTTCCGCAGTTCGCGCAGAGCTTCAACGTTGGCGTTGCGGCCTCCTCGGTGGTGGTGAGCGCCTTTGCCTTCACCCGGCTGGTCTTCGCCCCCGCGGGCGGTGCGCTGCTTGAAAAACTCGGCGAGCGCCCGGTGTACGTGATGGGGCTCCTGATCGTGGCGCTGTCCACGGCAGCCTGCGCATTCGCCGGGAGCTACTGGCAGCTGCTGATCTTCCGCGGCCTGGGCGGCATCGGTTCCACGATGTTCACCATTTCCGCCATGGCCCTGATCATCCGGCTTGCCCCTCCCGCCATCCGCGGCCGGATCTCCGGCGCCTATGCCTCATCCTTCCTGCTGGGCAATATCGGCGGCCCGCTGCTCGGCGGCCTCCTGGCCGGGTTTGGCCTGCGCGTCCCCTTCCTGGTGTACGCAGCAGCGCTGCTGCTGGCCGCCGTCGTCGTCGCCTACCTGCTGCGCGAGGCCCGCGGCAGTGCCGATGCCAGGGAAAAGCCGGCGGAGCGGGTACACCTGACCGTGCGGGAAGCCCTTTCGGACTCCGCCTACCGTGCAGCGATGGTTTCATCCTTCGCCAACGGCTGGTCCTCGTTCGGGGTGCGGAACTCCCTGCTGCCGCTCTTCGCAGCCGCGGTGCTGTCCGCAGGTCCCGAAATTGCCGGCATCTCCCTCACGGCGTTCGCTGCCGGAACGGCACTGGCCCTGACCTTTTCCGGAAAGCTCGCCGACTCCTGGGGGCGCAAGCCCCTGGTCATCACCGGCCTGGCAATAAACGGAGCTGCCACCGCCGCGATCGGCTTCTCCGGGTCCGTGGCGGCGTTCCTGGTGGTCTCGGCAATAGCGGGCATGGGTACAGGCCTGCTCAATCCTGCCCAGCAGGCCGCGGTAGCCGACGTCGTTGGTTCAGAACGCAGCGGCGGCAAAGTCCTCGCGGCGTTCCAGATGTCCGCGGACACCGGAGCGATCATCGGTCCGATCCTGGCCGGTGTGCTGGCGGACACGCTGGGCTACACCTGGGCGTTCGCGGTCACGGGCGCAACGGCGCTGCTCGCCCTGCTGATCTGGCTTGCAGCACGGGAAACGCTGGCACCGGAGCAGAGAACGAAGGTGCACCCGGACCGCACTACCATCGAGGAATGAAACCCTTCCTGCTCCTGGCCACCCGCGCGGAAGACGGCGCTGCCGAGGAGGAATACGAGTCCTACCTGAACTTCGGTGGCCTCGCCCCGCACCAGCTGCACCGGGTGCGGATGGAAGCCGCTCCCCTGCCGGCGATCGACCTGGCACAGTACAGCGGGATCATTGTTGGCGGCAGCCCGTTCAACTCCTCGGACCCGGAGGCGGGCAAATCCGCGCTGCAGCTGCGGGTCGAAAAAGAGCTGTCGGCCCTGCTGGACACCGTGGTCGCGGAGGATTTTCCGTTCCTGGGTGCCTGCTACGGCGTCGGAACGCTGGGGCGTCACCAGGGGGCCGTCGTCAACCGCACCTACGGTGAGGCGATTGGCGCGGTTCCGGTCACCCTCACCGCCGAGGGACGCCGGGATTCCCTGCTGGACGGGCTGCCGGACACGTTCGACGCGTTCGTGGGCCATAAGGAAGCGGTCTTCACGCTTCCTCCGCACGCGGTGAACCTGGCTGGTTCACCCACCTGCCCGGTGCAGATGTTCCGGGTCCGGCAAAACCTGTACGCCACGCAGTTCCACCCCGAGCTCGACGTTGCCGGGCTGCTGACCAGGATCTCGGTCTACCGCAACGCCGGTTACTTCCCGCCTGAGGAAGCAGAGGCCGTGATGGACTCCGTCCGTCCGGCCCGCGTCACCGCTCCGCCGCTGATCCTGCGCAACTTCACCGCCCGCTACGCCCGCTACGGGGCGACGCGGTGTTCTGCGTAGCCCCGCATCGCCGAGCGAGGAACGAGCGAGGTGTCTAAGGGACGGCAGAACGCCGTTTCGCCCCAAGGAAGCGCAGGTTCAGCTGCGCGCCCCCGCCAGCCGCTGGCTAATCACCGCGGACACACCGTCGCCGCGCATGGACACCCCGTACAGAGCGTCCGCCACTTCCATGGTGCGTTTCTGGTGCGTAATGACGATCAGCTGGGAGGATTCACGCAGCTCTTCAAAAATGGTGATCAGCCGGCCCAGGTTGGTGTCATCCAGTGCCGCTTCCACCTCGTCCATCACGTAGAAGGGAGAGGGGCGGGCCTTGAAGATGGCTACCAGCAGGGCGACGGCCGTCAGTGAACGCTCGCCGCCGGAGAGCAGGGACAGCCGCTTGATCTTCTTACCCGCAGGCCGGGCCTCCACCTCAATTCCGGTGGTCAGCATGTCCTGCGGATCGGTGAGGACCAGCCGCCCTTCGCCGCCCGGGAAAAGCCGGCCGAAAACCCGCTCGAACTGGACTGCAGTGTCATGGAACGCCGCGGTGAAGACTTCCTCCACGCGCTGGTCCACTTCCCTGATGATGTCCAGCAGGTCCTTCCGGGTGGCCTTGAGGTCCTCGAGCTGGGTACTGAGGAAGGCGTGCCGTTCCTCCAGGGCAGCGAACTCCTCCAGGGCCAGCGGGTTCACCTTGCCCAAAGCGGAAAGGTCCCGCTGGGCACGCTTGAGCCGTTTCTCCTGCTCCGCCCGGTTGTAGGGGACCCCTTCGGTGACCGGGTTGCCGTCCTCGTCCACCGGCAGGTGAAGGGCCGCCCATTTCCCGGCGCCCTCCCCTGTCTCAGCGGGAACCGGTACAAGCTGGTCCGGCCCGTATTCGGCTACGAGGTTGTCCGCCGTGATGCCGAGTTCCTCTACGGCCCGGGTTTCGAGCGCTTCGATGCGCAGCCGTTTCTCCGCGCGGAGCAATTCGTCGCGGTGCACGGAGTCGGTCAGCCTGGCAAGCTCGGCCACGGATTCCGCGTTGGCGGCCCGCACCTCCGTGAGCTCCGCGTCGAACTGGGCGCGGACCGCTTCGGCCTGGTCACGCTCGGCTGCGGCAGCTTCCAGGGACACGTCTGCCCACTGTCCGGCCTGCAGCGCAGCCCGGGCCACCGCCTGGGCGCGCGCGGCCTGCGCAGCCCGCACCCGTGCCCGCTCTGCGGCCGCAGCCCGGGCACGGCGTTCGGCGACGGCGGCCCGCTCCAGGGATTCGGCCCGGCCGGATACGGCGGAAAGCTGTTCCTGTGCTGAGCGCAGCGAGAGCCTGGCATCCATTTCGGCCTGCCGTGCCTGGGCTGCCGCCAGTGCCAGGGCATCGCGGCGGTCGGTGGCAGGTTCGGCGGTGTCTTCGGGGCTCTCCTGCGCCGCTGCAAGCCGCTGCACGGCGTCGGCGAGCTTCTCCTGTTCTGCCCCGAGACTCGCTTCAGCCGCCTCGGCGAGCCGTGTCAGCCGTTCCGCTTCTCCGGAGGCTGAACGCAGCACCGAACCAAGGGCTCCCAGCCGCTCGCCCACGGCGGCGAGTCGGGCGTCTGATTCGTGCAGGACGGCGAGCGCGGCGTCGGCCCGGTTCCGCGCGGCGTCACGTTCGGCGCGCAGCGCTGCGATTGCGAAGCGTGCCTTTTCCGCGCGCGCCGAGGCTTCGTCGATCCAGGTCTGGGTTTCCTCCACTGCCGCCTGGATCTCGATCAGCCCCGGCGCCGTGCCCGATCCCCCGGCTGCGGTGAAGACCGTCAGCACATCCCCGTCAGCGGTGACCGCCGTCAGGTCCGGGTGCCCGGCCAGCAGGGCCGCAGCGCGTTCAAGGGAGTCGACGACGACGGCGCCGCGCAGGAGGGCGCCGACGGCGGGTGAGGCACCCCCGGCGGCCTCAACGAGGTCCGCGGCATAGATGCATCCCTCGGGGAGGGCTGCCCGGTTTCCAGCGGGCTCGGCGTCACCGGGTCCGGAAGCGAGGACCAGGTTTACCTGGCCCAGGCTGTCCTCCTTGAGGGTCTTCAGCGCCTGAAGCGCGGCTGCTCCGTCACGTACCGCGAGCGCTTCGGCTGCCGGCCCCAGGGCAGCGCTGACAGCGCGCTCGTAGCCGGGTGTGACGGAAAGCAGGTCCGCGAGGGGGGAAAGTACGCCGTCGAGCCCCGCTTCCAGCAGGGCCGCAGATCCGTCGCGACGGTCCAGCCCCACGGCCAGGGCATCGCGCCGGGCTGTGAGGGTCTCGCGGTCCCGCACTGCCTGCCGCTCTTCGTCCACCAGGGCTGCCAGACGCGCCTCGGCGTCTTCCAACGCCTCCGTGGCGTCCTCGTACTCGGCGTCCAGGCCTTCCTCACCGGATTCCGCTCCGGCGGCTTCCTGCTCCAGGGCGGCGAAATCGGCTTCAGCCTTGGCGCGGCGCTCCTCGGCCTGCGCAATCGAGCCGCGCAGCCTTCCCAGTTCAGCTTCCGCGCCCTCCACCCGGGAGCGCGCCGCGGAAACCGAGCCGGAGAGCCTAGCGAGGCCTTCGCGGCGGTCCGCCCCAGCCCGCAGGAGGGCGGTGAGGCGGCGCTCCTCGGCAGCGGCCTCTTCCTCCGCCGCCGCCCGAATTTCCACGGCGTCCTCCAGCATGCCCTCGCGTTCGGACACCTCAGCGGTGAGCTGTTCGGCTTCGGCTCGCACCCGCTGCGCCTGCGCCTGCAGTTTCTCCGGATCACGTCCCGGATCGGCGGCAGGTTCGGTCGAGCCGAGCAGCCGACGGCGTTCCTCGGCCAGGGCTGCCAGGGAGCGCAGCCGCTCGCGTGCGGATGAAAGCGCGTACCAGGCCTCGCGTGCAGCGTTGACCCGGGGAGTTGCCTCGGCGGCGAGCCGCTCAAGTTCCGCAAGGCGGGCGCCGCGTTCTGCTGCTTCCTGCTCAACCTGCGCCCGCCGGGTGCGCAGCGCTGCCTCGGCTGCTGTGTCTTCTTCGACGGCGGCGGCCAGGGCCACGATGTCATCGGCGAGCAGGCGGGCCCGGGCGTCCCGCACGTCCAGCTGGACCTGCTTCGCCCGGCGAGCCACAGCCGCCTGCTTGCCGAGCGGTCCAAGCTGCCGGCGCAGCTCCGCTGTCAGGTCGGTCAGCCGGGCGAGGTTGGCCTGCATGGCATCCAGCTTGCGCACGGTCTTTTCCCGCCGCCGCCTGTGCTTGAGGATTCCCGCCGCTTCCTCGATAAAGCCGCGACGGTCTTCGGGGGAGGCGTGCAGCACCTTATCCAGCTGGCCCTGCCCCACAATGACATGCATTTCCCGGCCCAGGCCGGAGTCCGAAAGCAGTTCCTGGATGTCCAGCAGGCGGCAGGGTGCACCATTGATGGCGTACTCCGACCCGCCGGCCCGGAACAGGGTGCGGGAGATGGTGACTTCCGAGTAGTCGATCGGCAGGGCGCCGTCGGAATTGTCTATAGTGAGCGAGACCTGCGCCCGTCCCAGCGGCGGCCGCCCGGAAGTACCGGCGAAGATCACATCTTCCATTTTTCCGCCGCGCAGGGTCTTCGCGCCCTGCTCCCCCATCACCCAGGCGAGGGCGTCCACCACATTGGACTTGCCTGAGCCGTTGGGACCGACGACGGCGGTCACTCCCGGCTCAAACTCAAAAGTGGTGGCCGATGCGAAGGACTTGAATCCCCGCATCGTGAGGGTTTTTAAGTGCACTGTCCTCTGTCTCTCGTTGGTGGAAGATTCCTTAAAGCCGGGGAGTGCCCCACACTTAAGCGCAGTACTCGCAGAGCGTAATCCGGGATTTCGCGCGTTCCAGGCCTGGCAGGAAAGTAGGCTTCTTAGAGAATCATATGGTTCAACGGCGCCGTTACGGGCTTTACCGGGCCCGGACCGCGATCTTTTTTGGCAGCAGACAAGGCAGGCATTTTGAGCGGGAACTTCAACTTCCATTCCACCAACACCGCACTCCTGAGCGTCAAGAGCGTAGAAGCGCCCGTTGTTGTCACCTCCCACGAGTTTGATGAGCGGCTCTCACCGTCGCTGAAACGGCTGCGGCTCTCCAAGGGCCTGCTGGAGCGGGTGGCAGGTGTCAGCGAGCGCCGATGGTGGGCCCCGGGTTCCACCTTCGAGGACGGGGCGATCGAGGCGGGAGCCAAGGCGATGGCCGAGGCCGGAGTGGAGCCGTCGCAGATCGGACTGCTGATCAATACCTCCGTGACGCGCAGGAACCTTGAGCCGTCCGTCGCCGTGAAGATCCACCACAACCTCGGCCTGCCCTCATCTGCCCTGAACTTTGACCTCGCCAACGCCTGCCTGGGGTTCGTCAACGGCATCACCCTGGCCTCCAACATGATCGAATCCGGGCAGATCGACTACGCGCTGATTGTTGCCGGTGAAGACTCTCAGCGGGTCCAGGAGGCCACGTTCGGCCGCCTGAACCGCGAAGACTCCACCCGGCAGGATTACCTGCGTGAGTTCGCGACCCTCACGCTGGGCAGCGGCGCGGCCGCCGCCGTGATCGGCCGGGCCGGCGACCACCCCGGATCGCACCGCATCCTGGGCGGAGTGTCGCGGGCCGGAACCGAACACCATGAACTCTGCGTGGGCGGCGAAGGCGGCATGTACACGGACACCAAGGGCCTGCTGGAAGGCGGCCTGGACCTGGTGGTTACGGCCTGGCATGAGGCGCAGGAGAACGGCTGGGACTGGAAGGGCATGGACCGTTACGTCACCCACCAGGTATCCAACTCCTACACGAACGCCATCATCAAGGCCGTGGACCTGGACAAGGAACGCGTACCCATCACCTTCCCGCGCTGGGGCAACGTAGGCCCCGCTTCGCTGCCCATGACCCTCGCCCAGGAAGCCCGCACACTGCACCCGGGAGACCGGGTCCTGTGCATGGGCGTAGGCTCCGGCCTGAACACCACCATGATGGAGATCGCGTGGTAACAGAACTCTGGCCCGGAGTTCCGGCCGCGTGGTCCCGCCATGTCCAGGTGCCTTCCAGCGCCGCCGTCGATTCCCCCGGCACCGTCCACACCTGGCACATCCTCGATAACGCCCCGGACCTGGCGGCGCGCGGCGTTGAACCGGCCGGGACACTGCTGTGCGTGCACGGCAACCCCACCTGGTCTTACCTGTGGCGCACCCTTGCCGCTGCCGGCAGCACCGCGGAGCGTCCCTGGCGCGTCATCGCCGTCGACCAGCTGGATATGGGTTATTCCGACCGCACCGGGACGTTCCGCCGGCTCGCTGACCGGATCACCGACCTGGGTGACCTCACCCAGGCGCTCGGCGTCACCGGGCCCGTGGTCAGCGTGGGACACGACTGGGGCGGCATCATCTCCCTGGGCTGGGCACTGGCCCACCGCAAGCAGCTGGCAGGCGTGGTGCTCACCAACACCGCTGTGCACCCCGCAGGCTTCTCCCTGCCCCCGGCGCTCCGCCTGGCCCTGCATCCGGCTGTCCACGGCTGGGGCACCAAAACCACCGACGCGTTCCTGCGCGTCACCCATGCCCTCGCCCGCCCGGCACTGCGCCCGGAGATCCGCGGGGCGTATGCCGAACCGTACCGGTCAGCGGCGCGGCGCGAGGGCGTCGGCAACTTCGTCGCAGACATTCCCGCCGATGAGACACACCCCAGCCACCGGACGCTAAACCGCGTGGCCGAGGGCATCCGGTCCCTGGACGTGCCGGTGCTGGTCCTGTGGGGCCCCAAGGACCCGGTGTTCTCCGACCGGTACCTGCGGGACCTCATCAGCCGCCTGCCGCAGGCCGACGTGCACCGCTTCGAAGGTGCCGGACACCTGGTCGCCGAGGACCGGGACATTGCCTCGCCGGTCTTCGCGTGGCTGGAGGACGTTACGGCGCCCGCGCCTGCCGGGATTGCCGTACAGGATCGGCCTTCCGGATTCCGCCCCATGCTGGCCGAACTGGACGAGCGGCGCACCGATGATTCCCCCGCCGTCGTCGATATGGCCCCAGCCGGCTCCGGAGAACCACCGGCAGTGCTGTCCTGGGCGGAGCTCGGTTCCCGGGTCAACGCACTGGCCGCCGGGCTGGCCGGCATCGGAGTGCGGCCGGGCAGCCGGGTGAATCTCCTGGTGCCCCCGGGGAGCGAGCTCACCACGCTGATCTATGCCTGCCTGAGGCTGGGCGCGGTGGTAGTGGTCGCTGACGCCGGACTGGGCTCGAGGGGACTTAGCCGTGCCATTAAAGGCGCAGGACCGGACTTCATCGTGGGCATTGAACGCGGCCTCGCCGGGGCCAGGCTCTTCGGCTGGCCGGGTACTCCGGTCCTGGCCGGCGAAGCATCCCCGGCTCGGCGGCGACTGCTCGGCGCCGCCCACACGGTAGCCGAGCTCACCTCGGCCGGAGCCGGCCACCGTGTCCCTGACTGGCAGGTGGATCCCGACGCCGACGCCGCCGTGCTCTTCACCTCCGGCTCGACCGGCCCCGCCAAGGGCGCCGTGTACACGCACCGCCGACTCGCCGCCATGCGTGACACACTGCGCCGGACCTACAACCTCAGGGCCGGGTCCTCACTGGTGGCCGGCTTCGCTCCCTTCGCGCTGCTCGGACCTGCCCTGGGTGCGACGTCGGTGACGCCGGACATGGATGTCACGGCCCCGCGCACGCTCAGCGCCGCTGCCCTGGCGGACGCCGCCGCCGCTGTCCAGGCGACCACGGTCTTCGCGTCCCCCGCCGCCCTCACCAATGTGTTGGCCACCGCCGGGGACCTGGACCCGGCACAGCGCGCTGCCCTCGGCAACGTAGAACTGCTGCTCTCCGCCGGCGCCCCCATTCCGGAAGCGCTGCTCAACCGGGTGCAGGACCTGGTTCCGGCCGCCGCGCTGCACACCCCCTACGGCATGACCGAAGCCCTGCCGGTGACGGACATCAGCCTGGAGCAGATCCGCAAGGCCGGTCACGGCAACGGCGTGTGCGTGGGCACCGCGGTCGACGGAGCGCGGGTGGCGCTGGCACCGCTGTCCACCGACGGAACCGCCGGCAGCGAGATCTCCGAAGCCTCCGGGATCACGGGCGAGATTCTGGTGAGCGCACCGCACGTGAAGGACCGGTATGACAGGCTGTGGATCATCGAGGCGCAGAGCAGTTCACTGCCGGGCTGGCACCGCACCGGAGACGTGGGCCACTTCGACGCCGACGGACGGCTGTGGGTAGAAGGCCGCCTGGGGCATGTAATCACCACGCCTGAAGGGCCGGTGACGCCGGTCGCCGCCGAGCAGGCGGCGGAATCGGTCCAGTCCGTCCGCCTGGCCGCCCTGGTAGGCGTGGGACCGGCCGGAACACAGGTGCCGGTTGCCGTGGTGCAGTCCGTCGACCCGGTCCGCAGGCCCGGGCCGGCAGGAGACTCGCTCTCCGCCGACGTCCGCACCGCCGTAGCCGAACGCTGCGGCCTGGATCTTGCCGCGGTGCTGGTGCTGCCCCAGATGCCCACGGACATCCGCCATAACTCGAAGATCGACCGCTCCGCACTCGGCGCCTGGGCCGCGCAGGTCCTGGCCGGCGGGCGCATCACCGCACCGGGAGCACGCCGGTGAGCCGCCGCGTCCTTGTCACCGGGGCCAGCGGCCTGCTCGGCAGCGCCGTGGCCGGCGTCCTGGCCGGGCAGGGCCACTCCGTGCGGACTCTGCAGCGGAGGCCGGCAGCCGTGCCGGGCACCGAGTCCGTCTCCGGCTCCGTTACGGACCGCGCGGCAGTCGAAGCAGCGCTGGCTGGAATGGACGCCGTCGTGCACCTCGCCGCGAAAGTGTCCTTTACCGGCGAATGGTCGGAGTTCCAGGCTACGAACATCGACGGTACCCGCATCCTCCTGGATGCGGCCCGCGCTGCCGGGGTACGCGACGTCGTCTTCGTCTCCTCGCCGTCGGTGGCCCATTTTGGTGAACCGATCGCAGGCGCCGGAGCGGGTACCGCGGACCCGGAGCGGGCCCGGGGGCACTACGCACGGTCGAAGGCCGCGGCGGAGCTCCTGGCTCTTGCCGCCGATTCGCCCGATTTCCGGGTGGCCGCGATCCGCCCGCACATTGTCTGGGGTCCCGGGGACACCCAGCTGGTGGAACGGGTCATGGACCGGGCCCGCTCCGGCCGGCTGCCGCTGCTCGACGGCGGTGCTGCCCTGATCGATACCACCTACCTGGACAACGCGGCGACCGCCATCGCCCGCGCGCTGCCCCGGATGGAACAGGCCCACGGGCAGGCCCTGGTGGTAACCAACGGCCAGCCGCGGATGGTCCGGGAGATGATCAGCGGGATCTGTGCCGCGGCCGGGATTCCGGCCCCGTCCCTCAGCGTTCCGGGCTGGCTGGCACGTAGCGCCGGAAGCGTCATCGAGAAGGCCTGGCTGGCGGCCGGTTCCCGCGGACTCGTCGAGGACGAGCCGCCCATGACCCGCTTCCTGGCCGAGCAGCTCTCCACCTCCCACTGGTTCGACCAGCGGCACACCCGGGAAGTCCTGGACTGGGAGCCTGAGGTGTCCGTCGAGGAGGGCATGGCCCGGCTGGCCAAGCACTACGCCGCATAGGATGGCAGGGATGAAAACTCTCGAACAGACCCAGTCCTGGCCCGCGGATAACGTTTCGGCCGCCGTCGTCGCTGCCGACGGGACGGTCCGTGGAACCGCCGGGGACCAGCAAAAGCGTTATCCGCTGGCCTCGGTCACCAAGCTGCTGACCGCCTACGCGTTCCAGGTGGCGCTCGAAGAGGAAGCTGTTGCGCTGGATGATCCGGCGGGCCCGGACGGCTCCACTGTCCGGCACCTGCTGGCGCATACCGGTGGCTACGACTTCGGGGACCGTACGGTCCGCTATGAGCCGGGAACCCGCCGCCTGTATTCGAATGCCGGCTTCGACGTGCTGGGCGAACACCTGGAGGAAGCCACCGGGATCGCGTTCGCGGACTACCTCTCCGAGGCGGTCCTGGCTCCACTCGGGATGACGGATACGTTCTTGGACGGCTCCCCCGCAGCCGGCGCCGTTTCCACGGCCGCTGACCTGTCCCGGTTCGCCGCCGAGCTGCAGGCACCCCGGCTGATTTCGGCCGAGTCCCTGTCAGCCGCAACATCTGTCGTCTTCCCCGGCCTGGCCGGCGTGCTGCCCGGCTTTGGGCGGCAGAAGGAAAATGACTGGGGCCTGGGATTCGAAATCCGCAACGGGAAAACCCCGCACTGGACCGGTTCGTCCAACTCAGCAGCCACCTTCGGCCACTTCGGACAGTCCGGAACGTTCCTCTGGGTGGACCCTGAGCTGAAGACCGCCGCCGTTGCCCTGACGGACCGGGACTTTGGCCCCTGGGCAGCCGAAACCTGGCCGGAGTTCAACGACTTACTGGTTGCCGAGCTGCGGAGCTGACTACCAGCGGCCGTTGCGCGGACGCTTCTGGCAGACCGGGCAGGAGTAGGACGAACGGTTCATGAATGAATCGCGCCGAATGAGCGTGGGAAGACCCGCTGCCTCGCACCGCGGGCACGGCTGGCCTTCGCGTCCGTAGGCATTCAGGGAGCGGGCGAAGTAGCCCGAGGCCCCGTTGACGTTGACGTACAGCGAATCGAAGCTGGTGCCTCCGGCTTCGAGCGCCCGGAGCATCACGTCCCGGGCGGCCTCCACCAGCCGCAGGGCGTCTGCCCTGCGCAGAGTGTCGGTGGGCCGGGCGAAGTGCAGCCTGGCCGCCCACAGTGCCTCGTCCGCGTAGATGTTGCCGACCCCTGAAATCAGCCCCTGGTCCAGGAGGGCGCGTTTGATTCCCGTACGGCGGGCGCGCATCCGGCGGTAGAAATCGTCGAAGGAGAACGCCGGGTCCAGCGGATCTCGGGCAATGTGGGCTGCTTCAGCGGGGACCAGCGGCAGGCCGGTCTCGGACAGGCCGCCCGGCTGCCCGTCGGGAGTGGGCAGCAGGCCGGCCAGGAAGACGCCGCCGAAAATTCGCTGGTCCACGAACCGGAGTTCATCCGGCATGGGAGCGCCGTCGCTGTCCGCGGCGGGACTGAGCGTGAACCGTACCTTGAGGTGTTTCTCGTCCGGCAGGTCAGGGGTTTCCATCAGCAGCTGCCCGCTCATGCCCAGGTGCGCCATCAGCGCAAACGGGGGCGCGGCGTCGGGCGCTGAAGGTTCCACCATGGGCATCCAAAGGAATTTGCCGCGCCGGGCGACGTCCAGCACACGCGCACCTTCAAGGTTGCCGCGCAGGTCCTCAGGACCCGGCGCGTGCCGGCGGATGGAGCGGGCATCAAGGATTTCGACGCCGGTGATGGTGCGGCCGCGTACCCAGCGTGCCAGGCCGCGCCGTACTACCTCTACCTCGGGAAGTTCGGGCATGGCCGGGGCTAGGCGCCTGCAGGGGCTGCCGGAGCCTGGCTGCTTGCACGCAGCAGCCTGCAGGTGTCGGCGGCAGCTTCCTGTTCGGCGTCCTTCTTGGACCGGCCAGTGCCGGTGCCGAAGGCCTGTCCGCCGATGTGCAGCACGGCGACGAAGCTGCGGGAGTGGTCGGGCCCCGAGCCGGTGACCCGGTATTCGATGTCCCCCATTTTCCGGGCGGCAGCGATTTCCTGGATGCTGGTTTTCCAGTCGGTGCCGGCGCCGAGGGTGTCGGCATCATGGAGCAGCGGCCCAATGAGACGCATGACCATGGACCGGGCGGTCTCAATGCCGTGGCACAGATACACCGCGCCGATGAGCGCTTCGGTGGTGTCCGCCAGGATGGAGGACTTGTCCTTGCCGTTGGTGAGCTTCTCGCCCTGGCCCAAGAGGATGTACTCGCCCAGTCCCAGCCGGCGGGCGACGGAGGCCAGCGCCTTGGTGCTGACTACCGCGGAGCGGCGCTTGGCCAGCTCCCCCTCGGAAAGTCCGGGGTTGTCACGGTAGAGCGTGTCGGTGACGGAAAAGCCCAGGATCGAATCACCCAGGAATTCGAGGCGCTCGTTGGTGGGGATGCCGCCGTGCTCATAGGCGTAGGAGCGGTGTGTGAGCGCAAGACGAAGCGTCTCGGCATCGATGTCGACGCCGAGACGCTTCAGAAGCTCTTCAGTATTTTTCACGTGCTGATTGTGCCCCGAAAAGCAGTGAGCCCCCTTTAGCGGCTGCCCGGAAGGCAAACGGCAAAGGGGACATGCACTGGTCTTAGACGTCCGCTACCTTGCGGCCCTTGTATTCAAGGAACAGCGCGGTACCTGCGGAGTCGGTTACGACCTTGGCCTGGTGGGGCAGGCTGTAGGTAACGCGGCCGTTCTCAACGGTCTTCACCAGGTTGGGCGCAGTTGCCTTCCACTGGGACCGGCGTGCACGCGTATTCGAGCGGGACATTTTCCGCTTGGGAACAGCCACGACTAACTCTCTTCTCTCTCGTCTGACTCTGTACTTGTTGCCGCATCTTCAGCGGCGGTGCCAGCCAACCCGGCAAGGGCTGCCCAGCGAGGATCCACGACTTCATGGTGGTGACCCGGATCCTCCTCAAGGCGCGCCCCGCATTCGGAGCAAAGGCCTTCGCAGTCCTCCCGGCACACCGGCTGGAACGGCAGGGAAGTTACCACTGCGTCCCGCAAAACCGGTTCAAGATCGATTACATCTCGCTCGATCCGGCGTTGCTCTTCTTCCTCTTCCCCTTCGAAGGACTCAGCGTCCTCGTAGTAGAAGAGTTCCTGCACATCGACGTCCTCGGTGTACTCGATGGGAACCAGGCACCGCCCGCACTCTCCCTTGACGGGAACAAGTGCGGAACCCGAGACCAGGATCCCCTCGTGTACAGCTTCGAATCTCAGATCGAGCTCAATGTCCGATCCGAAAGGCACGCCAATAAGCGCAACACCGAAGTCTTTCGGTGCCGGCACATGCTCATGCATTGTCCGCATGGTTCCCGGGCTGCGCCCGAGATCCTTGACATTAATTGCCAAGGGGGAACTCGGTTGTGACCGCGACGAAACGCTAATGAGAACTCCTGTAGAACATAGACCGACATATCATCTTAGCCTGAGGAGCCGGAATCTCTCAAACCGGGGTCAGGCAGCCGGCAGAACGCCGGGTTTCCGTCTCCCTCCCAAGTCTACTGCCCCTGGCGTCCCGGTGCTTCCGCCATGCACCGGCTCACTGCGTCGCTTAGTCTTGCGGGTGTGCTGCTTTCCCCTCCCCGCGCCAAGGCGCTCCGCATCCTCTTCGCGGCCCTAGCGGCCGCCGTCTCCGTGCTGGCAGTGTGGCTGCTGGTTGCAGTGAACCTTTTTTACTACCCGCAGACGGCCGCGGAGCCGGGCCGGGCCGACGCCGTCGTGGTCCTTGCCGGCGCAGCTCCCGAACGCCTCCCGGTGGGCCGGGAATTGGTTCGGGACGGATATGCTCCGATCCTGGCTCTCTCAACGACGAACACTCCGGGCAACGCCGTCACCGACACGGTGTGCACGTATTTCGCGGGCCCCGCAGTCCGGTGTTTCTCCCCTTCGCCGCTGAGCACGCGCGGGGAGGCGCGCGCCATAGCCCGGCTGGCGGCGGACAACGGCTGGGAGGAGATCATTGTGGTCACGTCCACCTACCACCTGGTGCGGGCCGAGGCGAACATTTCGCAGTGCAGCAACGTGAGGGTGCGCATGGTCGCCTCGGAACCCGAGCTCTCCCCCGGCCAGTGGCTGGGGCGGTTCGTGGAGGAGACCGGAGGGGTGCTGGCCGCCTTCATACGCCCGGCGTGTGCCACGCCTATCGGCTAGCTGAGCCGCTTCAGCACGGCACTCGGCACAAAGCCGGTGACATCTCCGCCCAGCGCGGCGACTTCCTTGATCAGGCTGGATGAGAGATGCGTATACGCATTGTCCGCGGCCAAGAAGACCGTTTCGACGCCGGTGAGCTGGCGGTTCATGACGGCCATAGGCAGCTCGTACTGGTAGTCCTGCACCGAGCGCAGCCCCTTGACGATGGTGCTGGCGCCGTGGTCCCGGCAGAAGTCAGCCAGCAGGCCGTTGCCCATGGGCAGCACAGACACGCCGGCCAGGGAGCCCAGAGTCTCCGATGCGATTTCCAGCCGTTCCTCTTCGGAGAACCGGTACTTCTTCGCGTAGTTCGTGGAGACCGCGACGATGACTTCGTCAAAGAGGTTCGTGGCGCGGGCAATCACCTCAAGGTGGCCGTTGTGGATGGGGTCATAGGATCCGGGGCATACAGCGCGTCGCATACGTCGAATCTACCCGGTGGCAGGCCCGCAGCCCGGTCAGGCACGGCGGTGCGGGCTTCCGGGGACACTACCGGCGGCCCGTTTCCTGCGCTCCGCAGGTAATACTGGAAGGCATGACTTCAACTCCCAGCACGCGCGCCCTCCGAGATTCCCGGGACGGAGCGCCCGCCCCCTGGCAGCGCACGGCGGCCGGAGCGAACCTTCTCGGCGCGGACGGCAACCTGGGCATCACCATCTTTGAGGAAATCACGGCCCTGGCCGGCACCCACTCAGCCTTCA
This sequence comes from Arthrobacter sp. IK3, assembly GCF_051337705.1. NCBI lineage: Bacteria > Bacillati > Actinomycetota > Actinomycetes > Micrococcales > Micrococcaceae > Arthrobacter > Arthrobacter sp. IK3. The sequence goes on along the minus strand of NZ_JBPPSW010000012.1, from coordinate 48,388 downwards.
ACCTTGGCCAGGGATTCCCGGACGAGGACGGACCGGCGGAAATCCGCAACGCTGCCCGCCGGGCGATACTCGCCGGCGCGAACCAGTACGCCCCGGGCATGGGGCTGCCCGTGCTCCGCGAAGCTATTGCCGACCATCAGGAAAGGTTTTACGGTCTCCGTCCGGATCCCGGGACGGAAGTCATGGTGACCACCGGTGCGACCGAGGCGATTGCCTCCACTCTCCTGGCCCTGACCGGCCCGGGAGACGATGTCCTGACCTTCGAACCCTTCTATGACTCCTACGGCGCCATGATTGGGCTTAGCGGCGCCACCCACACCACGGCTCCCCTGCTCGCCCCGGATTTCCAGCCGGACATGGCTGCGCTGGAAGCAGCGTTCACCGACCGCACCCGGATAGTCCTGGTCAACAACCCGCACAACCCGACCGGCGCCGTCTTCCCGGCGGCTGTCCTGCAGCGCATCGTTGACCTGGCGGTCAAGCACGACGCCGTGATTGTCACCGACGAGGTCTACGAGCACCTCACGTTCGGGCCCCGGCATATCCCGGTCGCCACGCTGCCCGGGGCGGCGGACCGCACCCTGACCATTTCCTCGGCCGGCAAGACGTTTTCCCTCACCGGCTGGAAGATTGGCTGGATCAGCGGGCAGGCGGAGCTGATTGCCGCGGTGCGCTCGGTCAAGAGTTTCCTGACCTACAGCTCCGGCTCGCCCTTCCAGGCGGCAATTGCCGAGGGGCTGCGGATGGAGGACTCCTTCTTTACTGACATCGCCGGTACGCTCCGGGCCAAGCGCAATGTGCTTTCCGCCGGACTCCGGGAAGCGGGACTTGAGGTGTTCCAGCCGCAGGGAACGTACTTCGTGAATGCCGACGTCGCTCCCCTGGGCATCGAGGACGCCACGGATCTGGCACGCCGGCTTCCGGAACTGGTGGGCGTCGCAGCCATCCCCGTGGCGATGTTCTGCCATCCCGAGGGCGCCGAACGCACTAGGACCATGCTCCGCTTTGCCTTCTGCAAGCGCTTCGACGTGCTCCAGGAAGCCGCTGAACGGATTTCGCGGCTCAACGAGGTGCTCTGAGCGTGGCCAATCGACCGCCCTCACGGATGCTGCGCGGCATCGGCGCCCACGCGGAACTGGATGAGGATGCCTTCAACGACGGCGCCTGGATCCTCTCCATCGGCGGAGCCCAGCAGTCCCACGTGAACCTGGTCCACCCGGAGGAGATCTTCTACGAGTACCTGCGCCGGATCGGCAACGTCCTGGACCTCGCCGGGCCGCCCGGTGCCCCGCTGCGGGTTGTGCACCTCGGCGCCGGCGCCCTGACCCTGGCCCGCTACGTGCAGGCCACACGCCCCGGTTCGCCGCAGACCGCCGTCGAACTCGAACGCGAACTCCTCGATTATCTCCTGGCCTACCTGCCGCTGCCGGAGGGAACAGTGCTGGACACGGTGACCGGAGACGCCCGCGCGGAACTCGAACGTTTCGGACCGGGCTCGTTCGACGCCGTCGTGCTGGACGTCTTTGCGGGTGCGGATGCTCCGGAACACCTGGCGGACAGTGGCTATTACCAGGAGCTGCTCGAGCTGCTCTCCGAACGCGGGGTACTCCTGGTGAACGTGGGCGACGATCCGCCGCTGGCTTTCGCACGCCGGCAGGCCAAGGCGCTGGCTGCTGTGTTCGGCGCGGCGGGCGGTGAGGTGGCAGCCCTGGGCGATGCGTCAATGTTCACTGGCAGGCACCCCGGCAACATTGTGCTGGCTGCCGTGCCGTATTCCTGGCCTGCCGACTGGACGCAGTCGCTGCTGCAGGCCGGTCCCCATCCGGCAGCGGTGCTGACCGGAGCCGACCTCGACGCGTTCGCGGCCGGACGCTGAGCAAACCTATTCCTGCGCGTCGTCTTCCTTGGCGGCCGGCTCGGCAAACCACAGGGTTGTTTCGCCGTAGGCTTTTTCGCTGAAGCGCTCCAGGCCTGCCGGCCACGCAGGTTCGGGCGAGCGGGTGGAGCGTTCCACCACAACGACGGCGCCGTCCGCCAGCCGCGGTGCCAGCGCTTCCAGCACTGCGGCCAGGCCTTCCTCCTCCAGGGGGTACGGCGGATCGAGGAAGACGAGGTCCCAGGCCAGGCCCGGCGGTACGCGAAGCAGGTAGGTCTCAGCCTTGGTCCGGTGTACCCGTACCCGCTCGGAGCCAAGGACCTTGTTCACCAGCGCAGCGTTGCTGCGGCATACCTGCGCGGCTTTTTCGGCCAGCTCAACCAGGTCCACCCGCGCGGCCCCGCGGCTGGCGCTTTCGACGCCGAGGGATCCGGAGCCGGCGAAAAGGTCAAGCACGTAGGCCCCGTCGAGGATCCCGTAGGACTCCAGCCGCGAGAAAAGCGCTTCCTTCACCCGGTCAGTGGTGGGCCGGGTACTGGACCCGGGAACGCTGGACAGGGTGGTTCCGCCGGCGGCTCCGGCAATGATGCGGCTCATGGTTCCACTCTAGCCAGCGGGTCTGCGCTGTCCGGCATTCGGCGTCCTGGCCCTAGCCGCGGTCCAGGAATGCTTCCTTCTCCGGGTTCAGGTAGGCCTCGATCGCCTCGTTAAGGGCCGGGTTGTCCAGCAGGTCCGGATCTGCCTGGATGAGCGAGTAGGCGTCGGCACGCGCCCGTTCAATGACCTTTTCGTCCTGGATGGCGCGAAGCAGCTTGAGGGTGGAGCGTCCCCCGGACTGTGAAGCACCGAGAATGTCACCTTCCCGGCGCAGTTCCAGGTCCCGGCGCGACAGTTCGAAGCCGTCCGTCGTGGCTGCCACGGCATCGAGGCGTTCCCGGCTGGGATGGCCGTCCTCAAGGTTGGTCACCAGCAGGCACGTGCCCGGCAGGCCTCCACGCCCTACGCGGCCGCGCAGCTGGTGCAGCTGTGAGATGCCGAAACGTTCGGCGTCGAGGATCACCATCATGGTGGCATTGTGGACGTCCACTCCCACCTCAATCACCGTGGTGGAGACCAGCAGGTCAATCTCGCCGCGGTTGAAGGCATCCATGGTCGCGGATTTGTCTGCCGGGTCCATCCGGCCGTGAAGCATGCCCAGCCGTGTACCCGCGAGCGCCGGCAGTTCCCTAAGACGTTCCATTGTTTCCAGGACTGAAGCCAGCGGGCGCTGGTTCCGTGGGGAGGCCTGCGCAGGAAGGTCTTCGAGGAGTGCCAGTTCGGTGCCCGGTTCCTCTTCCCTCTCCCCGATCTTGGGACAGACCACGTAGACCTGGCGTCCGGCGTCGATCTCCTCTCGGGCGCGAGCCCAGATCCGCGGACCCCAGGCGGGCTTGTCCGCCAGGGGCGCCAGGTACGTGGAGATTGGTGCACGTCCGGCAGGCAGCTCCGTAAGGGTTGAAACGTCCAGATCGCCAAACACGGTCATGGCCACGGTGCGCGGGATGGGCGTGGCGGTCATGACCAGCAGGTGCGGAGTGGACTCCCGGCCCTTGGTGCGCAGGATGTCCCGCTGCTCGACGCCGAATCGGTGCTGTTCATCAACCACCACCAGCCCCAGGTCAGCGAACTGCACGTGTTCGCTGAGCAGCGCGTGCGTGCCGATCACGATCCCGGCGGAACCGGAGGCTGCTTCGAGGAGCGCTGCCTTGCGCTGGGCCGTGGACATTGAGCCGGTCAGCAGCGTGACCCGGGTGGCGTTCTCGCTGCCGCCAAGCATCCCGGCTTGGCCCAGCGGACCAAGGGTGCGGGTGATCGAGGCGAAGTGCTGCGCGGCCAGCACCTCGGTGGGGGCGAGCAGCGCTGCCTGTCCCCCGGCGTCGACCACCTGCAGCATGGCCCGCAGCGCCACCAGGGTCTTTCCGGAACCAACCTCGCCCTGCAGCAGCCGGTTCATGGGGTGCGGTTTGGCCAGGTCCGCGGCAAGTTCAGCGCCGATGGAGGCCTGGCCTTCCGTCAGCGTGAAAGGCAGCGCGGCGTCGAAGGACTCCAGCAGTCCCCCGGGCCGGGGCGGGCGGGCGGTGGCATCCTGTTCAGCCGTAAAGGCATGCCTGCGAGCCAGGGCCGTCTGCAGCACCAGGGCTTCCTCGTAGCGGAAGCGGTGGCGCGCCCGGTAGGCGTCTTCGATGACCGCGGGACGATGGATGGCGTTGAAGGCGTCAGCAACGCCCATCAGGTGCTCCCGGGACCGGATAGCCTGCGGAATCGGGTCCCGCAGGCGCTCGGTCTGGAGCGAGTCCAGCAGCAGGTCGATGGTGGTCTTGATTTCCCAGCTGGTGAGCTTGGCCGTTGCGGGGTAGACCGGGATGGGCCGCTTGGCTTCTTCTTCGTCGTCCGCTTCGTCGCTGAGCAGCACATAGTTCGGGTTGGTCAGCGTCAGCTGTCCTTTGTACACGCCCACCTTGCCGGAGAACATTGAGCGGATGCCGGGCTGGAGGTCCTTGAGCGCACCGTAGCCGTTGAAGAAGGTGAGGTGCAGCAGCCCCAGTGAACCTGCGGCGTCGCCGTCATCCGTCACGGTGACTTCCACGATCATTCCCTTGCGCGTCTGCATCCGGCGGGAGTTGATGCTCTGGACACGCGCGATGAGGGTAACTTCCTCATCGAAGGGGATCTCGGAAATCCGGGTGAGTTCCCCGCGTTCCATGTACCGCCGCGGAACGTGCAGCAGCAGCTGGCCCACGGTGGTGATGCCCAGCTGCTTCTCGATCTTGTCCGCGGATTTCTTCCCGATCCTGCGGTTGAGCGGAAAGTCGAGCTCGCCGGGAATCCTGTCCTGCATTGTCCTTTAGGCTTCGCGGGCGAAATCGCCGGAGTTGGGCCGTCCGGGCAGCGGAACCTGCGGTATTTCCGTGGTCTGGTGCCCGTTGGCGGAAAGCTCGGTGATCGTAACGTTCGTCGGCTCACCCACGGCGTGAAGCGCGTCCATAGCGGCGCCGGCGTCGGGTGTGTGGACGTGGACACGCCAGCGGTACCCCTCGCCTACCGGGCTGACGGCACTCATGATCACCGATTCGCCGAGTTCGTCGAGCTGGAGCCGGAGCGTTGCTGCGTCCAGGGGACTGAGCGTGATCGTGCACATGACCTCCACGCCCTCAAGCTGCGGCTGGGTGCCGTGAATGTGCGGGTCCTGCACGTCGTAGCCGTGGAGACCGTCCAGCAGTTCGCGCTGGAGCTCTTCCCCCAGGGCAGCGGCACGCATGGCGTCCAGCACGAGCAGGAATCCGACGCCTCCGGCGTCCACGACGCCGGCGTCCGTCAGGGTCTCCAGCTGCTCTTCGGTGCGTACGACGGCGGCGAGGGCCGCAGTCATCATGGCGCGCAGCGTTTCGGCCAGGCCTGCGTTCGAATCGTCTCCGGTCTGGGCAGCCTCCACCCGGGAGGCGCCGCGGGCCGCCTCTTCCAGGACGGAGAGCATGGTGCCGGGGACAGGATCGCTGAGGACGGACCAGGAACGCAGCTGAGCGCGTTCCAGTGAGCGGGCCAGCAGGGGTGCCGAAAGCCGGGTGTGGCCAATGAGGGGCTCCGCCATGGAGCTGAGGAATACCGACAGGAGCGTTCCGGAGTTGCCTTTGGCCTGTTCCATCGCGGCCTGGCCAGCCGCGGCGAGCAGCTCGCCGATGTCCTGGGTTTCATGTTCTGCGGCAGCGGCGGACGCTGCACGCATGGTGAGGTAGAGGTTGGTTCCAGTGTCGCCGTCGGCCACCGGGAAAATGTTGATGGCGTTCAGCCGGTCGCTGTGGTTCCCCAGGGACACCTCGGCGTTGCTCAACCATCGCTTCAGCGCCTGGGCGTTTGCGGTGATCTTAGTCTGCAAGGTAGTCCCGTTCCGTGCTGCTGCTCATGCTTCTCCTCCGGATTATCTTCCAGGACATCGTTGTCTTGGAACCGGCTTGGTCACTAGGAAGCCTACCGCAGGGGCCTGACAACGCACGGGAAGTCGGGTGAGAAAACGGCTGTACATATGCCAAGGTAGTAGGCATGCCAGAGCCGAGATATGCGGATGTGCCCGCAGCGCGACACATGCGGGTCCCCGAACCCCGCTCCGCACGGGAAGGCACTACGGCTGGAACGGAAGGCCTTCTTGAGCCAGGGCCGGTACGCCCCCCGGACGCCCTGCGGCCGGACCATAATGAGGCTTACCGCAGGAAACGCCTCGTCGCCGGCGTCCTTACCGGTCTGGTATTCCTCAGTGTTCCAGGGCTGATTGTGCTTCTGGTCCTCTTCGGGTAATCACGGCCACAAACAAAAAAACAAGGGCAACTAACTACTTTGGCGCTAGGATGGGCCCACTACGCACCTTCTGAAGTTTGTTGGGGACAAATATCGTGCCGCTCATCATGCCCGTTTACGGGACTCGTCCGGAGGCCATCAAGATGGCCCCGATCGTCGCGGAGCTCAGGCGCTCCGAGGACATGGATTGTTTTGTGGCGGTCACGGGCCAGCACCGTTCAATGCTTGATCAGGTAAACCGTCTCTTTGACATCATTCCGGACCACGACCTGAACATTTTCGAGCCGGGTCAGTCACTGAACGGCATTCTCTCCCGGACCATCGACGGCCTGGACAAGCTGTTCAGTGTGAACCGGCCGGATGCCGTTCTGGTGCAGGGTGACACCACTACCTCTACCGCAGCGGCAATGGCTGCCTTTTACCACCGGATCCCGGTGGTGCATGTCGAGGCAGGTCTGCGCAGCGGTGATCCTTTCTCTCCGTTCCCCGAGGAGGGCAACCGCAAGATCACTTCCCAGCTGGCCAGCCTTCATCTGGCTCCCACCTCCGCCAGCCGGGATAACCTGATCCGGGAAAATGTCCCGCCCGAGGACATAGTCATTACCGGCAATACCGTCATAGACGCCTTGCTCATGACAGTGGAAAAGCAGGTTCCTTTTACCGATTCCCGGCTGGAACAGCTGGCAGCGGAGGGCTCCCGCATCCTGCTTGTCACCACGCACCGCCGTGAAAACCTGGGTGAGGCCATGCGCGGCATGGGCCGGGCACTTGCCCGGATCGCCGAGGCTGAACCAAACCTGCAGATAGTTCTGCCGCTGCATATGAATCCTGCTGTACGCGCCGCCGTTGTCCCTGCCATCCAGGACAAACCGAACGTCACGCTCCTGGAGCCTCTTGACTACGGCGAATTCTGCCGGCTTCTGGCCATGTCCCACATTGTGCTGACTGATTCGGGCGGCATCCAGGAGGAGGCACCCAGCCTTGGCGTTCCCGTCCTGGTGATGCGCGAGAACACCGAGCGGCCCGAAGCCGTTGAAGCCGGCGTTGCGAAACTGATCGGTACGGATGAGGAGCGTCTGGTGGCTGAAGTGACTACGTTGCTTCATGACGAGAAGCTCTACGCGTCCATGTCCGAGGCGACGAATCCTTACGGTGATGGGACGGCTGCATCGCTGAGCGTCGCAGCCGTTAGCGTTTCGCTACGCAATGGAGGCCGCCGCTCTGCCCACGCATCACAGCGGAGTCCGTTGACGTGACGGTTCAAGTCGTAATTCTCGCCGCAGGACTGGGCACGAGGCTGGCGCTACCCCATCCTAAGCCCCTAACCCGTCTCGTCGACGGACGATCAATAATGCAGCAGCAGGTCGACAATCTGGAGATGGCTTTCGGAACCGATATGCGACTCTCGATTGTCGTCGGATACAAATGCAACCTCGTAATGGAACACACTCCCCGGGCGTCATTTGTCCACAACCGAGATTTTCGTCAAACAAATACCTCCAAGAGCCTCTTGAAAGCACTGAAAACCACCGCTAAGGGCGGTGTGATCTGGCTTAATGGCGACGTTGTTTTTGATCCCACTATTCTCGAATTGATGAAATCCTACATCGACGCAGGTAGCTCGGTACTATCTGTGAACAAGGCACGCGTTTCCAACGAAGAGATGAAGTATACGCTCACGAGTTCGGGCCACATCGGGCGCTTATCCAAAGAGATTCCGCCGCGTGACGCGCTCGGCGAGGCAGTTGGCATTAACTTCGTTGCAGGAAACGACAAGGAGTCCCTCATCAGACGACTAACGGAGGTCGCGATGCAGGATTACTTTGAGCAAGCCATTGAGCAGTCGATAATACGGGATAGAGTCAACTACAGTGCGCTGGACATCGGCGCCCACTTGGCGATTGAGATCGACTCACCAGAGGATCTGAACCGGGCCAACAGCGCCATAGCCATGAAGCGGCGAGTTGTCTGAATAAGAAACACCCTGTCATACCTAGCGTTCCCTATAGGTGACCACCGCTTCTATAGAGGTCATCAACTAATTTTTCCCATTCGGCCATGATGACATCGCTGTTAAAGCGTCGAAGGACGGTTCTCCTCCCTTCCTTGCCCATCCGTCTAGCGAATTCGGGGTCCATCCCCAACTGGACTACACTTTTGGCTAAAGCGGAGAAGTCTGATGGTGGAACCAATACACCGTCCACTCCGTGTGTAATGATCTCACGCGGCCCATAATCGGAATCAAACGAAATCACTGGTGTCTCGTTTAACATAGCCTCTCCGATTACCAATCCAAAAGCCTCAAAGGAGGAAGGCAGAATGATTGCAGCGTAATCTCGCATACGAACCGTGGCTTCGTCTGTGTGACCCATCAACCTGACGTTCCCCCGAAGCTGCAGGTCACTGATGACTTTTCGCAACTCGACTTCTAAAGGACCCTCACCGTATATATCAAGAGAAGCACCAGGAAGACATTTCAAGACCTCGGTGAAAGACCGGACGAGTGGGATTACGTTCTTAACGGACGTCAATCGTCCAAAGAAGGCAAATTTATCTGCTTCCCTAGAAGATCCACTCAAATCTTGGACAGCATCGGGAATGGGCTGAGAAATACTCGTCACTCTTAGTTCTTGAGGAACAATTTTCCTAAGAGCCTTCGCTTGCCCAGGAGTTGAACATATCACCACATCCCAAGAACTCATCGCATCATTCATCGCACGATGAGCTTCCGTCGTGTGATCATTATGATAAATAGCGATCTTACGAACACCGGTGCTTGTCAAATTCTTGACAACAGAAGCCATAGTGCAATCATCGAGCATCACAGTAACCGGAGCTCCGATCTCTGCCACCTCAGAATGAAACCAGTTTTCTTGTGCATCGCTTAAACTGGAGTATCTGATGTACGCGTTGCTGTCTCTAGAATCTGCCACAAAGACATCAACAGGCTTCCCTGAGTCATCCACCCACTGAATAAAATACGCTGCTCCACAACCCGTCAAGTACGAATACCATGCGACCTTTGGCGAATCATCCAGGAAAACTGTCTCGCGGTGCAATGTTCCTTTCAACGAATATTCGATACGCCTTTTTTCAATTCTGAAGTCGGTATAGTACCGCCGCCATAGGCTACGCAAATCGCCTCGTAGTTCGGAGAATACCAGCTCGCCTGACTGACTGAAAAACCGAGAGAATCTGTCATTTTCCACCTGCTCAATCAGATCGGTCTTGCTCGGACTGACGTATGTGCTGGAATTATCGATACATCGAGAGTGGTGCTGCAGAGAGTCATAGAAGTTGTGAAAATTCACGTCCCGGTGCAGCAGCCCCTGAGCTCGAAGATCCGTTACGTGGTCAGCAAAGTCGGGACGATAATCGAAGGTGAAAAGGTGAGTACTGTACCCGCGTGTGGCTATCTGACTCGCACGGTTAAGGGCAGAGCGAGTTAGTCCTCCCCTCGGAACCTTCGTTCCTCCAAGGACTACAACAATGGCACCCCTCTGATGATTCACAGGGCGAGTCTACCGATAAAACCTCGTGTCTTCTAGAGTCTTCGAACGCAAACTGATCACCATTACCTTGGTCGAGTTTGCAGCGGACACTCTTTACCGCTACGGCTGAAACCTCGCGCATTGAACGCTAGGTGCTTCACCCACAGCGTGATAGGAATAATCCTCTGGATTATTCCTACCAGCACAGACCTAAAGGGTGCAAGATACGTGGAATGCGGTCGTGCTGAACTCAGCCGAAGGCAATTTCACCGTCTGTAACGACCAACGTAGATGCGAGTCTCTTCGAGTACATGGTCCGACCAAAGCGCGCGCTTACGTTGACTTGGTACTTCCCGGGAGCCAGAGCGGAGATATCCACCCCTTCGTATTGCGGCGTAGCGTAGTAACTCTTGGAGTAATCGCCCCAGGCGTCTGCAAACCGATTGCTAACCCCGTCGCGGTGCGCCGAGCCGAGCCGGAAAACGTGTGTGCGGTAGTCCTCCTCGATGGCTTTCAGTACGAGGTAGTAGCTCACATCCGCATACCGCGGGGTCTCGAAGCCCGGCACAGCGAAATATCCCTCCACGTGATATCGCATCCCCCTGATCCACTGGTCGATTTCTTGGAAGTACGCTCCATGTGCCTCAGCGCCGATTACCGGTCTCTTGATCAGCGTCGTACCTTCATGCGTCCCGAGAACCCCAACCACACTAGAACCGGATTCTCCCCAAATTTCCACAGGTCTTGTAGAGGGCAAGTCTTCAAGCGCGACAACTCCCCCGTGTGTCAGTTCGAGTTTCATCTTATAGAGCCCGTCTGGGAGATCGTCTAGATTGATCCCCTTGTGGCCCAGGGTGGCGAATCCTGCGATCGAGTAATCGCAATACTCGGTGTCATAGTATTGATTACTCAGTTCGGGACTCGGCGTACCACCGACCCGGACGGCATGACGGACAGCAGACCCTTCAAACAGGACGGTCCATTTGATGTCGCCATATCGTCTCGCCTCATACCCCTTGACGAAACCATAACCTTCCGCATAAAGACGCCCATCTTTGATTGGGGCCGCCGTCAGCTTCACGACAGTCTCTTGGCGACGTCTGACTTTCTCAAGAGACTGGCGAGGCAACGATGAAGCGTGGTGCCCTGAACCATTCTTTACAGCCCCGAGGCGTGGCGCCACGCCGTCTATGAGCATCGCCAAAACCGATAGAATAAGCGGAACATTATATCGGGTAACCATTATATGTTCACGAACCAGCGGAGAGTCGGTTAGCACAAAGTTGAAGTTCTCATATTTGGCGAAGAGCTGCAGGTACGGTTCCACCTCGGTAGTAAACTGAATATCGGCAGGTGACGAGAATAGATAAATATTTCTATCTGTCTTATCATCTTCAATGATCAAACTGGGAAGAATATTGTCCAGTAGTTTTCGTTCTTCGTCAGACCCGCTGATCGTCATCGCTTCAAAAGCTTTTGGCCAATTCTTGTGTGCATAGGAGCCTATATTCATTTGAGGGACGGTAGACACAATGGCGCCATAGTCGTATTTAATCCCGAAGTATAAGGCTGCCGAGCCACCTTTAGAGAAACCTGCGACCGTGCAATGCTGCTTATCTAGCCCAAGTTCTATACGCGTGGCTTCGATCAAAGCGTGGACCGCGTCGCGTATTCTGAAATTCAAGTCGTGGCAGAGGTAATACGAGTAGTTCCCAAAGAACTGGTCCTGAATCCACAGGATGTTGCCCCTCAGACCAGACGAAACGCTGTCGAAATCGTAGGTACCGAAGGCCCTGAACCCACTGAAGATGACTACCAGGTTCTGCCTGTCCCCCTGAGCGGGCCTAAATTTGTAGGTGACCGATACGCCTTCATAGTTGAAATCACCAGCAGTTGCCATGGCTTCCCTTCTGTATCGCTGTTACTGAAGCCCTGCAGTGAAGCCCCGGAAGCACCGCCACTACAAACTGAGCTTGCTGGCGCTGAGAGGATAGGCGGCAGTCACTTGCACTCCTACACCTGCTAGGACACGCACTCAAATCCGCGAATATGGTCTGCAACACTGTACAATACAGTATATGCATGCATGGGGAAGTCAAATATTACATTCTAAAAGTCCAGGGGTTGAACCCAAGTTACGTTTGCAACTTGAGATGGAAATTATGAATGTCTTACGTAAAGCCTCCTTTGGCTCTCGAATAGATATTGACCCCATATTGGACCATACGGATCTTTTGATTGCATGTGGGGACACGGAGAGTGCCCTAGGTTTCCTCGAAGCGGTGGCAGATTACCCTGAATCCTTGGATGCTGCCGGCCAAGGAGCCTTGGACTTGGCCCTTGTAAAGACACGCCTGAGAATCCAAGAGACTTCCTCCGCCGCGATTCTAGAATTGAATCGAATTGTTGGGCAAGACCGTTTGCCTCTTCAGCTCAGACACGAAGCCTTGATGCTGCTCGGAGACGTGATGGCTTCCGATGGCGATTATTTGCGCGCGGCCAGAGCACTCGATCCTCGTCCTGATGCCGAATTTGCGGATATCTACGCGATCCCTGCAACGAAAGTAAAGCGGGCACTCTTCTACAATCTTGCCGGCGAAGCGGAACACGCTTCGACCGACACGAGATCCTTCATCCGGCCTGATTCCGGGGTCAATGCAAATGACCACTGGAACGGTGCGATCCAGCATGCGTGGGCGCTTACTCACGCGGGGGACTTTCGCGGTTCGTCCGCTAACTTGCGTGCTCTGAGCGGTAGCAACGCCACTGAATCCGATGTGCTCCTCTACATACAAGCTTGGAATGAAGTCGGCTGGCGCGGCGTGCGATTCGGGGATGCCATGACGGAGGCCTTCGCCAGCGATGCCCCATCGGACCCGGGTAATGACTGGCTGGATGGACTGTTCAGTGCATGGCGGTCCTATGCCTCTGGTCATGTTAGAGACGCGGCTGAGTCATTCTCCGAGTTGGTGAACAACCGCAGTGAAATCGAACCAGCACTCAATGCAAGTCGGCGCGAGCTCGCACTAGAAGGCAAAGCTCACGCTGCATATGCGCTGGGAGATTATGAGTCCGCATACGAGTCATTTGGACAGCTCTGCACCCCACTTCTACGCAGGCCTGCTCGTACGAGATTTCCGGTCCTTATGGGCGCCTTCTACTTTGGATCACTCGCAGCTAGGCTCAACGCTCTGGCAGCACGTGGAACGATCTCCGCGGCCCGTCGATGTGCTCAGGTGTCCCTGGGCACCAACTCCACACTAGTTCCCAAATTTATGGACGTTGAGGCTGAACTGCTTCTGGCCGATGGCCATTCAGCAGCTGCTCGAGCAGTTCGTACACTCGCTCTGGATCTAGTTTCCGGTGCCAGCGTTGCCGGTGAAGACACGCTTAGCCATCGGCTGGGGATATGCCTTCTGGATGCGTACGACGACAAGACGGCTTCTGCGTTAGCGGGTCTGGAGGTATTGCTTCCCGTGCTTCATAAGGTGCTCGGGCGGAACCACGAAAAAACTGTCGTCGCTCGCTACTCACACGCGTCTATGAAACGGGCGAATGCGTCCTCGGGTACAGACATCGCTGAGTTCGAAGAGCTCCATCTTGATCTCGCTCGCACTCTAGGCAAAAAGAGCCTGCTGACTCTTAAAGCCCGTTATGGAGTTGGGCGTGATAAGCAGACGTCGGGTGACGTTACAGGCGCCCTTGAAATATACAAAGAGGTGATCCGCCTTCTTCCCGATGTACCTCAAAACCAAAGCTTCAGGGTAAGCGTGAATAGGAGAATCGGCGAATCATACAGGACTCTTCAAAATTATGGTGCGGCCATTGACGCATTTAGCGCCGCAATACGAGCGAATGAGTCCTTGATCTCCTCGTTGCCTGAACGCCGGCTCCAAATCGAACTCGATCTGAATGAGTGTCTCGTCCTCCAAGGTCAATACCGAAAGGCGATGAACTTCTTCGCCGGCAAGGCAGCAATGCTCCGGGCAGATAAGCGTGAAACGTCCTTCGAGTATTTTCGTGCAGTCAGGGGGTATGCTCGGTGCCTCGAGAGCCTCGGAAACCACAAGGGAGCTGCACACAACTACGGGCATCTCGTGCGGCTCCTGGATGAGGGTATGTTCGACGATGCGCTGGACCTCCAATTGGAAATATACTTCGCTGCCGCGTGGAACAACGAACAATCGCGGCAGTTCAATGCAGCCCTCGCGAACTACCTAAGAACGAAGACAGTACTGGCAGAAGAACCACCTACAGCGCGACACCGCCGGATAAGCATTGAGCTAGACAACCGGATCTCATGTTGTCAGGCGGGGATTTCTACTCATACCATCGCAGTCAGCTGAGCATAAGAAATAAGCGCATTTTCAAGGGGATATCCAGTGGTCAAAGGTAAATTCTCAGTTGTAGTAGCACTCTATGAGGTGCAGGATTACGTAGAAACGTTCCTTCGATCCTTACTGAGGCAAACATACCCATTCAGGCAACTGGAAGTCGTAATCGTCGATGATGGATCTACAGACAGGTCCTACGAGATAGTAAAAAGATGGGCGCAAAATTACCCGGATGTTATCCGACACACGACGAAGGTTAATGGCGGACCGGCCTCGGCACGCAATGTCGGAATATCTATGGCCAGCAACGAATGGATAACCTTCTGCGATCCTGATGACGCTCTACAGTCGGACTATTTTGAACGGGTCGCAGATTTTCTGTCCAGGGACGTAAATAAGGTTGCCTCGATGCTGACAGCCCGGGTGATGATCTGGCAAGAAGAAACTTCAAAGATCTCTGACACACATCCACTGGGCGCCAAATATCGTACGGGTGACAAACTAATAGATCTAAATGCTGACCCCAACTACGTACAGTTGGGTGGCGCTTCGACTTTCCTCCGCAGATCCGTGCTTGCCAAACATAACTTGGAATTCGACGACCGCATAAGGCCCACTTTCGAGGACGCCGAATTGATTGGAAGATACCTCGGCACATTCAGCCGCCCGATCGTCGGCTTAGTATCCTCTGCTCGCTACCTATATAGGAAGCGGGGCGACGGCTCCTCTCTGGTTCAGTCCAGTTGGGGTCGCCTGGAGCGGTATGACGAGGTTTTGCGCTTCGGGTATTTGGGGATGCTGCAAGGGTTGCAGAATACCTTGGGACACGTCCCAGTATGGGCTCAGAACATGGTTCTATACGATGTCCAATGGTATTTGACCGAGGACAAAAAGATGCACAGTGCAAGTGCATGGCTTCCCAAGGAAAGCCTTGCAGTTTTCCACGATTTACTCCAGCGAATTTTTTCGCTGATTGATGTCGAGGCTATCGAACAATATAACCTGACATCTATGTCGTGGTTGACGAGACAGGCCATGCTTGTCCATTTCAAGGGCCGTGGGTCCCGTCTCCGCTCTGTTGTTATCTGGACAAAGCCAACCGCACGCCAGATGAAGATAGGTTATGCATTCTCCGGGCCTCTGCCACTGGAAGAAATCTTCGTCGATGGCCATAAACAGGTTCCAGTGAAGAGCAAGACCGTCTCGCACTCTTACTACGGCCAAATTTTCTTCTACGAACGTATGCTCTGGACGTCTGGTAATGGCACTCCGATGGTTAGGCTTGACAACACTCCCGCGCCAATAAAGCCGCCACGTCCTCAGGCGTGGAATCCGAAACGTGACCACTCAACGGCGCTAGTGCTTCTTCCAGGAAAGCGGCCAAGAACCCTCGGGCAGAAGGTCACTAAAAAGGTGCCTGCCGTTGCGAAGATCCCTGTCATTCCGCGGTCTTTATCAAAGCTTGAAAGACTGGGTCAAAAGGTCGAAAACCGAATACGCATAGAGCAACTGGTGTCCGCGTCGTCTGCTCCGCAGGCCGCCCTCGCCATTGGGCGCAGGGTGCTTGATCGGAAGAGTCAAGCCAAGCAGGCTGAACGAGCTAAGGCGATAGACGCTCAGAGAGTGGCCTTCGCTAAGTCTGAGTTGAGTCGGGTTAAATATCGTGACGCGTGGCTGGTCATGGACAGACCAGGCTCTGCTGATGATAACGGCGAGCATTTATACAGATACCTCATGAGAGAACGGCCCGACATAAACGCTTGGTTCTTGCTGGATCGGACCTCACCGGATTGGAAGAGACTGGAGGCGGAAGGTTTCCGCCTCGTCCAGACAGATTCAGACGATGCCGTGGCTTTAGCTTTGAACGCGATGTATAAGATCTCCTCAGATGCAACCTTCGACGTACAGTTTCCGGTCTCTCCTGCGAGATTCGGTGCGGGTAGAGGGAAGATTATCTTTCTGCAACATGGTGTCACCAAAGATGATTTGTCGCGTTGGCTTAATCCAAAGCCCATATCCATGATCGCCACGGCAACGGTCAAAGAATATGAATCAATCGCCGCTGATGACAGTCCCTACAGATACACCTCATCTGAAACCAGACTTACCGGCTTCCCGAGATATGACGAACTAATCCGAAAGTCCAACTTATCGCCGCTTTCCCAGCGCCGGTATCTGCTCGTGATGCCTACTTGGCGCCAGGATCTGAGAACAGAACTCGAATCATGCCGTACCCATCAAGAACGTCTCCAGGTATTCGAGTCATCCCAGTATGGTCGTAACTGGCTTGAAGTACTGCGGAGTGAGGCATTGGAAAAGACGGCATCGAACGCCGGTTTAGAAGTTCTATACGTGCTACACCCGTCACTGGCGTCACTAATTGCAGATATCAAGCTGCCCCCACACGTTCGGACTGTAAATAGCACCGATGTGAGCTTTCAGGATATCTTTGTGAATACGCGAGTGCTCGTTACGGATTACTCTTCGGTCGCCTTTGATGTCGCTCTGATCGGTGGAGGCGTGATTTACTATCAGTTCGATGCCGAAGATATATTTAATGGTCGGCACAACTATCGTAAGGGCTATTATGATTACGAAACGGACGGATTCGGTCCCGTAGCGTACGATCTGGTCAGCATGCTGGGTCAATTATTTGATAGTATGAACAGCAACTTCAAGTCACTTGATATTTACGAGGCGCGGGTGAAGGAGTCATTTGCATTTATCGATACCGATAACTGCAAACGTGTTGTGGATGCGATTTTGAGCTTATAACGGACTGGCGGATTCAATCTTTGGCAGGTCCTTGTCCCGTCCTCCGACGCGCAAGGACCTGCCAAAGCCTAGGATCAAGGGGCCCTCCGCAAAAGAGCCAACATGATAGGTGTTACGGTCTAATGACCTCGGTGAGGCAGCACTATACTTGCACGGGCAATGTCATACAGCGCACCTTAAAGTTCCACAGAACGGAAGCATTATTCGTGAAGCAGGATAGATCAGTTTGTGCCGCTCAACTATGTGAAGACTAGACCCTCAACCGCCGCTGTAATCCGAGCACAGCTGTTTGAGTCCCAGTGGTGGAACGTCCCACGGATACGCTCCGAAAAAGGTGCGTGGAGCGTCTCCTGGTCATTCCTGGTCAGGTATCCAATCGCGGCTTCGACGGACTCGGCCACAGGCCCCAGGCCGTCGCGCTCGTAGTCGAAGTATCCCTTGCGGTAAACGTGTCCTCCGCCGAAAATTTCGTCACTGTCCGGCTGGAAATACACGATCCTTGAGCCGGCGTAGGCGCCGTCGAACGCGATGGAGGAGTGATCCGTGACCATTGTGTGGGCCTGCACCAGCTTTTCCTGGACCGAAATATCCTTGTAGGCCGCTGGCTTCACGTGGTCCGGCAGATCCAGCAACGGGACCATCACTTCCAGTTCCGGATGCGGAAGGAAGACGATCTGCTCCCCCATTGCCAGGCATCGCTCACGCAGCCCCGGCGAGCGCAGGAGATTCAGCCACGCACTGCCATACTCGCTCTGTTCGAAGATACGCACCCGCTCCGCGTCGCTCTCTGCGGCGGCGAGTTCTTTGCCCAGGTACTGCCGCCAGGTCGGTGCAACCAGGATGCTCCGCCGCTCTTCGAGCGGCGATGCCTTGGCTGCCCGGAGCAGGGCGTCATGCCGGGCGAAGCCGGTCGGCTTCACTTCATACGAAGTGAGTTTGTAGTTGTTGCCGTCCCCGGCGATAGATACGTGCTCCGCCACGGAAGCGGTAACCATCAGCCGGATGTCCTTGCCGTTGAGCCACAGGGACATGTCATCCTTGATCACGCCGTGCTGCAGGAAGACGAACCGTGCCGGGCCTGTTCCAAAGCGGCGAGGACTTACGGGGAACTCAACGTTGCCGTTCGCGTGGGAGGAGATCTTGAAGGACGCATTCAGGTAGAGCAGCACTGACTCATCCGAGCCGTATTCGACGAGCTTGAACCCATCTGCGCTCAACCGGTCCCAGTCTGAGCTCGTCCGCTCCAGCAGGAACCAGGCATTGATATCCGGCCGTTCATGCTGCAGATAGCGGTAGAGGTGCTCCGCGTTGTCATCTGCGCGCCCAATCCGGTCCATGAGGATCCACGCATCTTTGTACTTCCTGGCGGCTGGTTCCTGTTGTGCCCGGGTGATGAGCCTTCGGTCAGCGGCGCCGTTCCGCAGCGCGCGCACCCGTCCCGTGGCCCGGCGGCCTCGGCGGCGCACCGACGCAACCAGTTCCACGAGGATGCCCGTGCCCTGAAGGGATCGGTGCACAACGAGATTGCCCCGAAGGCGGGAGGCTATCGCCACGGGTTTGGCGCGCATTCCGCTATCAGCCGGAGCCCGAAGCTCGAATCCGGAAAGGACCGTGGGGCGGCGTCCGGGCTGCAGGGGTACTCCGCGGTTCCGGGTGATTTCAGCAGCTTCACCATCCAGCATGATCTGCACGTCCGCAGACTGCGGGAGAATCAGGATGCGCTCCTTGATTAGGGTCTTCCCGAGGATGCTGTGGTGCCGGGTCTTTACCGCAAGCGGGGCCAGCTCGGCGCCTGCGGCGAAGACCTTCTCGGCCGGAAGCTCACCATGGAAAAGGTAGGAGTACCGCACAGATCCCCGAATTTCGTCCTGCTCCCACTCCTGGACAACGGGGGTCTTCTCCTCCTGCTTCTTGTAATAGCTGCGCAGGATGTTGTGGAAGATCCAGCCCTGGCTTACGACGCTGAAAGTGTCGATGACCTCCAGGTCGATGAGGTCGAAGATCTCCTCCAGCAGTGCGTGCATGGTGTCCTGCTGCTCCGGGCTGGCACCGGCAGTCTGGCTGTGCATGCGTTTGTCGTCAATATAGAACCAGACCAGGTCATACAGGACCATGTACTGCGCCCACTGGGGCAGGGTCCCGAGACGGTGCTTGATGTCCTGCAGCATGCCGAGGTACCCGTAGCGTGGCAGTTCGTTGTAGGCGCGCGGGTCAGTCCAGGCGCTGGCCACGAGCGACGCGCCACGTTGGCGGTCCCTGCGGTAGAGATAGCGGGCGCTGGCAACAATCCCCAGAACCGGTTCCTCCACGGCAGCCAGGTACCGCCCAATGAGGTTGGAGTCCTCGTACTTGGGCCGGATGCGGGCATCGAACTCAAGCCCGCTGGCGGCCAGGACTTCCCGGCGCAGGAACGCGGTGGGCCCGTGGAGCTGGATGTACTCCGGGTTCTCATCGAGGCTCACCAGTGTATTGCCGAAGCGGAACTTCTTGCCTAGCGGATGCGTGTGTCGGAGTGTGGCAGTGCCGTCCTTGAATTGAACCAGACGGGTGGCCAGGAGCTGTGCCGAGCCGTTTACGTCTCCGTCCAGGAACCTGGCTACTTCCTCGAAGTAGCGGGGGTGGAAAGCATCATCCGGGTCGCAGAAAGTGACCCAGGTGTTGGATGCGAGCCGCAGCCCGGTATTCCGGGCAGCTCCGGGGCCTGCGTTCTCCTGCTGCACGAGGCGCAGTCCCGGGTGGTGCTCCGCTGCCCAGCGCCGGACGAGGGCCGCAGAATCGTCGGTGGAACCGTCATCTACGACCACGATGTCCAGGTCCCGGACGTGGTAGGTCTGGGTCTGCAGCGATTCGAGAAACGCGGGCACATACTCGCCCACGTTGTAGAGGGCTACTACCAGGGAAAACTGTCCGCTAGCCACGGTTCGGGCCTTTCAATCGGTATTGATCCTGCTTTGCGTCTGCCGGCGCTTCGAGGAGGGCCTGTGCTGCGGCGGCAGCAGCGCCTCCGGTGTCCTGCGGGGCGAAACGGCGGGCAAAGTCCCGGAGCTCGCTGATGCGGAAGCCGGAATCGGTGCGGACAGCTTGGACTAGTTCCGCCGTTCCGGAGACTGCCACGCCGGGCAGGTCAGCCTCGAAGTCCAAGTAGAAGCCGCGGGAGGCCTTGTACTCTGCCAGGTCGGGAACAAGGAAATAGATTGGCCTGCCGAGCACCGAATAGTCGAAGATCGCCGAGGAGTAGTCCGTGACCAGTACGTCCGAGGCCAGGTACAGATCATTGACTTCCGGATAGTCGGTGACGTCGTGAACACGGGCGGAAACGTTGAGCCGCCGCTGTGCTGCTACGTTGTGGTGTCCGCGGACCAGGATCGTCCACTCCGGCCCGAGGAGGCCCAGCGCCTGGTCAAGGTCGAGGTAACCCACCCAGTCCGACCGCCCGGCGTCGTCGCGCACGGCGTCGCGCCAGGTGGGAGCGTAAAGCAGGACTCTCTGTTCGGCACCGATGCCCAGCAGCTTCCGTGTCCTGTGCCGGGCGTCACCGTATGGTGCTGCGAGCGCGTCATTCCGGGGGTAGCCCGCGGTGAGGACCGTGCCGGAGTAGCCGAGTGCCTTGGGCAGGACTTCGGCCGCGAAGCTGTTCTGGGCCAGCAGGAGATCCCACCATTGAGCTTCCCGCTGCATGAGGTCCCGATAGGACAACGCCAGGGTCCGCTGGGGAATGTCCAGTCCGATTTTCTTCAGCGGCGTTCCGTGCCAGGTCTGCAGATAGAGCTGGCCCGGTGCCTTGGTGAAGAACCAGGGGAAGTTGTTGTTGTTGACCAGCCGGCCGGTGGTGGCAAGCCGTTCGTACCATTCGGTGCTGCCCTGCAGCAGCGGCACGGCATAGTCCGGGACGGGCACCGAACGGTCGGCCACCGACCAGTACAGCGGTTCGTCGAAACCGGACGCCGCAAGGTAGTCGGAAATCGCACGCGGACTGTCCGTGCAGCCCTTGCCTGCGAAACTCTCGAAAAAGATGCCGGGCTGCAGCTCCCTGGATCGCTCCGCAGCGAAAGCCGACCGGCGCAGCCGGTACGAGTTAAAGGCCCCGGCTTCGTCGTCGCCCAGGGGCGCACCGATACCCACAGCCATGGATCCGGTGGGAGTGCGGAATGCACGGATGCGGCAGCCGGCCAGCAGCACGGACGGCAGCTTTCCAGCAGCGGCTTCCGGCACTCCTACAGCCGGGTCACCAGGACCGGGCAGGGTACCGTCCTGCCTCCAGCGCAGGGTGTATGCGCCCGACGGCGGCGCCGGGAGATTTCTGCCCCAGCGTTCAGTGGGCAGTTCGAACCGCAGCCTCGTCATCCCCGCGGGCAGGCGGGTGGATACGGCCGGAATGCGGAAACGCGCCGTCACCAGTGCGAATGACGCACCTGCGGGTGCCTGAACCAGATCAAGGTAAAGGTTCTCCCCTGCCGCTTCGGCACCCTCCACCTGGGGTACGCCCGCGCCGGTTGAAGTGGCCGGCGGGCCCGGAAGCCGCGCTTTGCCTTCCAGCACGTGACCGGCTGTCTCCAGTCGGATCCGCAGTTCGGCGGTCTCGGTACCGGTGAGGTCCACGGTGAAGGCCGAGTCCGCGTAACTGCAGTTCCGGTCTCCGGAAATCAGGTCCAGGTTCGGGTCGTGGACGCGTTCAACCGGCAGCGGGACGATTCCGCTCCCGTTCCCGGCCCCGACCGTCAGCTGGAGTTGGGTGGTGCGGCAGTCCGCATTGCGGACGTAGGCGTGGCCGTAGGCACGCACGCCCCGGCCGGCGCCGTCGTACTCCACACGGTCAACCGCGCACTCTAGTTCCAGCACCCCGGGATTCACCAAGAGCAGCTCCTTCGGAACCGGGCTGCGAAGAAGTCGGAGGAAGGGCGGGCGTGCAGTGATGCTATTGCCGTCGAAGGTCAGCGGGCTGGCTGTACCGTTGTTGATCCTGTCAACGACTGCAGCCGCGAGTTCCTCCCTTCGGCCGTGTGCAGCCAGGTAGAGCATGACGCGGGTCTGGGGGTCCGTCCGTTCAAGGCCGGCGAGGCCGGCAGGCATCAGCCGGCGCACACCGGTGCGGAGCAATTCCCAGTACTCGTCCGCTGCGTCCGGTACCTGTTCCAGGTACGGCAGCAGGTCAGTCCCCAGAAGCCGTTCGTGCCAGTGGTCCAGCGCTGTCTCCGGGGCTTCCGCCCGAAACAGCTGCGTGACCTCTTCCGCAACCGTCAGGCGGTCTCTCAGGTCTTCCACCAAATGCTTGGACTGTGTGAGTGAGGATCCGTCTTCCCGAATGCGCCACCAATAGAGCACCGGGGTGAGCACGTCGAAGGCACGCGCACGCAGATACGCTCGGGCCGTGGTTTCCTGGTCTTCGTACCGGATCCCTTCCGGGATGGGGCCAACTGAAGCGTTCCAGAATTCCCTGCTGAACATTTTGTTCCAGAGAAAGACGTCATCAATGATTTCCGGGGCGTCCGAGATCCGGATGCCGGTCCTCTCCCGTTGATGCAGCTTCGTGGACAGGGCCACCGGGGTGCGTTTGGTGCCGCGGATCCGTCCGTAGGCTCCGACACAAAAGTCCGAACCTGTTCGGGCCAACGCTTCGGTCATCGCCTCATAGGCTTCGGCCGGGACTACATCATCAGCGTCCGCGAATGCAATGAACCTGCCGCGCGCAGCTTTGATGCCTTCGTTTCGGGCGTGTCCGTTGCCGCCGTGGGGAAGCCTTACCAGACGTATCCTGCGGTCTCGCCGGGCATAACCGGCAGCGATCGACGCCGTTGAATCCGTGGAGCCGTCATCAACGAGGATGATTTCCAGCTGGCGGTAGGACTGGGAGACCAGCGAGGCCAGGCATCGCTCCAGATATGGGGCAACGTTATACATGGGCACAACAACGCTGACCAACCCCCGGTTCGGCACACGGGCCGGGCCGGCAGCCAACCGCTTGATCCGTGCCCTCAGGGCGGGATGGGCGGCGGCCGCCAGCCTGCGGGCTGCCGTTTTTCCCGTACTCAATTCCGCCAGAACCCTCGTGTGTCCACGACTCGGCGGCCGGCCAGTTGTTCCGGTGTGATGTCCCGGAAAGCGTCATGATCTACCAACAGGGCAACGACGTCCGCCTGCTCCAGCGCTTCGTCCGTCCCCTGCAGCGAAACGTTGGGCGCGTTTTTGAGTTCAAGGGGCAAAGCTATGCCGGGAAAGGGGCTTCCAACGGTGATTCGGGCCGCGGGGTTGCGCGCTGCCAGTTCCCGGATGATCTGCACAGCCGGTGACTCACGGGTGTCATCCACGTTGGCTTTGAACGCCATACCCAGTGCGGCAATGACCGGGGCTTCCAGGCCTTCTGCAGCTTCCTCGATGGCGGCGACCACATATCCGGGTTTGGAGTCGTTAACCTCCCGTGCGGTCTTGATCAGCTTTGCGTTGTGCGGGTCTGCGGCAACGATGAACCAGGGGTCAACTGCGATGCAGTGACCACCCACACCGGGGCCGGGCTGGAGGATGTTGACGCGTGGATGGTGGTTAGCCAGCTCAATGAGGTTCCAGACGTCGATACCGAGGTTGCCGCTGATGACTGAGAGCTCGTTGGCGAAGGCTATGTTCACGTCCCGGTACGCGTTCTCCACGAGCTTCGCCATCTCGGCGGTGGTGGCGTCGGTCAGGTGGATGCCGCCCTGGCAGAAGGTGCTGTAGAGAGCCGCGGCGGATTGCGCTGCCGCGGGAGTCAACCCGCCGATGATCCGGTCATTTGTCACCAGTTCGATCATGATCCTGCCCGGGAGGACCCGTTCCGGGCAGTGGGCGAAAAGGACGGCAGGTTCGGCGCCGTCGGGCCCGGCAGCAAGGTCCGGACGGTGGGCCATGATGACGTCCGCCATGTGACGGGTGGTCCCGGGCGGGGAGGTGGACTCCAGGATTACCAGGTTTCCGGGACGCAGCTGCGGGGCAATGCTGCGGGCAGCCTGCTCGATGTAGGCCAGGTCTGCGCTCTTGTCCTCCTTGAACGGCGTGGGAACGGCAACGATGTAGGCGTCCGCCTGCGGGACGCTCCCGGTGGCCGTGAGGTAACCCTGGCTGACTGCCCCGGCAACGTGCACACCCAGGTCCGGCTCCACGAACGGCACGCGGCCCTCGTTCACCGCTTCCACCGTGTCCGGGTTAACGTCCACACCGATAACATTCAGTCCTTTGCCGGCCAGGATGGCCGCGGTCGGCAGGCCAATGTACCCGAGGCCAACGACGGCGACGGTCTTGACGTCTGTTTGGATCTCTCCCGGATTAAAGGTCTGTATGATCACTCGGTCCCCCATAGAATTTCAGGTCTCCGCCGGCCAGCAGCTCGCCGTCTGCAATTTGCCAGGTGTGGCCGGCCGCTGAACGGATTTGGTAGTAGTTGAAGCGGTCTGCCGAGTAGATCCTCAAGCCATCCGATGCCGCTGCTCGCAGGAACCCGGTGTCCTCCCCGATTCCGACGGGCGGAAAAGGATTGTCCAGGGCAAGGCTGCGCGGAGCCGTAATTGTTGGTCCCATGACGAAGTCCGTATAGCGGTGCTCGCGCTCGCCGTAACGCAGCACTGTGGCCTTTGACGCGGCCAGATGCACGTAGTGGGCCTGCTTGCCCACTATTTCAGCCCCCGAGTAGTCCAGGGCGTAGAGCTGGTCGCTGAGGTAGTGGGGCCCGTAATGGTCATCGTCATCAATTTTGGCGACGATCTCACCGCCCGCTGCCTGGATGCACCGGTTCAGGCACTCCCCCAGCGGAACCTCGCGTCCGGCGGTGAGCACCCTCACGTTTTCAAGACCGCTGGAGGCCGCGAGCTCCCGGAGCGTTTTCGCATCAGCTTCAAACCCGTGGGTCAGCAGCACCAATTCAACGTCCACGTCCTGCTGGGCTGCCAGGGTGCGGTACACGTTCGCGAGCTGGTGCGGCCGGATGGTGGGTACCAAAGCCGAAACGGTGGGCCGGCGCAGCGGGCGGTGGTGCTTAGGCGCTGCTGCCGCCAGCACAGACTCGGCGCGGTGGGCGTAGGTATGCTCGGCCCAGATGCGGCGCTGGGCAAGATGCACAGTGCGGTCGTTCAGTTCCGGATTGCGCACGAGTGCCTTGGTCAGCAGAGCCGCTTCTGCCCGGTCATGAGCCACTGGCACCTCATGCGGAGCGAAGAACCCGCTTACCGCAGCGCTGGGCGTAGTCACCACCGGGGTTCCGGAGGCACTGATTTCGAATATCCGTCGGGCGCACATACTGGGTGAGTCGACCACGGAGTTTACGTTCAGGAAGACCTTGTAGCCCTGGTAGGCGGAGAGCATCTGCTGGTAGCTGAGGGAGCCGACGACGCGCGAATCCAGCGGCGCCGGGAACTGGTATGTGGCATCGCCGCCGAGCTTTCGGGAGAAGATCTCCAGGCCAAGCGGCAGAGCGGCTGATGCGTCCAGTGCGCCACCGAGCAGAAGATCCATCTGTTCCCTGCGTTCGGGGTACTTATGGGCGAAGTACATACCCGCGAATGCGATGTCCCGGGCATGACGGCCATACCGGGGCCTGGCGGGATTGTGGATCGCAGGCTGGGCAGCGAAGGGCAGAACGGCGACGTTCCGGTGTCCCAAATCCCGTTCATAATGCTCAATCCGGCGTTCGTCGGATGTGAAGACGACATCGCACAGTTTCGCGGCTGGCAGGAAATCGTCGTAGTGCGGAGGATCTTCCTTGTTCCAGAAGACACTGGGAATTCCATGCTCGCGGCAGTATCCGAGAAGATCCGCCAGCGGTTTCGCGGGCCCGGCGGGTGCTGCGATCTTCCCTCGCCAGAGGCGTTCGTTACCTGCCCAGGCCGATTCGATGAAGACCATGTCTACTTTGGTCTCCTGGAGTTGGGTCTGCCACAGGACAGGATCCAGGGCCAGGGTAGTCCATTCGCAGGCGAAGGCCTGCGCCGAGAACTCGTCGAGAATGACGCCGACCGTGAGGTCAGGACGCCGTGGCGGTCGCCCTGCGGGTGCAGCCGCGGGGAAGGACAGCCTGCGGCGGGAACCGCGCCCAATCCACCCGGCTTCGATCCCGCGGGTGTTGGCCGGATTGGCAAAACCGCGTTCCGCCCGCCGGCGGATCCGCCACTCGCGCATCTGTGCCGGCCCACCGGCGCGCAGGTGCCATAGCCCTGTCCGAAGGTCTGAAATCTCCGGCATTAGCTACCCCTCGCGCTGCGGCGCCCGGTGGCGCGCTCTACAACCTGGGTGACCTGCAGCGACTCCATCGCTTCGGTGCGTAGCTTGGCAACGGAGATGTTGTTTCCCTTGGAAAGCTGCTTGGTGAAGTCTTTGTAGGCTTTCACCACCTCACGAGGCTCGCCGTCCATGAGGAGGTCCCCCTTGTCCATCCAAACCACGCGGGAGCACATCTTCAGGACCGTATCCAGGCTGTGGCTCACCAGGAACACGCAGCCGGCGTTGGCACGCAGCTCGTCCATGCGTTTGCGGCTGCGGTCTGCGAACTGTGCATCACCGGTGTTGAGCGCTTCGTCGATGAGTAGGATCTCAGGATCGATGCTGGCCGCAATGGCGAACCGCAGGCGCGAAGACATACCCGAGGAGTAGGAGCGCATGGGCAGATGGATCGCTTTCTCCAGGCCGGACAATTCAACAATCGAGTCGAACTTCGCCTGGATCTGTTCATGGGTCAGCCCCATGGCGAGGCAGCCGAGCACTACGTTGTGGTCCCCCGGCAGCTCCGGCACCAGGGCCGCGTTGACCCCTAGCATGATGGGAGTGCTGGAGGCATAGACCCCGCCGCGGTCCGGTGCTATCTGCCCGCTAACCAGCTTCATGAGTGTGCTCTTGCCGGATCCGTTGCGGCCTACAATGCCGATGGATTCACCGCGCATCGCCACGAGGGACATGGTATTCAGGGCGTTGACGGTCACCATATTCTGCTGGCCGGCAACCCGCTGGACCAGTCCGCGCAGTCCGCCGGGCCGTCCTGCGGATTCACTGGACGGAACCCGGTAGCTCATGCTCACTTCATCGATGACCACACAGGGGTCCTCGGCGAGGAACTCAAGATCTTTAAGCGCGTCCATACGTCTCCTCCGCCCGCCAGAAGTAAACAGCGCCGATGGCGAGCGCTCCGAAGGCCCAGGAGGCGAGGATGGCCCAGGACTGCCAGTCCGGAGCCTGCGCATAGAGCAGGCAGTCGCGCACAATGTCCAAGACGTTGAAGAGCGGGTTTAGCTGGACGATCTGCAGCAGCACCGGGTGGTCGATGAACCGTTCGTAGCTGTAGAAAACGGCGCTGGCGTACATGAGCGCACGCAGCGCGAAGCTGAGCAGATGGACTACGTCGTTGACCTTGGAAATAACCCGGGCGAGGATCAGGCCCACTCCAAGGTTGAAGATCCACTGAAGTGCCAGCGCCGGCAGGATCAGCAGCCAGCGCCAGGTGACTTCTTCCGTGGGCGGCAGGACCATCACAATGAGCACCATGACTATCAGGACCGGGATGTTCGCGAAGAGTTCCCGCATGTTCACGGCTATGGGCAGGGTTGCCCGCGGAAAACTAAAAGCCTGGATGACGGCGCGGTTCTGCTGGATGGACCGGGCGCCGTTGGTAATTGAACGGGCACTGAACTGGAACAGGAAGATGCCGATCACCAGATAGCCCACGAAGTTCTCGATGCCCGCGCCTGTCTGCAGCAACAGCCCGAAGATCAGATAGTAGGTTAGTCCGTTCAGCACCGGGTTCAGGATTAGCCAGATGCTTCCCAGCCGGTCGCGTCGGTTTCCGCTCTGCACCCGTGCACGGGCATCGTAGGAAATGAAGTGCCGGTAATCCCAGACTTTGATCAGATAGTCCACGAACCCCGGGCGGGCGCCCACCCGCTGCAGCCTCCGGAAGTCCACCGACAGCGGCTGAACTGCCTGTTTGGTTTCCGCCGTCATGGTTTCCGTTCCTCGGTAAGTGAGCCGTACAGCCCGTTCGCTCGCCGGGCCATGGTTGCCCAGGTCCGCTCCGCCAGGACTTTCGTCCGTCCGGCTCTGCCCATCCGGACGCGGAGGTCCGGATCCCCGATCAGGGTGCTGAGCCGGTCTGCCAGGTGGGCCGGGTCCCCCGGACTGGCCAGCAGGCCGTCCCGTCCGTCATGGACCAGTTCCGCGAGCGCGGGCAGGTCACTGGCGGCGACTGGCCTGGCGCAGGCCATCGCTTCCACCGGCTTAAGCGGAGTCACCGCACGTGTCACGTCAAGATCCTTCCGAGGCACCACGAAAACGTCGATTGCCTGATGGTGGAGGCGGGCCTGGTGCCGCGGCACCCTACCCGTAAAAACTACCCGGTCAGCTACTCCGAGTTCGGCAGCAAGCCGCCGCAGCGACGGTGCTGCCGCTCCGTCGCCGACTATAAGGCAGAAGAGTCCCGGATGCCGGGGTACGAGGACCGCGAACGCCCGGATTAGGTCGTCGATCCCCTCGTAGCTGACCAGGCTGCTGACTGTGCCAACTACAGGCCCTGGTTCCTGCAGGCCAAGCGACCGGCGGGCTTCCCGCGGGCTCAGCGGGTTGGAAAGGAAATCCTCGCCGACGGCGTTGGGCAGCAGGAGAGTCTTCTCCGCGGGTACGCCGGCCCCAAGGACTCCATCCAGCATTACCTGGCCGAGGGTCACCACGGCGTCCGCGCTACGCATCACGCAGGCTTCGCGTTCGATGAACATCCGGTACCGCTCGGACTTCCGCGCGTCCGGCCCTCGGGTCGAGGCCCAGGTGTCTGCCAGCTGTCCGCGGACCTCATAGACCCAGGGAATGCCCAGGGCGTTGGCTACGGCACGGACTACCAGCCCGTTCACGAAGTGGGTGGTGGTGTGCAGCACCGTCGGGCGCAGGCGCAACGCGAGGGCGAGCAGTCCCTCGGCCTGCTGCTGCAGGCGGGCTGCCATGCCACGGGGCAGTGCGCCAGGCAGGAGCCGGTGATAGGTGACGCCGTCAATGGCGTCCTGATCCGTGGCGGTAAGCCGTCCGACCTGAACGGGGTAACCGATCCGCGTCACAGCGTGGACTTCCCAGCCTTGTTCGGTCTGGGCCTTGAGCAGGGAGTGGGAACGCTGAGTGTAACCGCTTCCGGTGTGCGGCAGCGAGTTGGTGAGCAGGTGCAGGACGGTGGATTCACGCCCGAGGTAGCCGCGAACGGCATCGAGTGTAGGTTCCCAGCCCTGGAACACGGACAGTTCACTGGCCAGCCGTTCTCGGAAACGCCGTTCAGCTCCGCTCCCGGCGCCCGAAAACATGCCCACCGCTGCAGTCATCTCTCCGCGGTGCCAAGCCAGCCGTGCTGCAGCGGCGGCTTTGCCGGGGACCGCGGACGGAACCGGAGCCAGGAGGGTTTCGGTCAGATCCGGGTAACCAGCCGCCGTGGCAACATCCGCCAAGCGAACCGCAGTCCGGGCGCCGGGCCCCGCTTCAGCGGCTTGCAGCATCCGTTTCCGGGCGCTTTCAGGATTGCCGCGGATGACGTCGGCCAGGGAAGGCATAAGAACACCGGGCATGGCCGCAGCGGTGCGGGCCGCGGGGTTTACCAGTGCCGGAGGCAGACGGCGCGCGGCCTGTAGCGCCAGGACCGCCGGGTCTCCGCCTGCGTGTTCGAGGGCAGTGGCGGCCGCGAGGCGGAAGTTCCGCAGGATACTCGCTGCATTCAAGACCGGTCCCGGCCTTTCGCTGCCACTGCGGCAAGCAACTCGGCGTAAGACCGTCCCAGAGTGTCGACGTTGGCGTTGAGTTCCACCCAGTCCCGGCCTAAGGTGCCGGTCAGGAGACGGCTGCGGTCCTGTGCGAGTTCCTTCCACAGTGCCGCGATCAGGGCAGGGTCAGAGCGCACAACGTCTCCGGCCCTGGACTCTTCGATGATTTCCCGTGCTTCGCCCAGGACGATGCCGGTTACATGGCGTCCGACGGCCAGAACCTCGTAGGTCTTGGAAGGAATCGTGGTCTCAAAAGATTTCCAGTCATCGCGCAAAGAGATCACGCAGGTGTCCGCGCGGCGGTAGAAGCTCATGACCGCCTGGGTTCCCTGCACCGGTTCGTGGAACTCCACCGGTGCGTCCAGCGCCTCAGCCAGGGCCCGAAGGCTGCGGCGCCGGACACCGTGTCCCACCATGGTCAGGCGGACATAGTCCCGGGATAGTGCTGCCGCCTTGATGATTGTTTCCAGCCGCTGGCTCTCTCCATGGTTGCCTAAATAGAGGACCTCAAGTCGGTCTGCCTCGGCCGGCGGCGGGGGCAGAAGTTCGCGGGTTGTGGTATCAATCCCGTTGGTAATGGTTGCTACGTTCTGAAGGCCGCGGTCCCGCAGGGTGCGGGCGAAACCGTGTGTCACGGTGACGATCAGGTCTGCGCGCTGCTGGATAGCAATGATTGCCCGTTCTACAAGGCTTTTGGCCCCGCCCTGGATCAGCCGCGCGTCGCGGGCAATATCCGGCCAGGCATCACGCATGTCGGCTACCAGAGGCACCCCGCGCATTTTTGCGACAAGGTAGCCTGCCCCGAGGATGGGCAGTGACGGGACGGTGGCTACGATGACGTCGGGCCGCGGACCCATCAGCGCGGCGATGACGCTTCCTGCTGCTGAAAAACACTGATCCGCGAACCGGCCCGTACGGGTCGTGGGGTGCCAGAGATATGGAGCTCTGCGGACCGATTCTCCATAGCGTCCACGGTCCGTGCGGAAAGGACGGCCGGCCACCTTCCGGGGCAGGGTGCGGCGCCCGGCAGGCGAGTGTGCCACGGGAGCCACAACTTCGACGTCCCAGCCCAGATCACGGAAGGAACGGATGAGCTGGGTCCAGCGGCGCTGGGGCGGACTGTGCTCCGGCAGATATGAGTGCGTGAGCAGTTGTGCGCGCAAGTTGGTCCCCCGAATCCGGGGGCACGGTTATAGACCCCCATATAAAGCAGGGTCAGTCTACCTAATGTTCACTCAGTTTTTGCCTTGCGCGGTTCTTGGGGAGCCTTTTTGCAGCTTGAGATAGTACGCAACTCCGGCACCTGCCAGCGCGAGGAAGACGGCGCTGCGGGTGAGCCAGTGGGTGCTCCAGTTGGTTCCGGAGTCTGCGCTCACCCGGTCCGTAGCTGCCACGGCCTGCTCTGCCGTGGGGGCGGGGGTCGGCTTCTTTACTGCGGCCGACGCGGCCGATTCGGTAGGCTGCCGTTCTTTTTTGTCTTCCTTATTAGCGACTTCAGGCGTCGGTTCGGGCGCGTCGGTTTCCTCAGCGGAACCCAGGGCATCGATGACGGTGTTTGTGGCGGGGTCCCACCGCAGGTCAGTGTAGAGGCCGGTATTGGCATCGATCAGGTTGTTAGTTCCGGGCTCGATGAGGTACCCGGTGCCGGGATGGACGGCGTAACCCGCAAATGGATTGCGCTGCACGGTTGTCTGGGTCGGGCCGGGAGCTGGTGCTGGAGCCGGGACGGGAGCTGGTGCCGGGGCGGGCGCGGTCGAAGGCCCCGGTGCAGGTGTAACCTCCGGTTGAGGATCCGGTGCCGGGGCGGGAGGAGTTTCAGCCGGGGGCTCAGTCTCCACAGCAATCGGGGGCAGCTCCCCGTCTACGGCATATGCGGGGAGAGCACCCAGACCGGCCGTCAGCAAAGCTGCCGCTGCGGCCACGCGCATGGCTGTGCTTCTGGGGCTGCTCATCCTAGTTACTCTCCATTCAGGCCGTGGGCATACTGAGCCACAGTATCGGTTTTCAGGGCCTCGGAAAGACCGGTAACGGCTGCCTCGTCAGGCAGGACGATTGACTGCCCATCCGTGGAAGTCCCGATCCCGGCGTTCGGCAGGGTGAACATCTCGATGTCCCCGGACCTCACCCCGCGCAGTTCCACGGCGAGCCCCCCAACCCGTAGCGCGTCCAGCCTTTCGTCAACACTCAGGTAGGGTGCTATGGCCCCGGTAGCGGCGGAAAGCCGGAGCGGGTTGCCCAGAGTCTCAGCGGAGATCAGCTTCGTCAGCAGGCCGCGCATAAACGCCTGCTGGTTCCGAACCCTCTGGTAGTCACCGTCCGCGAACGCATAGCGTTCACGGACAAACTTCAACGCCGAGTCACCCTGCAGGGTCAAAGGCCCGGCAGCGAAGTACTCACCATTGGCACCCTCTGACTGGAAGGCCTGGGCGTTGTCCACTTCAACCCCGCCCAGGGCGTCAGTGAGGCCCTTGAATCCTTCGAAGTCAATAACAGCTACGTGGTCGATCGGCACGCCGATCATGTCCTGGAGGGTTTCCACCATCAGCGGCACGCCGCCCAGGGCCATCGCGGCATTGATCTTGTGCTCGCCGTGCCCCGGGATCTGAGTCCAGGTGTCGCGCAGAATGGACATCACGTACACCGAAGAGTGGTCTCCGGGAACATGCACAAGCATCATTGTGTCGGACCGCGCGTCCGCTCCTGGCTCCCGGGTATCAGAGCCGATCAGCAGGATGTTGCGGGAGTCCGCAGCCGCGCTGGTTTTTTCCGGCGAGTTCTCCGGGAAGGCACCGGCGATCGTTTGGGTCCCTTCGTTGAAGGTCCGTGCAAGGTTCCATACATATCCCCCGGCCATGGCCCCCGCGACAAGGACCAGTACCAGGAGCACGAGGATAGTGGCCCGCACGGGATGCCGCTGCCGAGCCCGTTCCTCCTGTACGTCCGAAAAGAAGTCCGTCACTGATCAATCTTTCTACTTACCCTTGTGGTTTTCGTCAGAGCCTACTACCGCGGCACCAATCCGATTCGAGGCACACGCGGAAGGACGGATACGCTGGGAGCATGAAATTCCTTCCGGCAGCCATATCAGCCGGCTCTCTGGTTCTGGCCGCGGTCCTGACCGGCTGCACTCCCGCCGCAGACGTCGAAGCCGCTCCGGACGCGGCAAATCCCGACTGCGCCACCGTCATGGTTTCCATGCCGGAGAACCTAGCAGGCGCGGACCAGCGGGAAACCACCAGCCAGGGTACCTCCGCGTGGGGCAGGCCGGCCGAGATTATCGTCCGCTGCGGAGTTCCTGTTCCCGGCCCCACGACCGACGCCTGCGCAACCGTAAACGGAGTGGACTGGGTGCTGCGCGAAGAGGGCAGCCTGTGGACGGCCACAACGTACGGCCGGGATCCGGCGGTCGAAGTACTGTTCGACACCGGGAAGGTTGCCTCCTCCACCGTGCTGGTGGAGCTTCAGAACGCCGTGTCCCGCATCGAGCAGACGCGCGAATGCGTCGCCACGAGCGACGTCGAGCTTCCGGGCTAGCCAGAAGCCCGGGCCGCCCGATAGTCCGGACAGACGCTAGCGCAGGCCCGTTGGGCGCTCGAGCGCCAGGGAAATGAGCTCGTCGATGAGTTCGGTATACGGGAGCCCGGACTTGGCCCACATCTGCGGGTACATGCTGATCGGCGTAAAGCCGGGCATGGTGTTGATCTCGTTGATCACCAGGTTCCCGTCCGGGGTGTAGAAAAAGTCGACGCGGGACAGGCCCTCGGCGCCCACTGCTTCGAAGGCTACGGACGCCAGTTCCCGCACCCGGGTGGTGACGTCGTCGGGCAGGTCTGCCGGGCAGCTCAGTTCCGCTGCGGCGCCGTCAACATACTTCGCTTCGAAGTCGTACCATTCGTGGCCGCCGTCATTGACCGCGATTTCACCGGGCTGGCTGGTGCGCGGATCATCGTGTCCGCGGCCCTGCAGGACGGCCACCTCGATTTCACGGCCGGTAATGCCGGCTTCGATGACAACCTTGGGATCGTGCTGCCGTGCCGTTTCGACGGCGGCACGCAGCTCCGCTGCTTCGGTCACCCGGGTGATGCCCATGGATGAGCCGGCACGCGCCGGCTTGACGAACAGCGGGAACGCAAGCTTCGAGGCGCGCTCCAGGCATGCATCGGCGTCCTGGGCCCACTGGCGGTCCGTAATGACCTCGTACGGTCCAACGGACAGGCCGGCGGCAGCGAACACCACCTTCATGTAGTGCTTGTCCATCCCGACGGCGGAGGCCAGGACCCCGGCGCCGACGTAGCGGATATCCGCCATTTCCAGCAGGCCCTGAAGCGTGCCGTCCTCACCGAACGGTCCATGCAGCAGCGGCAGGACGACGTCGATCCGTCCCAGGGAGCGCGGCATTGCGTCGGGTGCGTGGGAGACGAGCTCCTGGGAACCGCCGTCGCTGGAGATCACGACGGATTCGGGTCCCGCAGTGATCTCCGGCAGGGACTCCGAGCGCAGTGACCACTGTTCCGGGTCCACGGAGACCAGCGACCACTGGCCGTTGCGTGCGATGCCGATGGGAACGACGTCGTACTTGCTGTGATCGATTGCCTCGAGCACGCCGGCCGCGGTCACGCAGCTGACCGAGTGTTCGCTGGAGCGCCCGCCAAAAAGAACGGCTACGCGCGGCTTGGAGCCGCCGGCGGAAGAAACGGGCTGGACGCTCATGATGCGTGTACACCTTCGGGTTTGAGTTCGCGGGCCAGCAGGCGCGGGCCCAGTTCGTCTACTGAAATGGCGCCCTGCAGCACTGCAACGACGTTCTCGGTAATGGGCATGTAGACACCCAGCTGGGTGGCACGGTCCAGCACCGCCTGGGCGGACTTGATGCCTTCCGCCGTCTGGGCCATGGTCTCAGTCACTTCATCCAGGGTGAGCCCCTGGGCCAGGAGCCGTCCCGCGGTGTGGTTCCGGGAGAGCGAAGAAGAACAGGTGGCGATGAGGTCGCCCATGCCGGAGAGGCCAAAGAGCGTTTCGGTCTTGCCTCCCAGCGCTACGGCAAGCCGGGTGGTTTCGGCCAGGCCGCGGGTCATGACCGATGCCTTGGTGTTGTCTCCCATCTGCTTTCCCTCGCAGATGCCCACAGCCAGCGCGATCACGTTCTTGACGATCCCGCCGATCTCCGTGCCAATCACGTCCGTGTTCGTGTACGGGCGGAAATACGGAGCCGTACAGGCTGCCGCAATCCAGCCGGCAACGGCGAGGTCCGAGCACGCCACCACGGAGGCGGTGGGTTCCTCGCGGGCGATTTCCATGGCAAGGTTCGGCCCGGAGAGCACCGCAATGCGGTTCTCAGGCCACTCGAGTTCCTCGGCGATGACCTGGCTCATCCGGGCGTCCGTTCCAACTTCCAGCCCCTTCATCAGGGACAGGATCACGGCGTCTTTCGGAAACAGGCTGCGGAATTCGCGCAGCCGCTCCCGCAGGGTTTGGGCCGGGACCGCAAGGACTACCAGCTGGGCTCCCGCGAGCACCTCCGCAGCGTCTGCGGAGGCCCGCAGGTTCGCCGGCAGGACGGTGTCCTTGAGGTACCGCGTATTGCGCCGGGTGTTGTTGATTTCTTCGGCTGCCTCGGGCCGGCGGGCCCAAATCTGGACCTCGGCCTTGCGTGCGGCTCCGGAATCAGCGGCGATCTTGGCGAACGTTGTCCCCCAGCTGCCCGCGCCGAGCACGGCCACTTTTCCGGGAAGAGAGTCGGTTGTCACTTCTTCTTCTCCTCTTCAGGATCGTAGCCGCGTCCTACCGCCTTCTGTCCCTTGCGGGACGGGTCCCAGCGCTCAGCGGGGGCGGTTTCACCCCGCAGGGACGCCACCAGGGAGCTCAGCTCGGCCATGATCCTCTCCGTTGCTTCCTCCAGCACGGTCTTGGTCAGCGGAACCCCGCGCAGGTCTGAGAGGTCAACCGGCGTACCGACCAGCACCCGCACCCGCTTGCGGGGAAACAGGTGCAGCATCTTGCCGTAGCGCGGCAGTACGTCCTGGGCACCCCAGTGCGCTACCGGAATCACCGGCGCGCCGGTCTGGAGCGCCAGCCTCGCCGCACCGGTCCGTCCCTTCATGGGCCACAGGTCAGGATCCCGTGTGAGCGTTCCTTCCGGGTACACGATCAGGGCGCCGCCGGCGTCGACCACCTGCTGGGCTCCCTCGAGGGAGGCCGCGGCTCCGGCTCCCCCGCGCTGGACGGGCACCTGCTGGGTGGCCCGCAGCGCCGGGCCGAGCACCGGGGCCTTGAACAGGGATGCCTTGGCCAAATAGCGCGGCAGGATCCCCTGGTTGTAGAAGAAATGTCCCACCACGAGCGGATCGATTTCAGTCACGTGGTTCGGGCACGCGATGAATCCGCGGCCCTTGGGCAGGTTCTCCGTTCCTTCCCAGCTCCGGCCCATCATGAGGTTCATGGCGGGCCGGACAATTGTCGCCAGGATGGTGAACGTGACCCGTGACTTTCTCGATTCGCTCATGGAGGGAAGCTTACTTCCCGTCCGTGACGTCGAAGTCCGCGCCAAGGCCCTCGAGTTTGTCCAGGAAGTGCTCGTAGCCGCGGTTAATGAGTTCGACGCCGGTGACACGGGACGTGCCTTCGGCTGCCAGGGCAGCGATCAGGTGGCTGAATCCCCCGCGGAGGTCGGGGATGTCTATCTCCGCGCCCCTGAGCTGCACGGGTCCGGAGATCACGGCCGAATGGAGGAAGTTCCGCTGCCCGAAACGGCAGGGAATGCTGCCAAGGCACTCGCGGTGCACCTGGATGTTCGCGCCCATCCGGATCAGGGCATCAGTGAAGCCGAAGCGGTTCTCATACACCGTCTCATGGACAATCGACACGCCCTCGGCCTGGCTCAGGGCCACCACCACCGGCTGCTGCCAGTCGGTCATGAAGCCGGGGTGCACGTCCGTTTCGAGGACCAGCGGATTTAGCTTGCCGCCGGGGTGGTAGAAACGGATGCCGTCGTCGTCGACGTCGAACGCGCCGCCGATCTTGCGGTAGATATTCAGGAAGGCAGTGAGGTCCTGCTGGTCTGCGCCTTCAACGTAGATGTCGCCCTTGGTGACCAGGGCGGCCGAAGCCCAGGACGCTGCCTCGTTGCGGTCAGGCAGCGCACGGTGGTTGTAGCCGGTGAGTTCCGGTACGCCCTCGATGCGGATCACGCGGTCCGTCTGGACCGTGATGATGGCGCCCATCTTCTGGAGCACTGCAATCAGGTCCAGGATTTCGGGCTCGACGGCGGCGCCGCTCAGTTCCGTAATGCCCTCGGCACGCACCGCTGTGAGCAGTACCTGCTCAGTGGCCCCCACGGAGGGGTACGGCAGCTCGAGCTTGGCGCCCTTGAGTCCCTTGGGCGCGGAGATCGAGATCCCGCCGGGACGCTTCTCCACCAGGGCACCGAAGTTCCGCAGCATCTGGAGGTGGTAGTCAATGGGCCGGTCGCCGATCTTGCAGCCGCCCAGGTCCGGAATGAACGCCTCGCCAATGCTGTGCATCAGCGGTCCGCAGAGCAGGATCGGGATGCGGGAGTCCCCCGCGTGGGCGTCGATGTCACGGGACGCGGCGGTCTTGGCGTCCTTGGGATCCATCAGCAGGTCCCCGGTGACGGGGTCCTTGGTAACCTCCACGCCATGGAGCCTCAGCAGGGACGTGACAACGTCCACGTCCTTGATCTCCGGGACATTGCGCAGCAGCGACGGCGAGTTGCCCAGCAGTGCTGCCACCATGGCTTTGGGAACCAGGTTCTTTGCTCCGCGGACCGGTACTTTGCCGGTGAGGGGTACACCACCACGGATGGTTAGAACGCTAGCCATGAACACCTGTTTCTTTCGTTTTTAAATGCCCCCGAGGCCATAAGAGACTGCCTCCTAAGCATAGGAGCAAGCCTGCCTTTCCCGAAATAAACAGGCGGCCGGGAGCGCGCCGGAACTCGCAGAGTCCCGTCGCGGGAGCAGAAAAGTGATGGGCCTTCCCCGAACGGGAAGGCCCATCAATAGTACTGCCGCAGCACAGCCCGACAGAAACCGGGAGGGTACTTAGCTCCGGGCAGGAAGCGTCGTCGGCTTGAATCCGGGGCGGCGCGCCTCGAAAGCCGTGATGTCCTGTTCGTGCCGCAGCGTCAGACCGATATCATCCAGGCCTTCCAGGAGGCGCCAGCGGGTGTAGTCGTCAATGTGGAACGGCGCGGTGACAGTGCCGCAAATCACGGTCCGGGCCTCGAGGTCAACGGTCACCTCGGTACCCGGGGATTCTTCGAGGACCTTCCAGATCAGCTCAATGTCATCCTGCGCTACCTGTGCCGCGACGAGGCCCTGCTTGCCGGAATTGCCGCGGAAGATGTCCGCGAACCGGGAGGAGAGGACGGCGCGGAAGCCGTAGTCCTTCAGTGCCCAGACGGCGTGCTCACGTGAGGAGCCGGTGCCGAAGTCCGGCCCGGCGACCAGCACCGAGCCGGCACTGTAAGGCTCCTGGTTCAGGATGAACTCGGGATTCTTGCGCCAGCCGGCGAAGAGCGCATCTTCGAACCCGGTCCGGGTGATGCGCTTGAGGTAGACGGCAGGGATGATCTGGTCGGTGTCCACGTTGCTCTGCCGCAGCGGAACGCCGATTCCGGTGTAGGTGGTGATCTTTTCCATGGTGTTCTCCTAGGCGGCAGCGGTGGCGGTGGAACCGGCGGCTGCGCCGGGCAGGGGGTCAAGGTCCGACGGCGAGCTCAGCGTTCCGCGGACGGCGGTTGCTGCGGCGACCACTGGCGAGACGAGGTGGGTGCGCCCGCCCTTGCCCTGGCGGCCTTCAAAGTTGCGGTTGGAGGTAGAGGCGCAGCGCTCTCCCGGCTCCAGCTGGTCCGGGTTCATGCCCAGGCACATCGAGCACCCGGCGAAACGCCACTCGGCGCCGAAGTCCTTGAAAACCTGGTCCAGGCCCTCGGCCTCGGCTTCCAGCCGAACGCGTGCGGATCCCGGAACCACCATCATGCGGATGTTTGGATCCTTCTGCCGGCCGCGGATGATGTCCGCGGCAATGCGCAGGTCCTCGATGCGGCTGTTGGTGCAGGATCCCAGGAACACTGTGTCCACCCGGATGTCCTTCATGGGCGTGCCGGCCTGCAGGTCCATGTATTCAAGGGCGCGCTCGGCAGCTGCCCTGGCGTTCTCGTCCCCGAAATCCTCCGGCGAGGGAACCGACTCCGAAAGTGAAACACCCTGGCCGGGGTTCGTACCCCAGGTGACGAACGGTTCCAGCTCGTTGGCATCCAGGAACACCTCTTCGTCAAAGACAGCGTCCTCGTCGGTGACCAGGGACTTCCAGTGCTCGACGGCGGCGTCCCAGTCCGCGCCCTGCGGCGCGTGCGGCTTGCCCTTGAGGTAGGCGAACGTCGTCTCGTCGGGCGCCACCATGCCGGCCCGGGCCCCGGCTTCGATGGACATGTTGCAGATGGTCATGCGCGCTTCCATGGACAGCGAGCGGATGGCCGAGCCGCGGTATTCCAGTACGTAGCCCTGGCCGCCGCCGGTACCGATCTTTGCGATGACCGCGAGGATGATGTCCTTGGAGGTCACGCCCGGTTTCAGGGTGCCCTCCACATTGATGGCCATGGTCTTGAACGGCTTCAACGAAAGGGTCTGCGTGGCCATGACGTGTTCCACCTCGGAGGTGCCGATGCCCATGGCCAGTGCGCCGAAGGCGCCATGGGTGGAGGTGTGGGAGTCGCCGCAGACAACGGTCAGCCCCGGCTGGGTGAGCCCGAGCTGGGGACCAACCACGTGAACGATGCCCTGTTCAGCGTCGCCCAGCGGATGCAGCCGGACACCGAACTCCGCACAGTTGGCCCGCAGGGTCTCGATCTGGGTGCGGCTGACGGGATCCGCGATGGGCTTGTCGATCGCCAGGGTGGGGGTGTTGTGGTCTTCCGTCGCGATCGTGAGATCGGGACGGCGGAGTTTCCGGCCGGCCAGGCGCAGTCCCTCGAAGGCCTGCGGTGAGGTGACCTCGTGAACTAGGTGCAGGTCAATGTAGAGCAGGTCCGGAGCGCCGTCGCTGCCCTTGGTAACTACGTGCTCGTCCCACACCTTCTCGGCGAGCGTCCTGCCCGCTGCGTGCTCTGCCATTGCCATCTGCTCCTCGCCCGGCGCAGGTTCCGGCGCTATTGCCGGGTCCTGCGGAATCCTGATGGATTAAGACAACCAGCATCCCCGGCACCCTGCCAGTTTTCCGGCTTGCATCTCAGATATTGAGACGGCAATATCATCTTATGGACAACTCAAGCGGTGTAGGCGTCATCGACAAAGCGGCCATGGTGCTCGACGCGCTGGAAGCCGGACCGACTACTTTGGCGCAGCTCGTCGCGGCTACGGGCCTGGCCCGGCCCACCGTTCACCGGCTGGCCCTGGCGCTGATGCACCACCGCCTGGTGGGACGGGACATCCAGGGCAGGTTCGTTCTGGGCAGCAGGCTCGTTGAACTGGCATCCGCTGCCGGGGAGGACCGCCTGATCGCCTCCGCCGGCCCCGTACTGCTGGCGCTGCGGGACGCCACCGGGGAAAGCTCGCAGGTTTTCCGACGTCAGGGCGAGTGGCGGGTCTGCGTCGCCTCCGCCGAGCGGCCCATCGGCCTGCGCGACACGATTCCGGTGGGCACCCAGCTGTCCATGAAAGCCGGCTCTGCCGCGCAGGTACTGCTGGCCTGGGAAGACCATGACAGGCTCCTCGAAGGACTGCAGAACGCCCGCTTCACTCCCACTGTCCTGGCCGGTGTCCGACGCCGCGGCTGGGCGCAGAGCCTGGGCGAACGCGAGCCCGGCGTGGCGTCTGTATCGGCCCCGGTTCGTGGCCCCTCCGGCCGGGTGATCGCAGCAGTGTCCATCTCCGGCCCCATCGAGCGCCTGACCCGCCAGCCAGGGCGCATCCATGCCGAGGTTGTGTCCAAGGCCGCCCAGCAGCTCACCGAAGCACTGCGCACCAATACCGACTAGGCCGCCGTCGGCCTATCGTAGGAAGCCCGGGCTCAAAGGAGCGGGCATGAAACGGTTGCACGTCCTCTGGAACATCATCCGCGTCACGAGCGCCGACGTCGTTTTCTATGGCTTTCTTGCGGTGTACGTTGGTGCCGCCGTGGTGCTGCCGCTGTTTGAACCTGGAATTCCACGGTTCGGAGACGCGCTGTGGTACCTCTTTGTGTCGTTTACCACCATCGGGTTCGGTGACTTTGTTGCCGTGACGTTCGTGGGCCGGCTGCTGACAGTCCTGGTCTCGCTCTACGGCATACTGGTGGTCGCGC
The DNA here is from genome assembly GCF_051337705.1 of Arthrobacter sp. IK3. Lineage (NCBI taxonomy): Bacteria > Bacillati > Actinomycetota > Actinomycetes > Micrococcales > Micrococcaceae > Arthrobacter > Arthrobacter sp. IK3. The sequence goes on along the minus strand of NZ_JBPPSW010000012.1, from coordinate 7,545 downwards.
TGACCACCGGTGTCATTGTCGGCTTTTACAACCAGCTCATCCGCGCCCGGACCCGCGGCACCCTGCAGTCAATAGTCAGGGAACTGGAGCATCTCCCGGAGCTGAGCAGGGAGCAGCTCATCGATTTGTCCCGGAGGGTGCGGGAGCGGCACCTGCTCGACTGAGCTCAGCCGCCGAAGTGGTCCCAGCCCACGAACGCCGGCTCGGCACCGGCTACGGTTACTACGCTGGCACCGTCCCCCGGGGCACGCGCAGTGCCTACCCTCCGGAATCCGCGCGGAAGCTTCTGGCCTGGAGCGAAAGCGGCCAGGAGACCGTGGTCTTCTCCCCCGCCCAGGACCCAGGACAGCGGATCGGCTCCCAGTGTCGCTGCGGGGCCCGCCAGCGGTTCCGCCTCAGCCCGCAGGGCCTCCGGGTCCAGGTCGATCCGGACGCCGGATGCTTTGCCCAGGCGGCCCGCGTCGCGCACCAGCCCGTCGGAAATATCCATCATGGCGTGCGCGCCGGCTGCAGCGGCCGCGGGCCCGGCCGCCAGCGGCGGGCATGGACGGGACTGCGCAGCGGTGAGGGATCTTTCCCGGCTGCCCAGCTCCGCGTACGGCAGGGAACTCTCCAGCAGTGCCAGCCCGGCCGCTGCCTGCCCCAGTCCGCCGCAGACGGCAAGCACGTCTCCGGGGAGGGCGCCCGAACGCAATACGGGGTTCTGTTCCTGGAGGTCTCCGGTCACCGCTGCCGTGACCACAAGCTGATTTCCGCGCCCCAGGTCTCCGCCGGCCACTGTGCAGTTCTCCGCTCCCAACGCACGCAGGGCCGCCGAAAGGCCGTCGGCGAGACCTTCGATCCAGGACACCGGGGTTTCTCCCGGAAGAGTCAGGCTGACGGCGAGGGAAGTAGCCACGGCACCCATCGCATTGATGTCGGAGAGATTCTGCGCGGCGCACTTCCAGCCGACGTCGTAACCGGTGGTGCGGTAGCCGCCGGGCCATTGGAGGCGGAAGTCCTGGTCCTGGACCAGGGTGTCGATTGAGAGGACGCTGCGGCCGTCAGGCGCGGCAACCACGGCGGCATCGTCGCCCGGGCCCAGGAGCATACGCGGCCCTCCCAGCCGGGGAAAGATTCGGGACAGCAGTTCCCCTTCGCCAAGCTCTGCCACTGTATGGGGGAAATCTGCCACGGGAACCGCTTCCTTTTGCCTGCTGTGTACCGGTGTCCCATTATGCTGCACGGCCGGATTCTCCGGAGTAACCTAGGCCTATGAATGAACCTGCGGGCGCCCGGTACGCCATCCTGCTCAGGGGCGTGAATGTTGGCGGAGTCACCGTGAAGATGGCAGATCTGCGCAACGTACTGGAAGGGCTTGGACTCGAACACGTGCGCACGCTGCTGGCCAGCGGGAACGCCGTCGCTACGTCCGGTTGGGACCGCGCGGAAATTAAGGTGCGGGTTGAGGAGGCGCTGCGCAGCGCTTTCGGTTATGACGCATGGGTCATAGTGCTCAGTGTGCCCCGGGTGGCCGAGCTGGCCGCCGCAGTTCCGTATGCCCCGGACAACCCTGAGGTCCATGCCTACGTCACCTTCTCCTCGGATCCGGTAGTTCTGGATGAACTGACGGACCGCGCGGAAGCTGCCGGCGCGGAACAGGTCCGGCTGGGGCCCGAAGCTGTGGCCTGGACGGCGGATAAAGGTTCCACCCTTGAGTCGCCCTTCGCCAAGGCGGCAGCTAAACCGCGCTATAAATCAGCCACTACTACGAGGAATCTGCGGACCCTGCAGAAAATTGCGGCAGCCGAATAGCGGATAGTAAAAGGAAAGGTCCCGGACATTTCTGTCCGGGACCTTTGTCGGTGACCCCAGCGGGATTCGAACCCGCGTTACCGCCGTGAGAGGGCGACGTACTAGGCCGCTATACGATGGGGCCGTTTGCTTCACTTGCTACGTGAGCTCAACGAGTATTTCATACTCATTGTTTATTTCTCAAATCCGGCTAATAGCCTGATTCGATGAGCGCTGGGATACCAGGACTCGAACCTAGAATGACGGTACCAGAAACCGTTGTGTTGCCAATTACACCATATCCCAATGTGCTTCTTTGGGCCGTTCCAGACCTTCAAGATCCGGCTTCAACCCCTCAGCACGAGTTATTACTATACACGGGTTCCGGCCGGAGTACAAAACGGGCCGGGAACCATCCCCCGCCGGTCCCGGGGCCTCCTCAGCTCGGGAGCTCCGACCCGGAAACGACAGCCGTCACGGCAGTCAGGTCCCCCGCGACCGGCAGGTCAGGATACGCAGCACGCAGCTCGGGATTGCCGCTGCGTTCAATCCACAGCGGTTTCAGGCCGGCGTTCAAGGCCCCGCGGCCGTCGACCACAGGGTTGTCCCCCACATAGAGAGTCTGCGCGGGAGCCGTCCCCAGCAGGCGCACGCCTTCCAGAAAGATTGCCGGATCCGGTTTGGCGGCATCAACTGCATCAATGCCCACCAGGATCCGGATGCGTTCCAGACCAGCGGCGTCGAGCTTTGCCCGCTGGTAGTCATGCACGTTGTTGCTGACGGCACCATAAGGAATCCCCAGCACATCCAGTTCATCCAGGACGGGCATTACGTCGGTGAACGCCTGAAAATGCTGCGGCAGCGTCTGATCGTAGGCGGCATTCCACGCTTCTGCGGCGTCATCGTCGAATGCCGGCAGACCGTGAACTTCCTGGGCGTGGGCTACCCGCAGCAGCCGCTGCCGGGAAAAGCTGAGTTCCCCGGCCAGGTACTTGTCGTAGTAGCCCTGCGGATCAGCCGCGTAGAGGTGCTGGTACGCGGCCCAGTCCTCTTCAGTGAAGTGGGCCAGGTCCTTCGCACTGATTTCCCGCAGCGTGTTGCCCATGGCGGTGCGGAGGTCCACGAGCGTCTCGTCGATGTCAAAGAGCACACCCGTGGGCCTGCCGCTCCGCCGTTCATTCACGGGTTGCCTAAGCCTCCGCTGCGCGGAAGGCACGAATCCGGGCCAGGGATGAATCCCTGCCCAGGATCACCATTGATTCGAAGAGCGGCGGGGAGATCCGGCGGCCGGAGACGGCGGTGCGGACCGGGCCGAAGGCCAGCCGCGGCTTGATGCCCATCCCGTCAACCAGCGCTGCGCGAAGTGCGGTCTGGATATTCTCTGCAGTCCACTCCTCCACAGGCTCGAGAGCGGCCAGGGTAGCGTCCAGCACCTCCGTGAGATTCGCCGGCAGTCCCTTGCGCGCGTCGTCGGCAACGTCAATCGCGTCGTCTGACTTGAAGAGGAAGCCGAGCATCTCCGGTGCCTCGCCCAGCAGGGTGATGCGTTCCTGGACCAGGGGCGCGGCTTCGGTGAGGATTTCCTCCTCGCGTTCCGTCAGCTGCTCCCCCACCAGGCCGGCATGCTGCAGGTACGGGACCAGGCGGCTGCGGAAGTCAGCGGCATCCAGCATCCGGACGTGGGTGCCGTTGATGGCCTCGGCCTTCTTGATGTCGAAGCGGGCAGGGTTGGAGAGCACATCGTGGATGTCGAAGTTCGCCACGAGCTGCTCCACCGTGAAAATGTCCTCGTCCGCGGAGAGGGACCAGCCCAGCAGGGACAGGTAGTTCAGCAGGCCTTCGGGGATGAAGCCCCGTTCGCGGTGCAGGAACAGGCTGGACTCGGGATCGCGCTTGGAGAGCTTCTTGTTCCCGCCGCCCATCACGTAGGGCAGGTGCCCGAACAGCGGCATGTACTGGGCCACTCCGACGTCGATCAGCGCGCGGTAGAGTGCGATCTGGCGAGGCGTGGAGGAAAGCAGGTCTTCGCCGCGGAGGACGTGCGTAATCCCCATGAGGGCGTCGTCGACCGGATTCACCAGGGTGTAGAGCGGAGCACCGTTGGCGCGCACCACCACGAAGTCCGGAACGGTGCCGGCCTTGAACGTGATTTCACCGCGGACCAGGTCTGTGAAGGTGATGTCCTCGTCCGGCATGCGCACCCGCAGCACCGGCTCGCGCCCCTCGGCCTTGAAAGCGGCGATCTGCTCTTCGGTCAGGTCCCGGTCAAAGTTGTCATACCCGAGCTTGATGTCGCGTCCGGCGGCGCGGTGCCGGGCTTCAATTTCCTCCGGCGTGGAGTAGGACTCATACAGGTGCCCCGCATCCTTGAGCTTGGCAATGACGTCCTGGTAGATCCCGCCCCGCTGGGACTGGCGGTACGGCTCATGCGGACCGCCCACGTTGACGCCTTCGTCCCAGGTGATGCCCAGCCAGTCGAGCGCGTCGAGGAGCTGGAGGAAGCTCTCTTCACTGTCGCGCGCCGAGTCGGTGTCCTCGATGCGGAAGATCATCTTGCCGCCGGTGTGCTTGGCGTAGGCCCAGTTGAACAGGGCGGTACGGATCAGGCCCACGTGGGGCGTGCCGGTCGGGGACGGACAGAAACGGACCCGCACCGGAGTGTTGTCGTCGACGGTGGGAAGATCAGCGAAGGAAGAAGGCTCAGTAGTCATGGTTCCTCCAGTTTAGTCGCTGCGGCCAAACCCCTAGGCGTTGAGGCCCTCGAGGAGCATAAACAGCCCTCCACCAATCATTGCGCCGGCGGCCGCTGACACCAGGGGAAGCTGCCAGCCGCTGCGGAACCGGAGAGCCAGCAGCGCTACCAGGATCACCGCGGCCGCAGCGGGCAGGACGGGACCTTCCGTCATGCTGGCCAGCAAAACAGGAAGAACGACGGCGGCAGCACCGGTGCTGACGGCGCTCCAGTCAAGCGTCACGGCGCGGCCCAGTACCAGCACGGTCCCGTAGGAGGCCAGCATGGCGAAGACCGCGGCGGCCAGCACCCGCGGTCCGTCGAGCCAAAGGATCAGCCGAAGCAGCATAAAGCACAGCGCACCGGCACCTAGGATGACCGGTGTTACCGGCGCCCGGGCGATCGAAGCACGCAGGTCACCGGCACGGTCCAGCGAGCGGACCAGCAGCCACGGAAAAACCAGCAGGAGCAGCACTGTACCCAGCCCCCAGCCCCAGGCTGCCGCCGTCGTTATTCCGCTGCTGACCGCGGCAAGGAGGAACACGGCACTCCACAGCACACCCGGAAGCAGGTTCCAGGCCTTCGTGTTCCGTGCTCCCCCGGCCACGCCGCTAGCCGCGGACGATGTTGGCGAGGGTGCCGATGCCCTCGACCTGGATTTCGATCCGCTGTCCCTCGGTAATTTGTCCGACGCCGGCGGGAGTGCCGGTCAGGATGATGTCGCCGGGCAGGAGGGTGAAGGCCTGGGAGACGTAGGAGACGAGTTCCCGGACGCCCCAGATCATGTCGGAGGTGTTGCCGTCCTGCACCAGGTCTCCGTCCAGGTAGGCCTTAATGGACAGGTTGTCAGTGTCCAAGTCGGTTTCGATCCACGGTCCGATGGGGCAGGAGGTGTCGAAGCCCTTGGCACGGGCCCACTGGTTGTCGGTGCGCTGTGCGTCTCGGGCGGTGAGGTCATTGGCGCAGGTGTAGCCGAAGACGACTTCGTCCACGCGTTCCAGCGGAACGTCCTTGCAGATCCGCCCAATGACGACGGCGAGCTCGGCTTCGTAGGAGACTTCCTCGGAGAAGGAGGGCAGCACTACGGGATCGTTCGGTCCGATCACCGAGGTGTTGGGCTTGAAGAACATCAGCGGAGCCGGCGGAACCTCACCTCCCATTTCAGCAGCGTGGTCGGCATAGTTCTTGCCGATGCCCACCACCTTGCTGCGGGGGATGATCGGTGCAAGCAGGCGGACGTCCTCCAGCTTGTGCCGTTCACCGGTAAGCTGCACCCCGGAGAAGAACGGGTCCCCCTTGATCACGGCGATTTCTTCATGGCCTTCTTCACCGTCGACGACGCCGAAGGCTGGGTCACTGTCCTGGATAAACCGAGCAATACGCATGGGTTCAAGCCTAGTCGAGGATCGGCGTTTCCCGCTTCGTTTAGAGCGCTGCCGCCAGACCTGCCACGAGGGGGACGCCCGCGAACAGCATCAGGAAGAGAACGACGGCGGCACGTCCGGCGCGGTTGCCGACGTTGACGGTGATGCCCATCCCGCTCCCCCGCCGTTTCGAGACCAGGATTCGGGGATCTGTTGAATCGTTGTAGAGGACCCCGGCGAACCACAGCCCGTCTTCAGCGGCTTCCTCTGCCGTGGGATGGATGCCGCGGGCAGCAGCTGACCGCCGGGCGTTACGGGTTTCATAGGCATAGGAAGCCATAAGTGCCACGAGCATCAGGGGCAATAGGACGAGCACGGGCCAGACGGACACGGAGTCGGGGGTCCGCCATCCGGCCACGGTTAAGCCACCTATGACGCCTGTTAGCCCCAGCGAGCACGTTCCGAGAGCCAGAACAGTACCGCGGATGTTGCCTTCACGAACGGACGCTTCCCACTGACTAGGCTGTTTCTCCTGAGGTGTCATGGCAGGAGCAGCTGCCGAGACCAGTGCCAGAAAGAGGCACATGCCGGCGGCAACGTTCAGTGCCAGGAACACGGCTCCAAAGGACTTCGGTTCCCAGCTGTCCGGGGTAACGTCCATTCCCCAGTGCGTGGGGACCGTATCCGGGAGGGCGCCGTACACCGACGCACCGTGCACATAAAGCGCAGCAATGAGCAGTGCTGCAGTCCAATGTGGGACCCAGGGCAGCAGCCGCCTGGGGCGTGTAGTTGCGTCGGCAGGCGCGTCAGAGTGATTCCCCATCCGAGAACCCTAGCAATGGACTGCTACCGGCTGGGACTATCTGGATTCCCAGCCGTCGTGGCCGGTGGGGCCGCTGGGGTTCTGCGTGGGCGGTGGTTCCCAGCCATCGTGGCCGACGGGGGCTCCTGAGGTCATGTTCCGGTGGTGGTTCCCAGTCGTCGTGGCCGGTGGTGCTGCCGGGGTTCCGCATCGACGGTGGTTCCCACCCGTCGTGGCGGGTGGTGCCCCTGGGACCCGCATCGACGGTGGTTCCCAGTCGTCGTGACCGGTGTTTCCGATGGGGTTGCGCGGGGGGCGGTGGTTCCCACCCGTCGTGGCAGATGGGGCTCCCGGGGTTGCGCGCCGCGGTGGTTCCCAGTCGTCGTGGCCGGTGTTTCCGATGGGACCCGGTTGTTGCAGTGGTTCCCACCCGTCGTGGCGGGTGTTTCCGATGGGGTTGCGCGCCGCGGTGGTTCCCAGCCCTCGTGGCCGGTGGTGCCTGGTGTGGTCCCGGAAGGGGCCAGGAGTCACGGGGGCTGGGAAACCCTGTGACGGCCGCGGGCAGGTCGCGGACCTGGAACCCTGGCCCCCGCGGCCGGCGGTGCCACCACAACGCAGACCGGTTCCCCGGCCCGGCCGGCTGTTCCGGTCCCCATGTTCAGGCCGGGGGCCGGGGAACGGGGAACGGGGAACGGGGAACGGGGAACGGGGAACGGCTGGCTAAACACGTAAAGGGCCCGCACCAGGGTGCAGGCCCAAAGAACACACACGATCAGCGCGGGCCGCCGGCCCCGGTACCCGTGTCCGTCCCCGGCCCCCGGCAATTGTCCGGGCAAACGGTCCGGGCCGGCAACCAGCCCCCAGACCGGCCACCC
>NZ_JBPPSW010000011.1:0-179269 GCF_051337705.1 Arthrobacter sp. IK3 | reverse complement strand
CGTCACGCACGCGGAGATCGATCACACCAAGCCCTACGCCCACGGCGGGCCCACGGATCACGCGAATCTGGAACACCTCTGCCCTAAGCACCACCGGTTCAAAACCCTCGGCCACTGGACAGCACGCCAACCCGAACCCGGAACCATCGAATGGCACTCACCCACCGGACGAACCTACGCAACCGACCCAGCACTGGACTACCAGCCGAACCCGCCAACGCGCACGCTTCCGGAGCTGCCTCCCCGACCCGGGCCCCAGACCCAGCATTCGGACGATGAGCCCCCTCCGTTCTAGCCCCGTACATCCAGCCCTTCTGCGCGACCATAGAGCGGCACCTTTAAGTCCTCTACTTTGGAAAACCTGGTGCCACCCGCCCCCGCACTCCAATTCGCGGGCCACACAGTTGGGGGAGCCTCACACTCATAGAGACGCGCAACTGAGGCCCAGCCGCCGGGATGGATCAGGCGCCACCGCGATAACTGAGGCACGACTGACGACCCTCGGCCGAAGATCCGCTCCTGCCGCGGGGGTACCCCTGACGGGTACCCCTGACGGGTACCCCTGACGGGTACCCCTGACGGGTACCCCTGACGGGTACCCCTGACGGGTACCCCTGACGGGTACCCCCTTCGTCGGCTGCCCTCCGGCAAACACCCCTCCCAACGGACACCCCTCCGAGGGGCCCCTCCAACGTTCCTCCGACGGACACCCCTCCAACACCCCCCGGCAAACACCCCTCTGTCCGTGGGCTCACCGCCTGTGTCGCCCCTCCACAACAAACCCGAACCTCGACTCACACCCGCACCCTCAACAGCTCGGACGCGTCAGAATGGCACGATAGAGAGCGATGAAACTCTTTAAACGCCCGAAGAAACCGGGTGTGTTGCCCATGCCACTCTGGCTGCAGGGAATGTTCGAACTCGGCCAGGCAGCAGTTCTGTCAGCCCTGGTCGTAATCCTGCCGCTAACCGGAGTGTGGGCAGCAAACGGGTTCTCAGACCGGGACTACGCCTCACTGGCACGGCTAAGCGGGCAAGCCTGGCTACTGCTGCACGGGGTGCCGCTTTCACTGACTTTCCCGGCAGGAACAGTGGGGCCGGAAGAATCGGGAGGACTGCTGTCCCTGATTCCACTGGGCCTGACACTCATACCCTTCTTCCTCTGCTGGAGGGCAGGACGCAGGCTCGCACGCGCGTGCTACACAGACCAGCTCTGGCAGGCACTGCTCGGAGCACTCGGAACTTACGCCCTGCTGGGAACAGCAGCGGCATACTTCTCCGCAAACGAGGACGTAAGCATCTCGCTCGTGGCCGGAGGCCTGATACCCCTCATCCCCGCAGGACTCGGAGTCATCATCGGAGCGCGGATGGAAGCGGGCTCCTGGGTACGGCTCATAGGAGTGGACCTCACAGACTGGATAGCAAGAACCAGCCAGCACTCACGCTGGGCCGGTTCCTACCTGTGGGCAGCAATCCGGGCCGGAGTCGTGGGAATCACGGCAGCAATCGGACTCGCAGCAGTCCTGCTGGTAGTGGCTCTGGCGCTGAGCTGGGCAGAGATAGCAACCGTCTACCAGAAGCTCGACGCCGGAATCATCGGAGGCATCGTTGTCACCGTTGCCCAGCTGGGACTGCTACCCAACCTGGTGGTCTGGACCCTAGCCTGGGCATCCGGAGCAGGATTCAGCATCGGAACGGGAAGCATCATCAGCCCACTCGAAACGACAGTAGGCCCACTGCCTGCTGTCCCGATACTGGCGGCCCTGCCCAGCGGACAGTCCGAATACGCCTACGCAGCACTGTTAATCCCCGTCGCGGCAGGAGTGCTGGCAGGATGGTGGTTCCTGCGAGAGGGCGAGAACCACTTCGACGAGTGGATCTCCATCAAGATCAACGCCAGATGGTTCACAGCCTCCGTTTCGACAGTCTGCCTTGGCGCCGTCATTGGGCTGGTGTCAGGACTCCTGGCAGCCGCAGCTGCACTCATCGCACGCGGTTCACTGGGCATCGGCAGATTCGTCGAGATTGGACCAGACCCGCTCTGGACCGGAATCTGGATCGCCGCGGAAGTCGCCGTCGGCGTCGTTATTGGTTACGCAGCGGGCCCATGGCTTGAACGTGAACGCTCACGGCGCCCGGAAGCCGCCTCAAAGGTGTAGCTGCCCGCTGCGGAAACCCCAGGAAACCAGCTCAGTGAAGAAAGACCGCTACGGCTGGGGAAGCATTCCGCCGAAAGTCAGGTAATCCTCGGTGCAGGCCTCAGTGGCCTGGACAGTCAGGGCGGACTGCATACAGGTCTCGTACTTGGCGGTAAGCGGCCATAGGGCCACCTGGGCAGCCAGCCCGAGGGTCATGAAGGCAGTCGCGGCCAGGCCCATCGAGACCACAATCCGCATAAACGCGCCCAGACCGAACCGGATGACCTTCACCAGGGTGATGGTCCCAACCACGACGGCCGCAATACCCAGCATCAGCGGAAGCAGCTTCCAAGGCAGCATCAGGTCCGAGCTGAGCAGCATTCCCAACAGCAGGGCAATGAACACCCACATGTAGGAACGGGCTTCCTTCGACTGTGCCTCAGTGGGCTCCGGTTTGCGGGTAGCCGGCGGAAACGGCGGTCGCGGGCGTACGTCAGGGCCGTCGTTAGTCATGGTTTAAGCCTAGGTGACGCTTCGACCTAAGGTTGACACATGCGAATTGTTGCTCTGGTTTCCGGCACCGGCTCCAACCTCCAGGCGGTCCTTGACGCCGTTGCCGCGGGGGAGCTCGATGTCGAAATCGCCGCCGTCGGTGCCGACAGGACCGGAACCTACGGCGTGGAACGTGCTGCCGCCGCCGGATACGAAACGTTCGTGGTGAACTTCAAGGATTACCCGGTCCGTGCGGACTGGAACCGTGCGCTGACGGAGAAAGTTGGATCCTACAATCCCGACGTCGTCCTTTCCTCCGGATTCATGCGCATTGTGGATGAGCACTTTATCGACACGTTCGAGGGACGCTACGTCAACACCCATCCGGCACTGCTTCCGTCTTTCCCCGGTGCGCACGGAGTGCGGGATGCACTCGCCTACGGAGTGAAGGTCACCGGCTGCACGGTCCACATTGCCGACGCCGGTGTGGACACGGGCCCGATCCTGGCGCAGGCAGCGGTGGAGGTGCTCGACGGCGATACCGAGGAGACGCTGCACGAGCGCATCAAGGTGCAGGAACGGCGGCTGCTGATCGAGACCCTCCGGAAGATCAGCAAAGAGGGACTCCCGGCGCTCTGAGCCAGCCGCACGCGAGGCCGGCGCGCTGCGCGCTGCCCAGCCACCCGCCGGCGCCCCTGGTCACGGCAACCCTAGTCCAGCGCAGCGCCCCGGGTCTCGGGCGAGAACTTCGCCATCCACAGCACCGCAGCCAGCACCAGCAGCCCGGCCACGGCAAAGGACAGCGGCAGTCCCAGGTACGGCCAAAGCACGGAAACAAAGAGCAGCGGCCCAAGACCAGCACCAACCCGGGACGCCGTAGACGCCCAGCCAAACCCGCTGGCACGCAGCCGGGTGGGGTAGAGCTCGGACACATAGGTGTAGAGCACCGGAATGGCCACCTGCACCACAAAGCCGTAGACCAGCAGCCAGGTTGTCGCAGCCGCAGGAACATCAACAACCAGGGCCACCACAACCAGTGAAGCTGCAGCCGCCGGGCCAGTGATTCCGAGCAGCCACTTCCGGCCGACCCGCTCCACCAGCAGCGCGGCAGCCACTACACCCAGCAGACCCACCGCAGCCATGCCGGACGTCGTCAGGAACGCCTTGTACTCGGCATAACCCGCATCCACAAGGATCTTCGGCATCCACTGAAGCGCCAGGTAGTAGACCAGCAGGACCGTCACAAATAGGGACCACGCAGTCACCGTGGACTTCGGATTGCTCCTCCAAAGTTCGGCTAGCTGAGCGCCGGTGGTCTTCAGGGAGAACTTCTGCACAGGCTCCGGCTCCGGAAGCCTCCACTCGGTCTGGGTTCCTCCGGTACGCCGGATCAGGTCATTGATGACGGCGCTGGCTTCCTCGGTGCGGCCCTTGCGGACCAGGAACAGCGGAGACTCCGGCACTGAGCGGCGGACCCAAAAGACCAGCAGCGCGGGGATAACCATGATCAGCATGGTCCAGCGCCAGTCCGCAACGGTCGCCATGATGACGGCGGAAGTGACACCGCACAGCGCGGCACCCACCGGCCACCAGCCGTCCATGGCGGTAAGCACCCGGCCGCGCTGCTTCCGCGGAGTGAACTCACCCACCAGGGCATAGTCCACGGGAACGCAGCCGCCAAGCCCTACTCCAGCGAGGAACCTAAACACACAGAACCAGGCGATGTCCGGTGCGAAAGCCCCTGCCACGGTAAAGATCGAGAAGATCAGCAGGGTGGCGGTGAAAGCCTGCTTGCGGCCAATCGCGTCTGCAATCGAACCCCACAGAAACGCACCTATGGCCATTCCCAGGAGGTTCGCTGTCCCGATCCACGCGGCCTGCGCCGGTACAAGGTTCCATTCCTGCGAGAGCAGCGGAATCAGGACGCCATTGAGCGTCACATCCCAGGCATCGAACATAAAGCCCAGCCCGCCGATCAGGAAGATCTTTCCCTGGACGCGCCAGCGCCAGGGCAGGTTCTGGACTACTTCGTCGCCCGCAGGCAGGGCGTGGGTGGTGGTCATGTGGGGGAGGGCCTTCCGCCGGCACTTATAGTCATTCATGCACTAACTGGGGAGAACTCTACAACGCCGGAGGCCGTAAGACAGCCGACGCCCGTAACGTTCACGCTTCGTGTGCCGCGGACCCCGGAATGCGCCTGCGTCAAACGGGTGACGGCCGAGCCGGGAACTATTACCCCTTCGGCCTGCCCCAGAAGCGTCCAAGGCATAAACTCATCCTTGGGCCGCCCGCGGGCGGCGCGTGCATCGTTCGCCGATACCCAGTTGGAGTGACTTCCCCGTGAGCAACACCCCCCTTGACCGTGTACCCATCCGCCGGGCCCTCATCTCGGTCTACGACAAGACCGGCCTGACGGAACTGGCCCAGGGCCTCGCCGCAGCCGGGGTCAGCATCGTCTCCACCGGATCCACCGCCAAGCAGATCGCCGCAGCCGGCATCAAGGTCACCGAGGTTGCCGAGGTGACCGGTTTCTCCGAATGCCTGGATGGCCGCGTCAAGACCCTCCACCCGCGCGTGCACGCCGGCATCCTCGCCGACCGCCGGCGCCAGGACCACAGGGACCAGCTGGAGGAGCTGGGCATCGAGGCCTTCGACCTGGTGGTCGTGAACCTGTACCCGTTCGTTGAGACGGTGAAGTCCGGCGCCGCGCAGGACGACGTCGTCGAGCAGATCGACATCGGCGGGCCCTCGATGGTCCGTGCCGCTGCCAAGAACCACCCCTCCGTTGCAGTCGTGGTGGACCCGGCCAAGTACTCGGCTGTCACCGCAGCTGCCGCCGAAGGCGGCTTTGACCTGAACGCCCGACGCCGGCTGGCCGCCGAGGCGTTCGCCCACACCGCCGCGTATGACACGGCTGTGGCCAAGTGGACTGCCGCGCAGTTCGGCGACGGCACCGAGGAAGGCGCGGCCTGGCCTGCCTACACCGGCATGGCGCTGGAGCGCTCCGAGGTGCTGCGCTACGGCGAGAACCCGCACCAGGCAGCGGCACTCTACGCGGACCAGGATTCGATGCCCGGAGTCGCGCAGGCAGACCAGCTGCATGGCAAGGCGATGTCCTACAACAACTATGTCGACGCCGACGCCGCCCTGCGCGCAGCCTTCGACTTCGAGGAGCCTGCAGTCGCCGTCGTCAAGCACGCCAACCCGTGCGGTGTGGCTGTTGCCTCGCCCGGTGCTGCGGACCCGATCGCCAATGCCCACCTGAAGGCGCACGCCTGCGATCCGGTCTCAGCCTATGGCGGAGTGATCGCCGCGAACCGTCCGGTCACGGCCGGCATGGCGGAGACGGTCAAGGACATCTTCACCGAGGTTGTCATCGCGCCGGACTTTGAGCCCGAGGCAGTCGAGATCCTCTCCCGCAAGAAGAACATCCGCCTGCTCACCCTTCCGGACGGCTACGGCCGTAACCCGCTGGAGTTCCGCCAGGTCTCCGGCGGCGTCCTGATGCAGCAGCCGGACACCGTCGAAGCGGAAGGCGACAACCCCGACAACTGGACGCTCGCAGCCGGCGAACCCGCTGACGAGAAGACCCTCGCCGACCTCGTCTTCGCCTGGCGCGCAGTCCGCGCTGCCAAGTCGAACGCGATCCTGCTCGCCCGCGATGGCGCGTCCGTCGGTGTGGGCATGGGACAGGTGAACCGCGTTGACTCCTGCAAGCTCGCCGTCGAGCGCGCGAACACGCTGGCAGGCGACGATGACGAGCGCGCCCGCGGTGCCGTAGCGGCGTCGGACGCGTTCTTCCCTTTCGCCGACGGACTCGAGATCCTGCTGAACGCCGGCGTCCGCGCCGTTGTGCAGCCGGGCGGCTCCGTCCGCGACGAGGAGGTCATTGCTGCGGCGAACGCAGCAGGCGTGCCGATGTACTTCACCGGCGCCCGCCACTTCTTCCACTAGCAACGCTCCAGCCACGCCAGGCCGCGGGCCGCATGGATCATGTCCGCATGCGGCCCGCGGTTTAGGGGGCGCATCCGCGCTGTGGCATAGTTGGAGCAGAAACCAGACCCAAAAGCCGGGTCCCCGCATGTCTAAAGCCATGTCCGGACCCCCATTCCACAAGGAGACCGTGTGGCTGACAAAATCAAGGTTGTGGGCTCTGTCGTAGAGCTCGACGGCGACGAGATGACGCGGATCATCTGGCAGTTCATCAAGGACCGCCTGATCAACCCGTACCTGGACGTAGACCTGAAGTACTACGACCTCTCGATCCAGAACCGTGACGCCACGGATGACCAGGTCACCATCGACGCCGCCAACGCCATCAAGGAACACGGCGTGGGCGTCAAGTGCGCAACCATCACCCCTGATGAGGCACGCGTTGAAGAATTCGGTCTGAAGAAGATGTGGGTTTCCCCCAACGGAACCATCCGTAACATCCTTGGCGGCGTCGTCTTCCGCGAACCGATCATCATCTCCAACATCCCGCGCCTGGTCCCGGGCTGGAACAAGCCGATCATCATCGGCCGCCACGCACACGGCGACCAGTACAAGGCCACCAACTTCAAGGTTCCGGGTGCCGGCACCTTGACCCTGACCTACACCCCGGCTGACGGCGGCGAAGAGATCAAGACCCAGGTTGTCACCTACCCCGAAGAGGGCGGCGTGGCCATGGGTATGTACAACTTCAACGAGTCCATCAAGGACTTCGCCCGCGCATCCTTCGCCTACGGCCTGCAGCGCAACTACCCGGTGTACCTCTCCACCAAGAACACGATCCTGAAGGCCTACGACGGCCAGTTCAAGGACCTGTTCCAGGAAGTCTTCGACGCCGAGTTCAAGGACCAGTTCGAAGCAGCCGGCCTCACCTACGAGCACCGCCTGATCGATGACATGGTTGCCTCCGCTATGAAGTGGGAAGGCGGCTACGTCTGGGCCTGCAAGAACTACGACGGCGACGTCCAGTCGGACACGGTTGCCCAGGGCTTCGGCTCGCTGGGCCTCATGACCTCCGTGCTCATGACCCCGGACGGAAAGACCGTTGAGGCTGAAGCTGCACACGGCACCGTGACCCGTCACTACCGCCAGCACCAGCAGGGCAAGCCCACCTCCACCAACCCGATCGCTTCGATCTTCGCGTGGACCCGTGGCCTGATGCACCGCGGCAAGCTGGACAACACCCCCGAGGTCATCAACTTCGCCGAGACCCTTGAAGACGTAGTCGTCAAGACGGTCGAATCCGGCAAGATGACCAAGGACCTGGCACTGCTGGTCGGACCCGACCAGCCGTACCTGACCACCGAAGAGTTCCTCGCCGCACTGGACGAGAACCTCAAGGTGCGCCTGGGCTAAGACCCAAGCTTCACAGCGCAAAACAGCCAGCCCCGGTCCGGAAGGACTGGGGCTGGCTGTTTGTTTTCGGGCTGTCCGGTTCGACCGTTTAGCCCGGTGGTCCGTTCGACCGGTTCGCCCGGTGGTCCGGTTCGCCCGCCGGGCGGGCCGGAACGGCGGCAACGAAACTCCGTCGCTCGCAGAGCTCGCTTTGGAGTATTAAAGCCGCCTAACCCGGCCCGTCCGGCGGGCTGGCCTGGCACCTTGCGGACTCGTGGCGGGCGTCGGAGAGGGCCGCTGCGAGAACGCATGTGCGCGGTGACCCGGAGCCCCGGTGACCCGGTGCCACGAAGAGTTTGTGCCCCGAAGAGCCGTTTACCCGGTGCCCCGGTGACCCGGTACCCGGTGCCCCGAGACCCGGTGCCACGAAGACTCGGTGCCACGAAGACTCGGTGCCCCGAAGAGCCGTTTACCCGGTGCCCGGTGCCCCGAAGAGCCGTTGAGCAACTTGAGGGCTTATGAGCCGGCGGAACCCGAGCCAGACCCGGAACCGAATCCGCCTGAGCTGCTGCCGCCGCTCCCGGATCCGCTGGATCCGGAGCCCATGCCGCCCGAGGAGGCGCCGGCGGAGGAACCGGAGGAGCTGGAACCGGAGGAGCTGGAACCAGACGAGCCGCTGGATCCGCTCGAACCGGAGACGGATGAGATCAGGGGTTCGGAACTGGACTCACCGCTGATCACGTCGCCGCTGCTGCCGCTGTACGAGGAGGAAACCTCGATCTTGCGCGGCTTGGCACGTTCGCTCACCGGAATGAAGACGCTCAGCACACCGTTCTCATACTTGGCTGAGATGCCCTCGATATTGATGCCCTGGCCGAGGTTCAGCTGACGCAGGAACGTGCCGGATTCGCGTTCACGGTTCAGCCAGGTGGCGCCCTCAGGCACGTGGATGGTTCGTTCAGCCCGGATGGTCAGCAGCTGGCCATCAACATCCACATCGACCGACCCCGGATCTATACCGGGCAGGTCTGCGTTCAAGATGTAATGGTCGCCCTCTCGGTACAGATCAATTGGCATCAGCCGCAGCCGCTGCCGGGGATCCAAAAGGGCACCTGCCATGCGGTCCAGTTCGCGGAAAGGATCGAATTTCATGGCCATTCTCATCAACTCCTTTTCACCCGTCCCGATCAGACGGGTGGATGTGTTCTTCACTGACAGGAATAACGAAGGGTCGACTACTTGAGCGGCTGAATCAGGTTGAGTCAGGTCCACTCAAGAATGGAATTAGATTAGCACTCACCAATATCGAGTGCTAGGGGTCCGTGAAGAAATCAGTACCGGAGGAGTCAATTCAGCGGCCAGAGATGCACGGGTTCGTTGCTGTGCATGTGGTGCCAGTAGCGGCGGGTCATTTCCGCCAGAGCCGACGTCCGGTCGTAGCCCTCCGACTCCAGGTTCGACAGAACCGAAACCTGCCAGGACGCACCGTTCTGCTCCGTCCGCGCACGTTCCCGGATCACCGTCAGGTAGCGTTCGACCAGCTCGTCATCTACCCCCAGCTCGCGCAGCCCGTCCGCAGCCATGGGAATCAGGTGCCGGACCACCAGCTCGGTGACCGGTATGTCCCCAATGCCGGGCCAGTAGACCGTGGCGTCCAGTCCCAGCCGTGAGCAGGCCAGGAAATTATCCGCCGCCGTCTTGAACGCGGTACGGGTCCACAGGGGACGGTCCGCGGTACGCAGGGTCTGGACGAGGCCGTAGAAGAAGGCCGCGTTGGCGCTCACGTCCAGGACGGTGGGTCCGGCAGGCAGCACACGGTTTTCAAGCCGCAGATTGGGCGTGTGGGTACCCGGATCATAGATGGGCCTGTTCCACCGGTACACGGTGCCGTTGTGCAGCCGCAGCTCCGGCAGCAGGGGAGCGCCGGCATCCGTGGAACCGGAGCTGGTGGACGAGAGCTCGGGAAGCAGAGCGGGAAAATACCGCACGTTTTCTTCAAAGAGGTCAAAGATGGAGGTGATCCAGCGTTCGCCGAACCATACCCGGGGCCGCACACCCTGGTTGCGCATTTCCGGCGGCCGGGTGTCGATCGCCTGCTTGAAGAGTTCTATCCGGGTTTCCTGCCACAGCACATGTTCCAGGAAGATCGGCGAGTTCGCCGCCAGGGCAACCTGCGGTCCGGCAATCAGCTGGGCCGCGTTCCATGCCGGAGCGAAGTCGGCGGGGCTGACCTCGAGATGAAGCTGCAGCGAGGTGCAGGCTGCCTCCGGTGCAATGTTCTTCGCGTACCGGGTGAGGGACTCCGAACCGGTCAGTGAGAGGTACACGTCCTCGCCGCGCGCCTGGAGCACTGATGTGTTGAGCGCTTCGTAGCGTGCTCCGGAACTGATCCAGGCATCGCCGTCGAGCACGTCATTGGTGAGTGTGGGGAGGATTCCCACCATCAGGATGTTCGCGTCAGCCTTGGCCGCAAGCTCGTCAGCACGGTTCAACTGGCCGCGCAGGCTGTCCTCCAGTTCCTTCAGACCCTGTCCCTTGATGGACAGCGCGGGATGGTTCATCTCAATGTTGAAAGCGCCCATCTCCGTCTGGAACGCCGGATCAGCGATCTCCTCCAGCACGGACGAGTTCCGCAGCGCGGGAGTGAAGTCGTCATTGGTCAGGTTCAGTTCAAGTTCGACGCCGATGCTCGCGGTATCCGCGAACTGCGCTGTCCCGAGGAAGCCGGCAAACCGGTCCAGGTTCTCCAGCAGCCGGCGTCGGTAGCGGGTCCGCTCTTCGCGGCTGAAAGACCTGGCGTTGACCTCTGTTCCCATGGATGAACATAACCACGCCGGCGAAGCGATGTATAGCGTTGCACAGGGCCTCGTTTTGCCGTCTCCGGCAGCGGACGCGGAAGAGCCGTCCTCCCGGAACTTACGGTTTCCGGAAGGACGGCATGCGGCGGGCTTTACTCTTCCGTCAACGTACCTCTGGCGAGGCGCAGCCTGCGGTCTGTCTTAGCCGCCAGCGCCTGGTCATGGGTCACGACGAGGATGGTGGTGTTCTCCTGCTGCGCGAGGTTCCGAAGCAGCTCAATAATGAGCTCGCCCGTTTCCTCATCCAGGTTGCCCGTTGGCTCATCGGCGAGGACGAGCCTTGGCCTGTTGGCCAGCGCACGGGCAATGGAGACCCGCTGCTGCTGGCCCCCGGAGAGCCGGTTGGCGGGGCGTTGGTGCAGTTCCTCCGTCAGTTCCACCTCATTGAGCAGCGCAGCGGCACGTGCCATTCGCTCTGCTTTGCCGACGCCGGCGAACTCCATGGGAAGCATGACGTTCTCCAGCGCACTGAGGTTCGGAATCAGGTTGTACTGCTGGAAGACGAAGCCGATGTCCCTGCGGCGGTATTCGGTGAGCCGTCCCGGCGGCAGCTGGGAAATGTTCGTTCCATCCATGACCACATCCCCGCTGGTGGCGGTATCCAGCGCCCCCAGAATGGAGAGAAGCGTGGACTTGCCGCTGCCGCTTCGGCCCAGAATGGCCGCGAATGTGCCCTGCGGCAGGGAAAACGTCACCCCGTTGACTGGCCGGATCACGCCGTCGCCGGACGGGAATTCCTTCACTACGTTGCGGACTTCAAGCATTGTTACTCTCCTCGGAGGACTTCGATCGGACGGACGCGCGCGGTCATCAGGGCCGGTACCAGCGCACCGAAGGCCGCGATGAACAGCACGCCGCCGGCGCCCAGGGCAATGGTTCCGGGACCCACGGATGTTGTGACCGTGCCGATCAGTTCCGCGGTCTGGTCAAAGGAACCAAAGGGTCCGCCGGAACCAAAGGGCCCGCTGCCGGGGCCACCGGCCGGAGCGCCGTCCGGCGCCGTGCCCTGAGCCTGGCCATCAGTGGATTGGCCGTCAGACGGCCCGTCGGACGGTTGGCCGTCGGTGCCCGGAGGCGCCTGGAGGGCTTCGCCGCCCATGGCACCCGGACCCATGGAACCAGCCTCGATGCTGCTGCTTCCGGTGCTGCTGTCCACCAGGGCACTGGCTATCGGACCACTCGCGCCAACAGCAATAACAGACCCCAGGACAGCGCCGATCGCCACCAGAACCACTGCCTCAAGCACGAACTGCAGGCCGATGGTGCGGTTCGAGGCACCGACGGCTTTGAGAACACCGATCTCCCGGCGCCGCTCACGAATCACCATGATCATGATCAGCAGCACGATGAGTGCCGCCGCTGCCAGCGCAGCGATGAAGCCGACGAGGGAAATGGACTGCACGCCCGCCAGCGAGTTGATGGCCTCACTGAGCCCTGCCGTCTCGGCAGAAACATCAGCCCTGTCGGATCCGAGAGCGTCGGTTAGCGCAGTCTGGGTTGAATCAACGTTCTCCATGCTGTCAACGGTCACCAGGATCGAGGAAAGTTCCCCGGTCTGGCCGCTGAGTTCCTGGGCTGCGGCGAGCGGCAGGTACAGGGCATTGTTGTCGAAGACAGTTCCTGCGTCGAACACTCCGGCGACGGTGAAGGTGCGGCCAAGGGCCTCGAATGTTGAGCCGGCGGCCAGACCGTTTTCCTCGGCGAGAGAGGCACCCAAAAGCGCTTCGGTCGAGTTCGCCGAGTAATCGGTGATGGCCGTTCCGTCTGTCAGCGTCAGCTCGCTGCCATCAGCGGCTGCGGCCGTGCTGATGCCGGTC
Organism: Arthrobacter sp. IK3; assembly: GCF_051337705.1. Classification (NCBI taxonomy): domain Bacteria; kingdom Bacillati; phylum Actinomycetota; class Actinomycetes; order Micrococcales; family Micrococcaceae; genus Arthrobacter; species Arthrobacter sp. IK3. The sequence goes on along the minus strand of NZ_JBPPSW010000011.1, from coordinate 166,639 downwards.
GCGGTGAGGGGCATCGCCGGCGGCGCCTGGGTTGCAGTGTTGCCGGAGGCGCCGTCCGAGGTGCCGCTGTTACGGGCACCGAGCGTCCCGGCGTCGACGGCGGACCGCAGGCTGGTGGATCCGGCCGTTGCCATGCCGCCGGGCCCGCGGGAGCCTGCCTGCGCGGGCTCGGACTGCGCGGGCTCGGGCTGGGCGGTGTCGGACTGGGCAGCGCCGGAGTCGCCACCGCCGGAGCCCTCCTGCGCGGCCGAATCCTCAGACCCCGACCCTGGATCCTCAGCAGACGCCGCGTCAGACGTGCTGAGCCGCAGGGAGAGGCTTCCCTCCGCGGCGGACACGTGCTCCACGGACCGGACGGTGTCGAGGTCCGAATTGGTCAGGGGCTCGCCGCCGCCTTCGAAGCCGCGGGATCCGGCAGGGTTGACCGTCAGCTGCGTCCCAATCTGGCTTTTCAGCTCCGCCACCTTGGCGCCGACTGCCTGGTGGGCCACCAGCATTGACAGGGCAAGGCCTATAGCCACAGCCAGGATGATGATGACGGCGCCGCTCCGCACTTTGTTGCGGAACGCGTTGCCCATGCTCCGGGCCAGAATATTCATCTTTCCTCCGTTGTTCAGTCACAGCGTTAAACCTGCGCGTTCCCAGCATCGGTGGTGATGCTGTGCGGCGCGCAGGCCTAACCTGTGACTGGACTAAGCGGAGTCGTGCAGTTTGCCGGCTCCCTGCAGGGACGCGGCCGGCCGCTCGTCGTTCGGGTACCGGACGCCGATCTGTGCGCGTACCTCATCAAAGAACTGCATTGTCTGCAGCGAGTCGGACAGCGGCATGGTCGGGCTCTCGGCTAGCCCTTCCTGGATGCAGCGCGTGACCTCCCGCAGTTCATAGGTGTAGCCGTTGCCAACCTGCTGGAAACGCTCCGTGCGGGACGGACCCATGTGCTGGTGGATGTGCAGTTCCACCGGGTTGTGCAGGGGAGCCCCGGTGCGGACCCACCCTTCGCTGCCGCAGATCGTTGCGGTGCGGGGACCGGATGCGAGCAGCGAGGAAGTTAGCTGAGCCTGCGCACCGGAGTCGTAGCCCAGGTTCAGCGCGTTCTGGGTGTCCACGCCGTCGGCGTTCAGCGTGCCTGAGGCCTGGACCCGCTGGGGGAAGCCAAGCGCACCTACCGCGAGGGTCAGCGGATAGACCGTGAGGTCCAGCAGCGCCCCGCCGCCGGCGGCAGGATCCCAGAGCCGGCTGGCCGGGTCGTACGGGGCAGGGAAGCCAAGGTCCGCCTGGACCCACTGGATCTCACCCAGCTCACCGCTGGAGATGATTTCCCACAGCCGGTTGATGCAGGGAAGGAACCGGGTCCACACAGCTTCCATCAGGAAGACGCCCCGGCGGCCGGCGATCTCGATCAGGTCTGCCAGCTCCGCGGCGTTGATGGTGATCGATTTTTCGCATAGTACGTGCTTGCCGGCCTCGAGTGCCTCGCGGGCCAGCTCATAGTGCTGGGCGTGCGGGGAAGCGATATAGACGACGTCGACTTCCGGGTCTGCGAACAGCTGGCGGTAGCCCTTGCCGCGCGCCTCGTCGTCGTAATAGCTCGATGCAAAACCGAAGCGGTCAGCGAAGTCGACGGCGGTGGCCTCGGAACGTGAACTCACTGCCTGCAGGACGGCGTCCTCGAGCCTGGCGATGTCTTCGGTGACCCGGCCGGCGATCCTGCCGGTGGCAACTACGCCCCATCGAAGGGTGCGGCCGGTGGCCTGCACCGGGCTGGGCGCCCCCTGGAGGACGCACGGCGGTGTGCGGATAAACTGCGGGGCGTTCATATTCCTCGGCTCTCAATCTGTGGCGTGGCTGGCTGGTGTCTCGGTATGAGGACTACCCTATGGTCCCCGGCCTGCGGCTGCCCAGTCCCGACGCCGGGACGGGGCAGCCGCAGGCCGGGACCGGTACTGAAAAAGCCCGGGCTGCCTCCCGCGAGGAAGGCAGCCCGGGCCGCATGTGTCAGCGCTGTGGACTACTTGACCAGTTCGGCCAGCGTCGGATCGTTGGCGTAAGCCTCTGCAGCGTTGTCCTTGGTGACGATCTGCGGTTCCAGCAGGTAAGCCGGAACAACCTTCACGCCGTTGTCGTAGGACTCGTCGTCGTTGATTTCCAGCTCTTCGCCGGCGCCGAGGCCCTTGACCATGTCAATGGTGTGGTTAACCAGGGCACGGGTGTCCTTGTTGATGGTGGAGTACTGGACGCCTTCCATGATGGATTTCACGGACTCAACTTCGGAATCCTGGCCGGTCACGACCGGAACCGGCTTGCCGGCAGCGGAGACGGAGGTCAGGATGGCGCGGGCCAGGGTGTCGTTGGGGGACAGGACGCCGTCCAGTTCCTCCGAACCGTAGGAACCCGAGAGCAGGGTATCCATGCGCTTCTGGGCGTTCTCGGCCTTCCAGCCCTGGGTGACAGCCTGGTTGAACTCGGTCTGGCCGGAAACAACGTTCAGGTTGCCGGCTTCGATTTCCGGCTTCAGGACGTCCATGGCGCCGTCGAAGAAGACCTGTGCGTTGGCATCATCGGGGGAGCCGGCGAACAGTTCGATGTTCCACGGGCCTTCGGGCTTGTTGGCCTTCATTCCGTCCAGCAGGGCCTGGCCCTGGAGCTGGCCGACCTGGAAGTTGTCATAGGCGACGTAGTAGTCGACGTTCTCGGTGTTGGTCAGGAGGCGGTCGTAGGCGATGACGGTGATGCCGGCATCCTTGGCTTCCTGCAGCTGCGAGCCGAGCTGGGCGCCGTCGATGGCACCGACAACCAGGACCTTGACACCGTTGGTGATCATGGAGCTGATCTGGTTCTGCTGCTCGGAGACGCCGCCGTTGGCGAACTGGACCTGCGGCTCGTAGCCGGCTTCCTTCAGGCCGTCGTTGAACAGGCCTTCTGCCAGGACCCAGTTTTCCGAGGTCTTCTGGGGCAGGGCTACGCCGATTGCCGATCCCTCTTCGAAGCCGGCAGCATCGCCGGTGGAAGCTTCGTCGGCACGGCCGCAGGCGGACAGCGACAGCGCTGCCACCGTGGCGACTACGGCAAATGACTTTGCGAACTTGCGCATGGTGTTCCTTTTCTTGATGGGTGGTGCGGTGGTTTTTTGTCGTGCGGATCGAGGGGCCCGGTGGGGCCTAGGCATCCGTTCCGATGGTGGACTTGGTGCCGGTGGGCATTTCAGGCTTCGGATTCACCGGGGCGGGGACAGTGAGCTTGTCCTTGGACCCGAAGTTCTTCATCATCAGGCCGATGATGGAGGGCCTGCCCTGGGTCTTGTTGTAGACATCCAGTGCAACGGCGATCAGCAGGACCAGGCCCTTGATGATGGAGGTCAGGTCCGCGCCGATGCCCAGCAGCTGCAGGCCGTTGTTCAGCACGGCCATGACCAGGCCGCCGACGATCGAGCCGACCACGGTGCCGACACCGCCGGAAACGGCCGCGCCGCCAATGAAGACTGCCGCAATGGCATCCAGCTCCCAGCCGGTGCCGTCGAACGGGCCGGAGGCAGTGGAGCGGGCAACGAAGATCATGCCGGCGAGGGACGCCAGGATGGACATGTTCATCATGACCAGGAAGTTGACCTTCTTGCTCCGAACGCCGGAGAGCTCGGCAGCGTGGAGATTGCCGCCCACGGCGTAGACGTGGCGGCCGACCACGGTCTTGGTGGAGATGAACACGTACAGGACCACCAGGGCAGCCAGGATAATGCCGGATACCGGGAAGGAGGTGCCCGGACGGCCCGTGGAGAAGAGGTACGTGGCGTACAGGATGGCAGCTACCAGCAGGCCGGTCTTCGTGGCGGAAACCCAGGCCGGGGGATTGACGGAACCGATCTTGACGGTCTTCGCACGGCGGCGCATTTCACCGATGATCACGACGGCGGCGAGAACCAGGCCCAGGAGCAGGGTGAGGTTGTTGTAGCCGGTGTCCGGGCCGATCTCCGGCAGGTAGCCTGCGCCGATGAACTGGAATTCCTGCGGTACTGGAACGGTGTTGGACTTGCCGATGTACTGGTTGGCACCGCGGAAGATCAGCATGCCGGCGAGCGTGACAATGAACGCCGGGATGCCGACGTACGCCACCCAGAGCCCCTGCCAGGCGCCGATGGCGGCACCGATCAGCAGGCCGAGCAGGATGCCTGCCCACCACGGAATGCCCCAGTCCCGCATGGCCATAGCCACGATGATTCCCGTGACGGCGGCGACGGAGCCAACCGAGAGGTCAATGTGCCCGGCAATGATCACAAAGACCATGCCGACGGCCAGGATCAGGATGTAGGAGTTGCCGTTGAACAGGTTGATCATGTTCGTGGGCGTGAGGGTCTTGCCTCCGGTCAGCCACTGGAAGAGGCCGATCAGGACGACAAGGGCAAAGATCATGCCGAACTGGCGGCCGTTGCCGCTCAGCAGCTGTTTGATGGCTTTCATGAAAGGGGTCCTTGGGTGGCGAGGTCGGGGGTGTGCTTGCCGGCGGAGGTCATGAGCCTCATGAGGTTTTCCTGGCTGGCATCAGCCTTGGAAACCTCACCGGTGATAGCGCCTTCGAAGATGGTGTAGATGCGGTCGGAGAGACCAAGGAGCTCGGGAAGCTCCGAGGAGATCACGATCACGCCCTTGCCCTGGTTGGCCAGCTGCTGGATGATCCCGTAGATCTCGTACTTGGCACCGACGTCGATGCCGCGGGTTGGCTCATCGAGGATCAGCAGGTCCGGGTCGGTGAACATCCACTTGGCCAGGACAACCTTCTGCTGGTTGCCGCCGGACAGCTTGGAGACACCTTCATCCACGGTGGGTGCCTTGGTCCGCAGGCTTTTGCGGTAGTCCTCCGCGTAGCGGTATTCCTCGTCTTTGTCGACGACCAGGCCCTTGGTGATCTTCTTCAGGTTCGAGGCCACGGTGGTGGCCTTGATGTCATCAAGCAGGTTCAGGCCGAGGGTCTTGCGGTCCTCGGTGACGTAGGCGAGGCCATGGCTGATGGCCTGCGGAACGTTCCGGAAGCTGACTTCCCGGCCGTCCTTGATGATCGTGCCGCTGATGTAGTTGCCGTAGGAGCGTCCGAAGATGGACCGGGCCAATTCAGTGCGTCCGGCGCCCATCAGGCCGGCGAAGCCGACAATCTCGCCGCGGCGGACGTGGAAGTTCGATCCCTTGCAGACCATGCGGTCCGGCACGGTGGGGTGGCCAACGGTCCAGTCCCGGACTTCAAAGAACACTTCGCCGATGTTCGGGGTGTGGTCCGGGAAGCGTGACTCGAGCGATCGGCCCACCATGCCTTTGATGATGCGGTCTTCGTTCGCGCCGTCGACTGCGACGTCGATGGTTTCGATGGACTTGCCGTCACGGATGATGGTGATTGAATCGGCGATCTGCTCGATCTCATTGAGCTTGTGGGAGATCATGATGCAGCTGATGCCCTTGGAACGCAGTCCGGCCATCAGGTCCAGCAGGTGCTGGGAATCGGTTTCGTTCAGGGCCGCGGTGGGTTCGTCCAGGATCAGAAGCTTCACCCGCTTGCTCAGCGCCTTGGCGATTTCCACCAGCTGCTGCTTGCCGACGCCGATGTCCTTGATGGGCGTGGTGGGATCCTCTTCGAGTCCCACCCGGGCCATCAGCTCGGAGGCTTCGAGGTTCGCGCGGTCCCAGTCGATGAAACCGAAGCGGCGCGGCTCGTTGCCCAGGAAGATGTTCTCCGCGATGGAGAGTTCCGGGATCAGGGCGAGTTCCTGGTGGATGATGACGATTCCGGCCGCTTCGGAGGAACGGATGTCCTTGAACTGGACAACCTCTCCCTGGAAGACGATTTCGCCCGTGTAGGTCCCGTACGGGTAAACCCCGGAGAGAACCTTCATGAGGGTGGACTTTCCGGCTCCGTTTTCGCCGCAAATGGCGTGGATCTCACCGGCTTTTACGCTGATGGAGACGTCAGAAAGTGCCTTGACGCCGGGAAATTCCTTGGTGATGGAACGCATTTCCAGAATGGTGTGGTTATGCGGCATCTGCATGTTCCCCGCTGTAGGGGCACTGGACGCTGAGCGCTCCAGTTGCCCGAGCTGCAACTGCTGCTCGCATACGTGCCTCCCGTTGTGACTTCTTTGTCTAGCTACTGACCCGTAACAGTGGGTCGATAGAGAAGTAAACTCTTATTCCTTGCTTGTCGTCAAGTCTTGAACACAAGGCGGAAACAAGATGAAAAAACATAGATTCTAAATAAATGGATGTTCCGAAGAAACGCCTCAGGTCAGAGCACTGCGTCGGCCATGGCCAGAACCAGCGCGGCCGCACCGAGCGCTTCGGCGCGGTCGCCCAGGGATGACATCGTAACGGTGGTGGTTTCCCCGATCAGCGGCACCGCGTGGCGCAGCAGCCCGCGCTCGATCGGATTCAGGAATGCGTCGCCCAGCTCGGTCAGGGAACCGCCGACGACGATCACCTCCGGATTCAGTGCGTTGGCAATGCCTGCCACGGCCCGTCCCACGGCCATACCGGCGTCGTCCACCACCCGCAGGGTTGCCGGGTCCCCGGCCGCTGCCTGGCGGATGATGTCCGTTGTGGTCACCGGTTCGGCTGCTGCCCGGCTGAGCAGGTCGATCATCGTGGCCGTTGAAGCCACCGTTTCGAGGCAGCCGCGGTTGCCGCACCGGCAGATGAGCCCCTGGTCGGAAATGGTGGCGTGCCCTATTTCGCCGGTGATTCCCACATGCCCGTAGAACAGGGACCCGTTGATCACCAGCCCGGCACCGATGCCCGTGGCCACCTTGACGAAGATGAGGTTCTCGCAGCCGCCGTGCGGGCCCCAGGTGACCTGGGCCAGGGCACCCAGGTTCGCATCGTTGTCGATGTGGACCGGGACCCGGAGGCGAACGGCAAGGTCTTCGCGCATGTTGATCCCGACCCATTCGGGCAGGATGGCCCCGCGCACCACGGTGCCGCTGCGCCGGTCGATGGGGCCGGGGATGCCGACGCCGGCGCCCAGCACGCGGTCCCGGCCGACGTCCGCAGCGGCAAGGACGGAGTCGAACAGTTCCGCGGCGGCGTCCATGCCTTCATCGGCGCTGTGGCCGGCGGGAAGGGAGATCGAGTCTTCTCCGATGATCCGGTAGCCAAGCGTGGCCAGCACTACCCGGACGTGGCGCCGGCCGATGTCGATGCCGGCTGCCACCGCGCCGGTGTCATTCAGCCGCACCGACAGGGCACGGCGGCCTGAACTGGTGGTGGGCTCCGTCTTGACCAGGCCCGAGTCCGACATGTGCCGCACAATGTTTGACACGGTGGCGCTGGAAAGGCCCGTGGCCCGGGAGAGCTCGGCCTGGGTCTGGGGCCCGGCTGCAAGCAGCGCATCCTGGATGCGCTGCTGATTGCGGGCCCGCAGTGCGGTCTGGGAACCAGGTTTTGTTCGCCGGCCGGCGGCAGGAAGTGCCCTCATCGTCGAGGGTGATTCGGCAGACATAGAGTTCAGCGTCCTATACAGGGGGCTTGTCGTCAAGAATTGAACGCAACGTGTTTTGCACGGTGGGAAGTTACTTGTCCGGCCGGGAGCCGGGAAACCGGCGGAGGGCAGGGGAGCGGAAAGGCAGGGACCGGAGCGGGCCGGGCGGGGACCGGAGCGGGCCTAGCTTCCAGCCAGCGCCTCGCGGTGCTCCGCCGCCATCTCCAGGTAATGCGCCGCGTTGCGCTGGACCGCCTCGAATTCCTCATCGCTCAGTGTGCGCCGGACCTTGGCCGGAACGCCGGCAACCAGCGATCGCGGCGGAACCTGGGTGCCCTCGAGTACCAGGGCTCCTGCAGCGACGAGCGAGCCGGCACCAATCACCGCTCCGTTCATGATGGTTGCACTCATGCCCACCAGGCAGTCGTCCTCAACCGTGCATCCGTGGACGACGGCGCTGTGGCCCACGCTGACCCGGTCGCCTACCGTGGTGGGAAACCCGGGATCCGCGTGCAGCACCACGTTGTCCTGCAGGTTTGTTCCCGTGCCCACCCGGATCGAGCTGGAGTCTCCGCGCACGCAGACACCGTAGAAGGCGCTGGCACCCGGACCCAGTTCGACGTCGCCGATCACGGACGCCGTGGGTGCCAGGAAAACGGACGGGTCGATGACGGGAGTCTTGCCGCGGAGGGTAACGATGTGGGCCATGTGACAACTCTAGCGGGCGGCGGCACGGGGGATGGGATACCCCTGCCGCCGCCAGACGGCGAAGGCACGGGCCTAGTTGAAGACGATGGTCCGGCGGCCGTCAAGCAGAACGCGGTGTTCGGCGTGCCACTGCACGGCCTTCGAGAGGGTGCGTCCCTCCACTCCGGCGCCCAGGGCCGCGAGGCGCTGGGCGGTCCGGGAATGGTCCACCCGGATGACCTCCTGCTCGATGATCGGTCCCTCGTCCAGGTCCGACGTGACGTAGTGGGCCGTGGCTCCGATCAGCTTCACGCCGCGGGCATGCGCCTGGTGGTACGGGCGGGCACCCTTGAAGGAGGGGAGGAAGGAGTGGTGGATGTTGATCGCCCGGCGGGAGAGTTCCTGGCAGAGTTCGTTGCTGAGGATCTGCATGTACCGGGCCAGCACTACCAGCTCGATGTCCAGCTCCGCCATGAGTGTACGGAGCTGGTCCTCCGCTTCCTGCTTGGTGTCCGCGGTGACCGGGATGTGGTGGAAGGGAATGCCGTAGAACTCGGCGAGGCCGGCGAGGTCACGGTGGTTGGAGACGATTGCGGGGATCTCGATGGGCAGGTTGCCGGCCCGCTGCTGGAAGAGCAGGTCATTGAGGCAGTGCCCGTCCTTGGACGCCATGATCAGCGTGCGCACCGGTACGCCTGCGCGGTGCAGTTCCCAGTCCATGCCGAACTGGCCTGCCACCGGGGCAAGAAGGGAGCGGACGCCGTCGTAGGTTCCCGGAGCTGTGAAGTCAACGCGCATGAAGAAGGTGCCGGAGTCCGGGCTGCCGTACTGCTGAGACTCCGTGATGTTTCCGCCTGCCCCGGCCAGGGCGCCGGAGACGGCGTGGACGATTCCGGGCCGGTCGGCACAGGATAGCGTCAGGGTGTAGGCACCGGAGCCTGCAGCGGCGCCGTCGTCGAAGGACGGGGAAACGGGGGAAGCCGGCAGCCCGGCAGTGGCATCTTCTCTCACCTTCCCAAGGTTACCGCCCGGGGCGCCACGGCCTAGGCTGGGTGAATGGACGTTACTTTCGCCCCGCTCATGGATAAGGACGAAGAGGAGCTGGTCAGGTTCCTGACCACCAACAGTTTTCCGTTCCACCGCATTACCGCGCCCTCCGAGGAACTGGTGCGCCGGCTGCTGCTGGAGGGCAGGTTTGAGTCCGACGGCGTGTGCACCTTCTGGGTCTTCGGCGACAACCACCGGATGGGCCTGGTCATCCTCGAAAACCTCAACGAGGACACTGCGTATTTTGATCTGCGGCTGGTGGAGGAGCACCGGGGCGGGGGCAAGGGTGTCCCCGTGCTGAAGGCCCTGACGGACAAGGTATTCACGGACCACCCGCACCTGCGCCGTTTCGCGGGCAGGATGCGGGAAGACAACATTGCCATGCGCAAGACGCTGCTGCGCTCCGGTTTTGTGAAGGAAGGCCACCTGCGCCAGGAGTGGCCGCTGCCGGACGGGCAGCGGGTGGCGGAAGTTGCCTACGGCCGGCTGCGGTCTGACTGGGAAGCCGGAACCGTTACCGGTTTTGAGTGGGAGGATCTGGACGCACGGTAGGATGAAACCGTCGCGACTGGCGTTGGGTGGGTAACCACCAGGAAGCGGCACAGCAGGAAGATACCGCGGATCGCACGCCTGGGCCTTCGGTCAAGTTGTCATCTGTTTGTCATGCCCGGACCCCGGGGGTGCCCGGCAGGTAGCCTGACCTATAGAACACCCTTCCCCAGGAGATCCACGTGAGACTATCCACCCAGCCCGTCACCAACGCCCCTCTCTCCGAGGTTGACCCGGAGATCGCCGCAGTCCTGGACGGGGAACTGGCCCGCCAGCGCAACACGCTGGAAATGATCGCTTCCGAAAACTTCGCACCGCGTGCGGTCCTGGAAGCCCAGGGTTCCGTCCTGACCAACAAATATGCCGAGGGCTACCCCGGACGCCGCTACTACGGCGGCTGCGAGCAGGTGGACGTAGCCGAGAACCTCGCCATCGAGCGGGTCAAGGCCCTCTTCGGCGCCGAGTTCGCCAACGTGCAGCCGCACTCCGGCGCGCAGGCCAATGCCGCTGCCCTGGCAGCACTGATCAAGCCCGGAGACAAGATCATGGGCCTGAACCTGGCCCACGGCGGGCACCTGACCCACGGCATGAAGCTGAACTTCTCCGGCAAGCTCTACGAAGTTGCCGCCTACGGCGTGGACGAGAAAACCTGCCGCGTGGACATGGACAAGGTCCGGGAACAGGCGCTCGCCGAGAAGCCGCAGGTCATCATTGCCGGCTGGTCCGCCTACCCGCGCCAGCTGGACTTCGAGGCGTTCCGTTCCATTGCTGACGAAGTTGGTGCCTACCTCTGGACCGACATGGCGCACTTCGCGGGACTGGTGGCGGCGGGGCTGCACCCGAGCCCGGTGCCGTACTCCGACGTCGTGACCTCCACGGTCCACAAGACCCTCGCCGGTCCCCGCTCCGGCATGATCCTGGCCAGGGAAGAATTCGGCAAGAAGATCAACTCCAGCGTTTTCCCCGGCCAGCAGGGCGGCCCGCTGATGCACGTCATCGCAGCCAAGGCCGTGGCCTTCAAGGTGGCCGGTTCGGAAGAATTCCGCGAGCGGCAGGAACGCGTCCTGGAAGGCGCCCGCATCATCGCTGACCGGCTAACCGCGGCTGACGTGGCGGAACACGGCGTTTCGGTACTGACCGGCGGCACGGACGTGCACCTGATCCTGGTGGACCTGCGCAACTCCGAACTGGACGGCAAGCAGGCCGAAGACCTGCTGCACTCGGTGGGCATCACCGTGAACCGCAATTCGATTCCGTTCGATCCGCGCCCGCCGATGGTCACCTCCGGATTGCGTATCGGCACCCCGGCCCTGGCCACGCGCGGCTTCGGTGCGAAGGAATTCACCGAGGTGGCTGAGATCATTGCCGCAGCGCTGAAGCCCGCCCCGGACACGGAGGCACTGCGCCGCCGGGTCACCGCACTCGCCGAGGACTTCCCGCTCTACCCGGGCCAGGAGGAATGGTAAACGTGGAAAAAGGCACGAACATGGAAGGCTCCGTGGAAACCGCAGAGGAAACCGCCCCCGCCACCGCCCAGCTGCTTGACGGCATCCAGGCGGCCAAGGACATCAAGGCAGAGCTCGCCGAGCGCATCCAGGTCCTCAAGGACGAGCACGGCATCACTCCGGGCCTGGCCACCGTACTGGTAGGCGATGACCCGGCAAGCCACTCCTACGTGGGCGGCAAGCACAAGGACTGCGCCCAGGTTGGCATTAACTCCATCCGCCGCGACCTTCCTGCCGACATCAGCCAGGAAGAGCTGGAGAAGGTCATCGACGAGCTGAACGAGGACCCGGCTGTCACCGGCTACATCGTCCAGCTCCCGCTGCCCAAGCACCTGGACACCAACGCGGTTCTGGAGCGGATTGCCCCGGAGAAGGACGCCGACGGCCTGCATCCGGTCAACCTGGGCCGCCTGGTGCTCAACGTCTCGGATCCGATGACCTCGCCGCTGCCGTGCACCCCGCACGGCATTGTGCAGCTGCTGGTGCGCAACGGGCTGGTCCTGACCGGCAAGAACGTCCTGGTGATCGGCCGCGGAGTCACCGTGGGCCGGCCGCTGGGACTGCTCCTGACCCGCCGGCAGATCAACGCCACGGTGACCCTGGCGCACACCGGCACGGTCAACCTGCCCGAACTGCTGGCTGAGGCCGACGTCGTTGTTGCGGCCGCAGGCTTCCCCGGCATGATCAAGGCCGCCGAGCTCAAGCCGGGCGCCATCGTCCTGGACGTGGGCGTCACCCGGGTTACCGACCCGGAGACCGGTAAGACCACCCTGAGCGGCGACGTCGAAAAGGACGCGGCGTCCGTCGCGTCCTGGATGTCGCCGAACCCCGGCGGTGTGGGCCCAATGACCCGGGCCATGCTGCTGGCCAACGTGGTTGAAGCCGCGGAGCGCAGCGTGGGAATCCTCCCCGGCGCTTAGGCCACCGGTACAACACGCAGGCCCGTCCTCCACGCAGGAGGGCGGGCCTGCGTGTTTCCCCCGCGCCCTGCACTATGATTGCCGGGTGCCGCAGATCACAACTTCCAAGACTTCCGCTGTCAGCGGCTTCCAGGGCCCGGTTATCGCCGCGTCGAACCTCACCAAGTCCTACGGGGACTTCACTGCCGTAGACGGAATCAGCTTCGAGGTTCCGGCAGGGGAGGCCTTCGGGCTCCTTGGCCCGAACGGCGCCGGCAAATCCACCACCATGAAGATGATTGGCGGAGTCTCCCGCAGCACCTCCGGTGAGCTGGCGATCATGGGCCTTGATCCCAACACGAACGGACCGGAGGTCCGGGCCCACCTCGGCGTGGTTCCGCAGCAGGACAACCTGGATGAGGAACTGCGCGTCCGGGACAACCTGCTTGCCTACGGCCGCTACTTCGGACTGCCCAAAAGCTACCTGCAGCCCAAAGCGGACGAACTGCTGGAGTTCGCCCAGCTCACGGACAAGGCCAAGGCGCGGGTGGATGACCTCTCCGGCGGCATGAAGCGCCGGCTGACCATCGCCCGCTCACTCATCAACGATCCCAGGATCCTGCTGCTGGACGAGCCCACCACCGGGCTGGATCCGCAGGCCCGCCACATCCTCTGGGACCGGCTCTTCCGGCTCAAGGAAGCCGGCGTCACGCTGATCCTCACCACCCACTACATGGACGAAGCCGAGCAGCTCTGCGATCGGCTGATCGTGGTGGATAAGGGCACCATCATGGCTGAAGGATCTCCCGCAGCCCTGATCCGCACCCACTCCTCCCGAGAAGTGGTGGAGCTGCGCTTCGGATCCGAACGCAACACCACGGTTGCCGCGGAACTGGACGGAATCGGGGAACGGATCGAGACGCTGCCGGACAGAGTGCTGATTTACGCGAACGACGGCGAGGCGGCGCTGGAGGCGGTCAGTGCCCGCGGCCTGCGGCCCATCACCTCGCTGGTCCGGCGTTCCTCGCTGGAGGACGTCTTCCTCCGCCTCACCGGCAGGAGCCTCGTTGACTGAGCAGCGCACCCACGCCGTCCTGGGACTCCGGTCCCCGCTTACTCCCGAGGAAACCGCCCGCAGGGCCAGGCGCTTCGGTGCCTTCTACTATGCGGAGCACTGGCTGCGCCGGATGCGCGGCTACGGAATTACCGTGCTGGTCACGGCCGTCGGAACTCCGCTCGTCTACCTCTTCGGCATGGGAATCGGACTCGCCTCGCTGGTGGACACCGGGACCAACGCGGCATTCGAAGCGGGAAACGGCAGCTCGGTCTCCTACCTGATGTTCGTGGCGCCGGCCCTGCTGGCGACGGCGGCGATCATGGTCTCCAGCGAGGAAAACACCTACACGGTGATGTCCGGCTTCAAATGGCGGCGGACCTACTACGGGCCGAACGCATCGCCGCTGTCCAGCGGTCAGCTGGTGGACGGGCACGTGCTGGGGCTCGGCGTGCGGCTGCTGATCACCTGTGGCGCCTACTTCGGGTTCCTCCTGTTGTTCGGCGCGGCCGGCCAGCCAACCACAGCCTGGCTGATGATTTTCTCGGCCATCCTGGGCGGGCTCGCCTTCGGGCTGCCGCTGATGGCGTACAGCGCGTCGATCACCGAGGACCGCGGACAGTTCGCCATGGTGCAGCGGTTCATCGTCATGCCGCTGTTCCTGTTCTCCGGCACCTTCTTCCCGCTGGATACCCTGCCCCTGGTGATCCGCTGGATTGGCTGGATCTCCCCGCTGTGGCACGCCACCGAACTGGGCCGGCTGTTCAGCTACGGCCTGGCCGAGCCACCCCTGCTGACAGTTGTACACGTTGCCTACCTCTTGGCACTTGCAACAGGCGGCTGGGTCCTGGCACGGCGCACTTTCACCCGGAGGCTTGGCAAATGAGTACTGGACCCCAGACCGGCGCAGCGGAGTTCCTTGCGCCCACGTCACCGGGAGTGGCAGGGAACCGCTTCCTGGGTTCCCTGTACGCCCGGAATATCCGCGCAGTCTTTGCCCGCGGGCTCAAGGCCACCTGGGGAACCAACTGGTCCATCATGATCAGCGGCTTCGTCGAACCCGTGCTGTACCTGCTCGCCATGGGAATCGGACTGGGCGCGCTCATTGGCACGGTCACGGGTCCGGGCGGGGAACAGATCAGCTACGCGGCGTACATCGCCCCGGCGCTGCTGGCCGTATCCGCCATGAACGGCGCGGTGTACGACTCCACCATGAACGTGTTCTTCAAGCTGAACTACGCCCGGCTCTATGAGGGCATGCTGGCCACGTCGCTGGGTCCGCTGGACGTTGCACTGGGGGAGATCCTGCTGGCGCTGCTCCGCGGAGCCATGTATGCCACCGGGTTCACCGCCGTCATGGCAGCGATGGGCCTGGTGACCTCACCAACCGCGCTGCTGATGATTCCGGCGGCGGTAGTCGTGGCTTTTGGATTCGCGTCCTTCGGGATGGCGATCACCAGCTACATGAAGACCTTCCAGCAGCTGGACTGGGTGAGCTTCGTGATGCTTCCGATGTTCCTGTTCTCAGCCACCTTCTATCCGCTGAGTGTCTACCCGCAGGCCGTGCAGTGGCTGATCCAGGCACTGCCCCTGTGGCACGGCGTGGAGATGCTGCGCCAGATCAGCGCCGGAGCGTTCAGCCTGGCAACGGCCGGCCACCTGCTCTATTTCGTAGTGATGATCGCGATCGGCCTGATGGTCACTACCCGCCGGCTCGAAGCACTGTTCCAGAAGTAGCGGCAGCGGAACCGGGCCGGGCACCCGCGGGTGCATCCCGCTGCCCGCGCGTGAATCCCTCGGATCCCGCCCGCGCCGCCCGCCCCTCGGATCCCGCCCGCCCCTCGGATCACGCCCGCGCCGCCCACCCCTCGGCTGCGGATGCGGCTGGTTTAGGGTGTCCGGACCCGGGCGGCCAGGGCTGCCTGCAGACGGGATTCGACGCCGAGCTTGGCCAGCACCCTTGAAACGTGGGTTTTGACCGTGGTTTCGGAGATGCCCAGTCTGCGCGCGATGCGGACATTGCTCAGGCCCTCGGCGAGGCAGTCCAGGACTTCCTCCTCACGGGCCGTCAGCTCCGTCTCGGGAGCCGGCTGCGCGGATGCCCGGTTCCCGTCCGTGCCTGACGGCGTATCCGCGCTGGAGGCGGCGCGCCCGGAGACGAAAGCGTCCACTAGGCGTCCGGTGACTTCCGGCGCAATGACGGTGCCGCCGTCGTGAACCCGGCGCAGCGCCGCGGTAATTTCCGAGGGTTCGGCCGTCTTGAGCAGGAACCCGGACGCACCGGCGGAGAGCACCCCAAAAAGGTAGGAGTCGTGGTCGAAAGTGGTCAGTGCGACGACCTTCGCCAGACCGGCCGCAGCAATCTGCTCCGTGGCCTGAACGCCGTCCACCACGGGCATCCGCAGGTCCATCAGCACAACATCCGGACCCAAGGCACGGGCCATGCGCACCGCGGTGGCGCCGTCGGCAGCTTCGCCGACTACCTCGAACCCCGGCTCGGTCTCCAGAACCATGCGCATGCCCAGGCGGATGGCTGCGTGGTCGTCCGCCAGCAGCACCCGTATGTTCGTGCTCATCCTGCGGTTCCTCCTGCGTTGATCGTTGCTGCGTCCGGACGCGGTGTAGTGCTGAAGGGCAGTTCGGCCTCGACTTTCCAGCCGCTGCCCGCAGGGTCCGGACCGGCCCACGCCCTGCCGCCCAGCTGCTCGGCGCGTGCCAGCATGCTGGGTATGCCGGTGCCCGTGCCGGACTGGGAGGAGGCTGCTGCGGCCGGCAAGCCGCCGTCGTCCTCCACCAGCAGCCGGAGCCCTGAAGCCGTCTGGTCCAGCAGCATGCGAACCCGCGCGCCGTTTGAGTGCCGGGCAGCGTTCACCAGCGCCTCCACGGCAATCCGGTAGACGGCTGCCTGCACCGGTGACGGGATGCCGCTGCCCGCCAGGTTCGTCCAGTCAATGCGCATTCCGGCCGCCCGGTGTCCGGCTACCACCGCATCGAGGTCCTGGATACTGCCGGCAAGGGGACGCGGCACACCAGTGCTGAGGGTGCGGATCATCCCGTTCAGTTCCTCCAGTCCCTTGACGGACTCCTGGCGCACGTGGGCCAGTACCTCGGCCGGAAGGCTGCTGCCCTGTGGGCTGCGCAGCGCTGCACCTGACTGGAGGGCAATGGCGGAAAGCCGGGAAGACAGGACGTCATGCAGTTCCCTGGCCATGTCCTGCCGCTCGGCTGCCAGGGCCAGTTCGTGCTCGCGCGCGGCCAGACGTTCCTGGTCACGGGCAGCGGCGCGGATGGCGGCTGCCCGTGCGGACTCGCTCTCCGCGAGCTGGCCCGCCTTGCGCAGGTTGGATGCCCACTCGGCCGGGAGCAGCAGCACCATGCCCGTCAGCAGGATGACCGTGACCCCGTCTCGCAGGTCTCCCGTCAGGGACCACACCGCCAGCCCCGACGCGGCGCACAAACCCAGGACACTGGCTTCCGCCACGCGGGCAGCACGGGCCGGGCCAAAGAGGACCAGGGAAAAGACTGCTTCGAAGGCGAGGAAGAGTCCAACCGTGCTGTTTCCCAGCACCAGGAGCACAGCGGCGGCGAACGAGAGGGAGACCATCACCGGGGTATGCCTGCGGCGCAGCACGACGGCGCCACAGCCAACCAGCGTGAACAACGGCCACCAGGGGGCCAGCGCAGGGAACGCGGCACTGCCCGTGGCAGTCAGCTCCAGGGCATGCATGAGCCAGGCCAGGGCGGCGTACCCGAGCGCCAGCAGCGCGTCTTCACGGCGGATCCGGCGGGTAGAAGGAGCCTGGTCCCCAAAGGAGTTCATGGTTCCATCCTGACGTGGGGCGTTGCTTCCCGCCAAGCAGGTTTGGCCGGCGTCGCACTAAAGGATGATGCGTGCTCCTTCCAAGGCCGGATTCGTGCAGGCCGGAACGGCGGAAGGCTGGTGCCATGACTTTGGAGACTTTCGTGCAGCTGGGCGTGCTCGCCCTGATCGACAGCACCAGCATAGGCACCCTCGTGATTCCTGTCTGGCTGCTGATGCGGCGGGACGCTGGAAGGACTACGGGAAAGGTTGCCGCCTACCTCGGTGCTGTCGGTGTCTTCTATTTTCTGGTGGGGCTGCTGCTCCTTTCCGGTGCAGCCGGCCTGGGCCGGGTCCTGGGAGGAGGCCTGGGCTCGTTCTTCGAACTGGCACCGGTGCAGGTACTGATGGTTGCCGCCGGCGCCGGCATGCTGATCTGGTCCTTCAAGGACACCTCCCTCAAGGGCACACCAAACGGTGGGGGAGAAAACGGAGTCGGGGCGGCAGCGGAAGGCACGCCGGCCAACGGCACGGGCGGCACGGGAAGCGGAGGCGGAGGAAGGTCCGCCGCAGTCCTGCAGCGGTCCCGGGCCACCGAGCACCGCTGGCAGCGCCGCATCGGCAAGGCGCTGGACAGCCGTGGCGGACTCCTGGGGCTTGCGCTGCTCGCGGGCGTGCTTGAGCTCCCCACCATGCTGCCTTATCTGGCTGCCGTCGGCGTGCTGACCTCGGCGGGAGCAGGGTGGAGTGTGTCCGCCGGGATGCTGGCGCTTTACTGCCTTGTCATGCTGCTGCCTGCCCTGCTGCTGGTGCTCCTCCGTTGTGTGCTCGGCCGTCATCTGGACGGGCCGCTTGAGCGGCTGCGGGCCTGGCTCACCAAGGTATCCGGCGAGGCCGTCCTCTGGGTCGTAGGAATTGTCGGGTTCCTCATGCTCCGCGCCGGACTGGCCGGGCTGTTCCCGGACGCCTCATGGAACCCGTTTGGGGGCTGACGGACACTCGCCCGGCCGGGGGCATGGGGGTGGTGCTTAGTCGCCGGACTCGGCCAGCGCCGCCCGGAAAGCTTGGAGCACCCGTTCGCTGAAGAGCACGAATTCCACCCGTTCGATTCCGGTGCCCCGGTGGTCGCGGACGGCCTGCACAGCGGTACGGGCCACGTCCCCGGCGTCCCAGCCATAGACTCCGGCGCTGATCGCGGGGAATGCTACCGTCGCGGCTCCGAGTTCCTCCGCCACCGCCAGGCTGTTGGCAAAAGCACGGCGCAGCAGCTCAGGATCCGTCTGCCCGGCCGCCGCGTTGGGACCCACGGTGTGGATCACCCACTGCGCCGGAAGATTGAACGCCCCAGTCGCAACTGCTTCGCCTACCGGCAGCCCGTCCCGGTATTCGCCCTGCCGCAGGGCCCGGCACGCCTCCAGCAGCTCTCGGCCGGCAGCCCGGTGAATGGCGCCGTCCACTCCGCCGCCGCCCAGCAAAGACGAGTTCGCGGCATTGACCACCGCATCGACGTCGCGCGTTGTGATGTCTCCCTGCACCAGCTCAATCTCCATGGGCCCAGCCTTCCAGCCGCGGCAGCAGACCGGCAACCCAAACCCCGTCCCAAACCCAACTCCCGTCATCGAGATGGCAGATAAGGCTCGTTTGGCGCCTCAAAAGAGCCGTATCTGCCATCTCGTTTCGCCGAGGGGGAAGTCGGAAGGAGCCACCCCGAAAATTTGAGAGAATAAGGATATGCAGTCCATCCGTAACGGCAAGACGCCGTCCGCAAGCAATCCCGGCCGGGGTATCAGCCGCCAGATGGCCACGATCGGCACCGCCGTCATGGTCTTCGTGTTCATCGTTGCCGTGCTCTTCGCCGCCAATGAGAACGACGTCGTTGGCTGGCTGGTGGTGATCATCTCCCTGGGCTGGCTGCTGCTCTTCGCCTTCGTGGTCTTCAGCATCCGCGGGGCAGCCCGGAAGGCCGGGGCAAAACTCGCCCAGGCCCAGGATTCACTGAACCGTGCCTCAGGTGCGGCGCCTTCCGTGGAAGTCATGGATGAGGCAACGCTCATCCGCGACCAGAAGCTGGACCACAGCTTCAAGATCATCCAGGTCCAGTCAAAGGTGATTCGCGACAACCTCGGCACCGACGCCGACCAGGTTGCCCGCGCCATCGAAACGATTGAGATCACGGCGCACAATGCCCGCGGAATGATGAAGAAGGACGACGGCGGACCGGTAGAAGGCACCGTAGTCGACTAGGCAGCAGGGAAGACGGCGCGCAACGTTACGCGCCCGTCGGCACCGCCGGAAACGAAAGCTACTGAGGGGTAAGGTATTTGGCGTGAGCATGGAATCGACTGGGGACTCCAGCCCTGAAAACGGATCCCCGGCACTGAGGATCGCAACCGTCAATGTGAACGGCATCCGCGCTGCGTACAAGCGGGGCATGGCAGACTGGCTCGCCGAGCGCGGCGTCGACATCCTGTGCCTCCAGGAAGTGCGTGCTCCCGACGCCATCGTCCGTGACCTGCTGGGCAGCGACTGGCACATCCTGCACGCCGAGGCGGAAGCCAAGGGCCGTGCCGGTGTGGCGATCGTGTCCCGCATGGAGCCGGTAGCCGTGCGCGAACACATTGGCGAAGACTACTTCGCGCTTTCCGGCCGCTGGGTTGAAGCAGACTTCAAGGTCCCGGTGGATGGAGAAGAAAAGCTGCTCACTGTGGTCAGCGCCTACGTGCACTCCGGTGAAGCAGGCACCCCCAAACAGGATGACAAGTACCGTTTCCTGGACGTCATGGCGGCCAGGCTGCCGGTGCTCGCCGCCACCAGCGACTACGCCCTGATCGTAGGTGACCTGAACGTAGGCCACACCACCCTGGACATCAAGAACTGGAAGGGCAACGTGAAGCGGGCAGGGTTCCTGCCTGAAGAACGCGCTTACTTCGACCGCTTCTTCAGCGACGAGATCGGCTACGTGGATGTTGCCCGCAAGCTTGCCGGGGACGTGCCGGGTCCGTACACCTGGTGGTCCTGGCGCGGCCAGGCCTTCGACAACGACGCCGGCTGGCGCATCGATTACCACATGGCCACTCCCGCCCTCGCCGACCGCGCCGTCAGCGCCGTCGTCGACCGTGCAGCTACCTACGACGCCCGATTCTCCGACCACGCGCCCGTGGTTGTCGACTATAAGTTCTGAGGCAAAGACATGACGCAGACCCCCGCCCGCCAGCGCATCCTCTCCGGAATGCAGCCCTCCGCGGATTCACTCCACCTGGGCAACTACCTGGGTGCCCTGGTGAACTGGGTACGGCTGCAGGAGCAGTACGACGCGTATTTCTTCATCCCTGACCTGCACGCGATCACTGTCCCGCAGGACCCCGCGGACCTCCGGCAGCGCACCCGTGTCACGGCCGCGCAGTACATTGCCGGCGGCGTGGACGTGGACAACGCCACACTGTTCGTCCAGTCACAGGTTCCCGAACACGCGCAGCTGGCCTGGGTGCTGAACTGCCTGACCGGTTTCGGCGAAGCGTCCCGGATGACCCAGTTCAAGGATAAGCAGCAGCGTTTCGGCGCGGACGCCGCCAGCGTCGGCCTGTTCACCTACCCGATCCTGCAGGTGGCGGACATCCTGCTGTACCACCCCCACGGCGTCCCCGTGGGCGAGGACCAGCGCCAGCACGTTGAACTGAGCCGGGACCTCGCGAAGCGCTTCAACAGCCGCTACGGCGAGACGTTCACGGTTCCTGAAGCCTTCATCCAGAAGGAATCCGCGAAGATCTATGACCTCCAGAACCCGGCCGCCAAGATGTCGAAGTCAGCAGAATCACCGGCCGGCCTGATCAACCTCCTAGACCCGGACAAAGTCATTGCCAAGCGGATCAAATCAGCCGTGACGGATGACGGCACGGAGATCCGCTTCGACCGGGAAACCAAGCCAGGCATCTCCAACCTGCTCTCCATCTACTCCCTGATCACCGGCCGCAGCGTCGACACCCTGGTCAAGGAATACGAGGGAAAGATGTACGGACACCTGAAAGTGGACCTGGCGGAAACAGTCACGGAACACATCCGGCCGATCCGGGAGCGTGCACTGGCACTCCTGGACGATCCCGCCGAACTGGACCGGCTGCTGGCCAAGGGCGCAATGAAAGCCAGGGAAACGGCGTCGGCTACACTTGCCGATGTGTACGAGAAGATCGGTTTCCTCCCACTGGGTTCAACCGCCCGCTAAGCGCTCATGGGCTACACGAATTCCACCGTCCAGACCTCATCCGGCGCAGCACGCGGCGGCAGCGGCCGGATGCCCGAAAGCCCGTGCTGGGTGGGGATCGTGATCCCCGTGCCCGAGCCCATGGCCACCGAACTCCGGCGTGCGCGGGCCTCCTTCGGGGACCCGATGGCATCGGTCATCCCGGCTCACATCACCCTGGTGACTACGACGCCGGCACCGGACTGGGATTCGGCCCTCGAGCATGTGCGTGCCGTGACAGCCGCCCGGGCGCCCTTCACAGTGACCCTGCGCGGTGCGGCCTCCTTCCGCCCGGTCACCCCGGTGGTCTACGTACAGGTGGAAGACGGCTTCTCCGAATGCTCGCAGCTGCACAAGGAGCTGCAGTCCGGCCCGCTGGACCATGAAAACACGTACCCGTACCACCCGCATGTCACCGTGGCGCACGATGTATCCGAGGCCAGCATGGATAACGCCGTCGAGACGCTGAGCGACTACAGCGCGAGCTTCACCGTGGACCGGATCGGCGTCTTCGAACATGATCCGCACGGTCTGTGGGTCCTGCGCGAGGAAATGCGCCTGCGGGGTTAGGAACCCTCTGCCCGGGCCTGCTGCAGATAGATCCCTGCCCAGGCAGCAATGATGGCGGCCGCTCGCGT
Source organism: Arthrobacter sp. IK3 (assembly GCF_051337705.1). Classification (NCBI taxonomy): domain Bacteria; kingdom Bacillati; phylum Actinomycetota; class Actinomycetes; order Micrococcales; family Micrococcaceae; genus Arthrobacter; species Arthrobacter sp. IK3. The sequence goes on along the minus strand of NZ_JBPPSW010000011.1, from coordinate 144,775 downwards.
GGTCTGGTCCTTCTCCGGCATCAGGTGGCCGGACCCCTCGAGGGACACGAAGCTGCGCGGATGCCGCGCCGCATTGAAGATTTCAGAGGCATTCTCGATCCCCACGGTCTCATCAGTGGGGGAGTGCATGATGAGCAGCGGCAGGTTCAGCGATTCGATGCAGTCCCGCAGGTCGTGGCTGTGCAGGTCCTCGACCAGTTCCTGGCGGATGGTCAGCGTGCGTCCGCCGAGCTCGACGTCGGCCTGTCCCTGCGCGGCTATGGTCTCCAGCTCATCAGCGAACAGGTGGGCCACGTGGGAGGGCCGGAACGGCGCGCCGATGGTTACCAGGGCCGCCAGTGAAGTTTCGCTCCCTGCAGCCGCCAGCGCGGCCGCTCCGCCGAGGGAGTGGCCGATCAGCAGGGTGGGCGGGCGCCCGGAGGAACGCAGGAAGTCCATTGCGTTGTGCAGGTCCGCGACCTTCGTCGTGAATGACCCGTCCTCCCAGGACCCGCTGGAACGGCCCAGCCCGGCGGCGTCGTAGCGGAGCACTCCGATGCCCTGCTCCGCCAGCGCCTTGGAGATGCGTGAGGCGGCGGCGCTGTTCTTCCCGAGGGCGAAGCCATGGCAGAAGACCGCCCAGCCGAGCGGATCACCGTCCGGAACATCCAGCGCCCCGGCCAGGGTGGTGCCGTTGACGCCGGGAAAGGAAACAGATTCAAACTCTGGCATACTCCCCACCCTATCCGGCAGCAGCGGGGCGGCCGGGTACGCAAAAGGCGGAGGAGCCGGATAGGGATCCGGTTCCTCCGCCTTTGAAAGCAGCGGGCCTGAACTAGATGGAGCGGTTCAGGATGGCCTGCTTGACCTCGGAGATGGCCTTGGTGACCTGGATGCCGCGGGGGCATGCTTCCGAGCAGTTGAAGGTGGTGCGGCAGCGCCACACGCCTTCCTTGTCGTTCAGGATCTCCAGGCGCATGTCTCCGGCGTCGTCACGCGAATCGAAGATGAAACGGTGTGCGTTGACGATGGCTGCCGGGCCGAAGTACTGTCCGTCGGTCCAGAAGACGGGGCAGGAGGACGTGCAGGCGGCGCAGAGGATGCACTTGGTGGTGTCGTCGAAACGCTCGCGGTCTTCGGCAGACTGCAGGCGTTCCTTGGTGGGCTCGTGGCCCTTGGACACCAGGAACGGCATGATCTCGCGGTAGGACTGGAAGAACGGTTCCATGTCCACGATCAGGTCCTTCTCCACCGGCAGGCCCTTGATGGGCTCCACGAGGATCGGCTTGGACGTGTCCAGGTCCTTCAGCAGGGTCTTGCACGCCAGGCGGTTGCGGCCGTTGATGCGCATTGCATCGGAACCGCAGACGCCGTGGGCGCAGGACCGGCGGAACGAAACCGTGCCGTCGTGCTCCCACTTGACCTTGTGCAGGGCATCCAGCACACGGTCCGTGCCATACATGGTCAGGGTCCACTCGTCCCAGTGGGCCTCGTCAGAGATTTCCGGGTTGTAGCGGCGCACCTTCAGCGTGATGTCGAAGGAGGGGATTTCACTGGCCGAGGATTCGGCAAGGTCAATCTTCGAGGCCGGCTCAGCGACTTCCGTTGTCATTAGTACTTCCTCACCATCGGCTCGTAGCGCGTAAAGATAACCGGCTTGGTATCGAGCCGGATGCCGGCCGTGTGCTCGGCGTTGTCTGCTTCGTCAACCTTGTAGGCCATGGAGTGCAGCATGAACTTCTCGTCATCGCGGTCCGGGAAGTCCTCACGGAAGTGGCCGCCGCGCGATTCTTCGCGGTGCAGGGCTGCCACGGACATGACCTTGGCCAGTTCCAGGAGGAACCCGAGCTCCACGGCTTCCAGCAGGTCAAGGTTGAAGCGCTTGCCCTTGTCCTGGACGTTGATCTTCTTGTAGCGTTCTTCGAGGTCTGCGATGTCGGAGAGCGTCTTGTTGATCGTCTCGGCCGTACGGAACACCTGCATGTTGGCATCCATGGTGTTCTGCAGGTCGCGGCGGATCTCGGAAACACGCTCGGTGCCTTCGGAGTTGCGCACAACATCCAGCAGGGCGATCGTGTCTGCTTCCGGGTCTTCCGGCAGGTCAACGAAGTCGGCCTGCAGTGCGTACTCGGCAGCGTAGATGCCGGCGCGCTTACCGAAGACGTTGATGTCCAGCAGGGAGTTGGTGCCCAGGCGGTTTGACCCGTGGACGGATACGCAGGCAACCTCGCCGGCTGCGTAGAGGCCCGGAATCACGGTGTCGTTGTCCTGGAGGACCTCGGCCTTGATGTTGGTGGGGATGCCGCCCATGACGTAGTGCGCCGTCGGGAACACGGGAACCGGCTCGGTGTACGGCTCCACGCCCAGGTAGGTGCGTGCGAACTCTGTGATGTCCGGGAGCTTGGCGTCGATATGCGCCGGCTCCAGGTGCGTCAGGTCCAGGAGGACGTAGTCCTTGTTCGGGCCGCAGCCGCGGCCTTCACGGACTTCGTTGGCCATTGAACGCGCAACGATGTCACGCGGGGCAAGGTCCTTGATGGTGGGGGCGTAGCGCTCCATGAAGCGCTCACCCTCGGAGTTGCGCAGGATGGCGCCTTCGCCGCGGGCTGCTTCGGAGAGCAGGATGCCCAGGCCGGCCAGGCCGGTCGGGTGGAACTGGATGAACTCCATGTCTTCCAGCGGGATGCCCTTGCGGAACGCGATGCCCATGCCGTCACCGGTCAGGGTGTGGGCGTTGGAGGTGGTCTTGAAGACCTTGCCCGCGCCGCCGGAGGCGAAGACCACGGACTTGGCCTGGAAGACGTGCAGTTCGCCGGTGGCGAGGTCATAGGAGACGACGCCGGCAACGCGCTTCTGGCCGAAGCTGTCCTCCACGGTCAGCAGGTCAAGGACGTAGTACTCGTTGTAGAACTCAACGTTGTGCTTGACGCAGTTTTGGTACAGGGTCTGCAGGATCATGTGTCCGGTGCGGTCTGCTGCGTAGCAGGCGCGGCGGACGGGAGCCTTGCCGTGGTCACGGGTGTGGCCGCCGAAACGGCGCTGGTCGATCCGGCCTTCAGGCGTGCGGTTGAACGGCAGGCCCATCTTTTCCAGGTCCAGCACGGCGTCGATGGCTTCCTTGGCCATGACCTCGGCGGCGTCCTGGTCTACCAGGTAGTCGCCGCCCTTGACCGTGTCAAAGGTGTGCCATTCCCAGTTGTCTTCTTCTACGTTTGCCAGTGCTGCGCACATGCCGCCCTGCGCCGCTCCGGTGTGGGAACGCGTGGGGTACAGCTTGGTCAGTACCGCCGTCCGAGCGCGCTGTCCGGATTCGATGGCGGCACGCATACCGGCGCCGCCGGCGCCGACAATGACGACGTCGTACTTGTGGACCTGCATACCAGATGCTCTTTCTGTTGAAACTGTGTGTAGCTCTAAGGGAGTTGCTGCGGTGCCTGCCGGGCTAGGGAGCGGGGCAGAAGGACGGCAGCTGGTCCAGGGTCGCGTTGGCGGGGCACGGATCGAAGGTGAAGATCACGAGGGTGCCAAGGACGATGATGACGACGGTCGCGGAGTACAGCACCGTCTTGAGCCACATGCGGGTGGAGTTCTTCTCGGCGTAGTCATTGATGATGGTGCGCACGCCGTTGGTGCCGTGCAGCATGGCGAGCCACAGCATGACCAGGTCCCAGATCTGCCAGAGCGGAGACGCCCACTTACCGGCTACGAAACCGAAGTCGATGGCCTTGATGCCGTCGCCGACCATCAGGTTGATGAAGAGGTGGGTGAAGATCAGGATGACGAGCAGTGCGCCGGAGATGCGCATGAACAGCCAGGCGATCATCTCGAAGTTGCCCTTGCCGGACCCGTTGCGGGTGTACCGCGGGGAGATGCGGCCGGCCCGGGGAGCGTCAATTGAAGGAGTGCTCATGGCTTAGTGACCCCCGAAAACGATGGGAAGGTGGCGGATGGAGAAGCCGATCATGGTCACGGCCCACAGACCGACGACCCCCCACAGCATCTGGCGCTGGTACTTGGGGCCCTTCTTCCAGAAGTCGATAAGAATCACCCGAAGGCCGTTGAAGGCGTGGAAAACGATGGCGGCAACGAGGCCGAGCTCACCGAGGCCCATGATGGGGTTCTTGTACGCTCCGATGACCACGTTGTAGGCCTCGGGCGACACGCGCACCAGCGAGGTATCCAGAACATGGACCAAAAGGAAGAAGAAGATCACCACGCCAGTAATTCGATGGGCCACCCATGACCACTGGCCTTCGCGGCCGCGGTAAAGCGTGCCTGCTGGTAACTTCGACACTGAATATTCCTCCCTGCATCGCAGCGGCGCTAGCGCGTCTTCCGCGCAGTGATGACGCCGGTGCGAGAGCACTTATAAGCTCAAGCATAATCTAGGTCCCACTCGGAGCGGGATCAATTTAGGTTCCCCTTCCGTGTGACCTGGCTTACACTCCGCGCTGTGCCGGCTTCAGTGCCTGCTCGTGTCTGCGAACCTGGCCATGGGGACTCTCAGCTAACCTTGGCACTGATGAGTACTGAAATGACAAATGTGAACCCGGAATCGGCCGGCGCCGACGTCTTCGACCGCTTCTACGGCGTGATTCCGGCCGGGGGAGTAGGAACACGGCTGTGGCCGCTCTCCCGGGCTGCCGCACCGAAGTTCCTTCATGACCTCACCGGCTCCGGCTCCACCCTGATCCGGGCGACCTATGACCGCCTGGCACCCCTGAGCGATGACCGGGTGATGGTGGTCACCGGGCTGCTCCACCGCTCCGCCGTGCTGGCGCAGCTGCCGGAGATCCAGCAGGAGAACCTCGTGCTGGAAAACGAGCCCAAGGACTCAGCGGCAGCGATCGGGCTAGCCGCGGCAATCCTGTACCAGCGGGACCCGTCGATCATCATGGGATCCTTCGCTGCGGACCAGGTCATCACTCCGGTGGAGGCCTTCCAGGAGACGGTCCGGGAGGCCATCTACACAGCCGCGCAGGGTTACATCGTCACCATTGGCATCCATCCCACCCATCCCTCCACGGGATTCGGCTACATCAAGGCCGGTGAACCGCTGGAGATCGAGGGCGCACCGAGCGCCCACGCCGTCGTCGAGTTCGTCGAGAAGCCTTCCGAGGACACCGCCCGAAGCTACCTGCGCAGCGGAAACTACAGCTGGAACGCCGGAATGTTCGTGGCTCCGGTGGCACTGATGCTCAAGCACCTGCTGGAAAACGAACCCGAGCTGCATGCCGGGCTGATGGAAATTGCCGAGGCCTGGGACACCGAGAACCGCCGTGAAGTGGTGCTGCGGGTCTGGCCCACCCTGCCCAAGACGGCGATTGACTACGCCGTGGCCGAGCCCGCCGCCGCGGCAGGGGACGTAGCCATGATTCCGGGAATCTTCAGCTGGGACGACGTTGGGGATTTCGCCGCCATCGGGCGGCTGAACCCGGCCGCAGAGAACAGCGAACTGACCGTGATGGGCGACGGCGCGCGCGTCTATTCGGAGGATGCCTCCGGGATTGTCGTGTCCGACACCAAACGCGTTATTGCGCTGATTGGAATCGAGGACGTGGTGATCGTGGACACTCCGGATGCCCTGCTGGTCACCACAAAGGACCATGCGCAGGAAGTCAAGAAGGCAGTGGAGCACCTCAAGGCCAGCGGAGATACGGACGTCCTGTAGGCGGATCCCTGTATAAGGGGGAAGCGGGGAAAGGCTGGGCGGCGCTCCCACGTTCTGGCGCTGCGGGAAGTCTTAAAGTCATCCGGTTCCCGCAGACCAGCGCAGGTTGGCTAACCTTGAATACGTGCAGACAACCCCACTTAGCAGTTCACCCGTTCCGTCTATCCGGGGCAGTGTTGCCCCGATCCTGGGTGAGCTGATCGATTTCCGGCGGGACCTGCATTCGCATCCCGAGCTCTCGCACAAGGAGTTCCGGACCACTGACCGGATCGTCGAGACCCTGGAAGCGGCGGGACTGCAGCCCAAGCGGCTTGAAAACACCGGAGCCTACGTGGACATTGGCGACGGGCCGATCGGCCTGGCGCTGCGTGCGGACATCGACGCCCTGCCGGTCCTGGAAGAGACGTCCCTGCCGTATGCTTCGGTGAACACCGGAATTGCGCACGCCTGCGGCCACGACATCCACACCACCGTCATGATGGGCGCGGCCCGGGTACTGGCCAAGCTCGACGCCGAGGGGTCACTCGGCGGGCGGATCCGTGTGATCTTCCAGCCGGCCGAGGAGGTCATGCCCGGTGGTGCCCTGTCCGTCATCGAACAGGGAGTACTTTCCGGCGTGCCGCGGATCCTGGCGCTGCACTGCGATCCCCGGGTCGACGTCGGGCAGGTCGGCACTCGGATCGGTGCCATCACGTCCGCCTCTGACACCATCCGCATCGAGCTTTCCGGACAGGGCGGGCACACGTCGCGGCCGCACCTGACCCAGGACCTGGTCTTCGCGCTGAGCCAGATAGCCGTCAGCGTGCCGGCCATCCTTTCACGGCGGATCGATGTCCGCAGCGGGGTTTCCGTGGTGTGGGGCCAGATCCACGCGGGCTCGGCGCCGAACGCGATTCCCGGCCACGGCTTCATGGCCGGGACCATGCGCTGCCTCGATGCCGAGGCGTGGCACGCCGCGGGAGAGCTGCTGGACGACGTCGTGCGTGAAGTTGCGGCGCCCTACGGAGTCGAAGTGGCGCTGGAGCACACCCGCGGCGTTCCGCCGGTCATCAACTCCGAGGCGGAAACCGGCCTGATCGAGGCCTCGGCCCGGGCGGAGCTCGGAGAGGACTCAGTCGTCCTGACTCCGCAGTCCATGGGCGGCGAGGACTTCGCCTGGATGACCCAGGCGATCCCAGGAGCCATGATGCGCCTGGGCACCCGCACTCCGGGCGGGGAAACCTTCGACCTGCACCGCGGAGACTACAACCCGGACGAACTGGCGATCAGCTGCGGCGTCTCCGTCATGGCTGCCGCGGCAGTCCGCGCAGCCCGCGGCCTGCGGCACTGATTCGGTCGCCAAAGCCTCCGATTGATAACAACATGTAAACAATGTTGTCCAGACCACCGCTTCGCTTAGTGCTGCGGAACACATGCACTATGGTTAGGTCTTGCTGCGCTCCATGAGGGAAGGAGCGCGCACCACACGCCCCCTGCGAAGGCCCTTCCGTCCGTTGGTCCAGGCCGCAGGCAGGGCGGTGGAACACTTTTCTTTTCTGGAGGAACATTGAAGAATTTCCCGCGCGGCTTCAAGCGCAATGCCGGTGTATCCGCCGCCATGCTGGGCGCATCGGCGCTTCTGCTGGCCGGCTGCGGTGCCGCCCCGGAAGAAGACTCCGCATCCAGCGGTGAGGCAAGCGCCAACGGCGACTTCCTGGCCTGCATGGTTTCGGACTCCGGCGGTTTCGATGACCGCTCGTTCAACCAGTCCGGCTACGAAGGCCTGAAGGCTGCCGAGACGGACCTGGGCATCGAGATCAAGACTGCTGAGTCGCAGTCAGAGACCGACTTCGGCCCGAACCTGGATTCAATGGTGGTCCAGAACGGCTGCAACATCACCGTCACCGTCGGCTTCCTCCTGGCTGACGCAACGAAGGAAGTGGCCGAGGCAAACCCGGACAGCCACTTCGCCATCATCGATGACAACTCCATCGAGGCGGACAACGTCAAGCCCATCATCTACGACACCGCCCAGGCAGCGTTCCTGGCCGGCTACGTAGCTGCCGGCACGTCGGAGACCGGCAAGGTTGCCACCTACGGCGGCATCAACATCCCCACCGTGACCATCTTCATGGACGGCTTCGCTGACGGCGTTGCCTACTACAACGAAGAGAACGGCACCGACGTCGAGGTCCTGGGCTGGAACAAGGCAGACCAGACCGGCTCCTTCATCGGCAACTTCACCGACACCGGCGCAGGCAAGACCACCACCGAGAACTTCATCAACGAAGGCGCGGACATCATCATGCCGGTGGCCGGCCCGGTTGGCACCGGTACGCTCGACGCCGTTGTCGAAGCCAACGCAGGCGGCGCCACCAACAAGGTGGTCTGGGTGGACTCCGACGGTTACGAGACCGCCGGCACCGGCAAGGAATACATCCTCACCTCAGTCATGAAGCTCATGGGCGAGGCCGTTGAAGAGGTCATCACCCAGGACGTCGAGGGCAACTTCGACGCTTCCCCGTACATCGGCACCCTTGAAAACGGCGGCGTCACCCTGGCTCCGTACCACGACCAGGAAGACGCTGTTCCGGCAGACGTCAAGAGCGCCGTGGACGAGATCAAGGCCAAGATCATCTCCGGTGAAATCACCGTAGAATCCGCAGCCAGCCCCAAGTAGGGGCAAGGCCGCGCCAAACGGACCGCTGTTCGTCCAGCCGGACGAACAGCGGTCCGTTCTGTTCCGGGTAATCTTCCTTTGGGAGTACCCAAACACTCAGACACAAACAGATTGGTTGGGGTTGTGAAACTCGAACTCAAAGGCATCACCAAGCGCTTCGGCACCCTGGTTGCCAACGACCACATAGACCTGGTGATCGAGCCGGGGCAGGTCCACAGCCTGCTCGGTGAGAACGGGGCGGGCAAGTCAACGCTGATGAACGTCCTCTACGGCCTCTACGAACCCACAGAGGGCGAAATCCTGGTCAACGGCAAACCCGTTGTCTTTTCAGGTCCCGGTGATGCCATGGCAGCAGGAATCGGCATGGTGCACCAGCACTTCATGCTGGTTCCCGTCTTCACCGTGGCGGAGAACGTGGCACTCGGTAACGAGACGACCCGCGCCGGCGGCTCGCTGAACCTTGAAACCACCCGGGCACGCATCCGCCAGATCTCCGAACAGTACGGGTTCGACGTTGATCCCGACGCCGTCGTGGAGGATCTGCCGGTTGGCGTGCAGCAGCGCGTGGAAATCATCAAGGCCCTGATCCGGGACGCTGAAGTCCTGATCCTTGACGAACCCACGGCCGTGCTCACCCCGCGGGAGACCGACGAACTGCTGGCGATCATGCGCCAGCTGTGCGACGACGGCAAATCCGTCGTCTTCATCTCCCACAAGCTGCGCGAGGTAAAGGCCGTCTCCGACGTCATCACCGTGATCCGCCGCGGCAAGGTGGTGGGCGACGCCCCGCCGAGCGCTTCAACCACGGAGCTCGCCTCCATGATGGTTGGCCGTTCGGTGAGCCTGAACCTCCAGAAGGAACCTGCTCAGCCCGGAGCCGCCACCTTCCAGGTCCGGGACCTGGTAGTGCTTTCGGACACCGGCCAGGCCGTGGTCGACCACATCAGCTTCGAGATCGCCAAGGGCGAGATCCTCGCCGTCGCCGGTGTCCAGGGCAACGGCCAGACGGAACTGACCGAGGCAATCATGGGCCTCCAGGAGCACGTCGCCGGTTCCATCACGCTCGACGGCGAAGAGCTGGTTGGCAAACGCGTGTCCCAGATCATCGATGCCGGAGTGGGCTTCGTGCCCGAGGACCGGAACGTGGACGGCCTGGTGGGAACGTTCACGGTTGCCGAGAACCTGGTCCTGAACCGCTACAACAAGGCGCCGTTCGCGAAGGGCCTGTCCATGCGTCCGGCAACCGTGGCGAAGAACGCAGCGGAAAAGATCGACGAGTTCGACATCCGCACGCAGTCTGCCGAGGCCGCAGCCGGCACCCTGTCCGGCGGCAACCAGCAGAAGGTGGTCATGGCCCGGGAACTGTCCCGGCCCCTGTCCCTGTTCATTGCCTCGCAGCCCACCCGCGGCGTCGACGTCGGATCCATTGAATTCCTGCACAAGCGGATCGTCGCGGAGCGCGACGGCGGAACGCCGGTGATGATCGTGTCCACCGAACTGGACGAGGTCCTGGAACTGGCAGACCGCATCGCTGTGCTGTACAGCGGCAGGGTGATGGGCATTGTCCCGGGTAACACCTCGCGCGACGTGCTGGGCCTGATGATGGCCGGCATGAGCGCGGAAGACGCACTTTCGCACCAGAGCGAGAACGAGGGAGGGGCGCAGTGAGCCCGGAGGAAGCAAGCAGGCAGCAGGGCGATTCCGCACCCCGCAAGGAGGAAGCTGCCGCTGACGAAACACGGCTGCTGCAAGCTGCCGAAACCGCAGGCGGGGCGCTGCCCCCGCCCGCCGTACCGGTGCCCGAGACCGAGCTCCATCCGGAAACGGGCAGCGAATCGGTTCTCCGCCGCATTGTCACCGGCAATGCGCTGGTCTCGGTGCTGTCCGTCCTCATGGCACTGATTGTCGGCGGGCTGCTCATCGCCCTCACCGACGAAGAGGTTGCCGAATCGGCAGGCTACTTTTTCAGCCGTCCGGGCGACATGCTGGGCGCAGCGTGGTCTGCGGCTTCGGGCGCCTACATCGCGCTCTTCCAGGGCTCGGTCTTCAATTTCGAGGCCGACACCTTCTCCCGCATGATCTACCCGCTGACCCAGACACTGACAGTGGCAACCCCGCTGATCTGTGCCGGCCTCGGCGTCGCCCTTGCTTTCCGCGCCGGCCTGTTCAACATCGGTGCCCAGGGGCAGATCCTGATCGGCGCCACGCTCGCCGCGTGGGTGGGCTTCAGCTGGCACCTGCCCGTTGGCCTGCACCTGCTGATCGTGATCCTCGCCGGTGCACTCGGCGGCGCCCTCTGGGGCGGAATCGCCGGCCTGCTCAAGGCCCGGACCGGAGCCCACGAGGTGATCGTGACGATCATGCTCAACTACATCGCGATCCAGCTGGTGCTCTTCCTGCTCACCACTCCCGGATTCCAGCGTCCCGGCTCCACCAACCCGATCAGCCCCCAGCTGGACTCCACCGCAATGTTCCCGCCGCTGTTCGGCTCCGGGTTCCGCCTGCACTGGGGCTTCATCATGGCGATTGCCGCCACGGTGTTCATCTGGTGGCTGCTGAACCGTTCGACGGTCGGCTTTGAACTGCGCGCCGTCGGCGCCAACCCCGCAGCCGCCCGCAACGCCGGCATCAACACCACCAAGGGCTACGTCATCGTGATGCTCATTGCCGGTGCGCTGGCCGGCCTGGCCGGTGTGGCACAGGTATCGGGCACCGAGAAGGTGCTCACCTCCGGTGTTGCAGCCAGCTTCGGCTTCGACGCGATCACCGTTGCGCTGCTGGGCCGGTCCTCGCCCTGGGGAACCTTCGCAGCAGGCCTGCTCTTCGGCGCGTTCCGTGCAGGCGGCGTCACCATGCAGACCAGCACCGGAACCAACATCGACATTGTCCTGGTGGTGCAGTCGCTCATTGTCCTGTTCATCGCAGCACCTCCGCTGGTCCGGTCCCTGTTCCGGATCCCGCCGCCCGGGGCCTTCAAGACCTCCGGCAAGCGCATGTCCAAAAAAGCCGATGCAGCGCAAGGAGCAGCATGAGCACCGCAACAACTCTCGCCTCCAAGGGCCAGCCGGCAGACGTGAAACCGATCCGCAGCTGGAAGACCCCGGTCATCCTGGGCGTCCTGGCAATCCTCGGATTCATCATGTTCGGGCTGGGCTCGCCGGCCAGCGAAGTGACGTTCCGACTGACGGACGCCAACGCAGCCATCCAGCTGCCGGACATCGTCGTGTCAGCACCCGTCCTGGGCTGGATCGCCACTGTGGTCCTCCTGGCCTCGGCCGCGTACGCCTTCGTCCTGGTCAGCCGCTACCAGCACATCCCCGGCTGGCTGATCGCGGTGTTCGCCGTGTTCTTCATTGCCGCATTCCTGACCTGGGCCGTGGGCAGTGCCCGCAGCCCCAGCGTGGCGCTCTACGGCCTGCTTGCTGGTTCCTTCACCCTGGCGTTCCCGCTGATTTTCGGTTCGCTCTCCGGCGTGCTGTGTGAACGTTCCGGCGTGGTGAACATTGCCATCGAGGGCCAGCTGCTGTTCGGCGCCTTTGCTGCTGCCGTGGCGGGCTCGCTGTCGGGCAACGCCTTCGTGGGCCTGTTCGCGGCGGCCATCGCCGGCGTCCTGGTTTCCCTGGTGCTCGCGGTGTTCAGCATCAAGTACATCGTGAACCAGGTGATCGTCGGCGTCGTGCTGAACGTTCTGGTTTCCGGCCTGACCGGGTTCCTCTTCTCCACCGTGCTCAGCGCGGACTCGGCCAAGTGGAACTCACCCCCTCGCCTGGACAAGATCGCGATCCCGCTGCTCTCGGATATTCCGATCCTGGGCCCGATCCTGTTCGACCAGTCCGTCATCGGCTACCTGATGTACATTGCCGTGGCGGCAATCTACTTCGGCCTCTTCCACACCAAGTGGGGTCTGCGGACCCGTGCCGTGGGCGAGCACCCCAAGGCCGCGGACACCGTGGGCATCAACGTCAACCGCATGCGGTTCTGGAACGTCCTGCTCGCAGGTGCGGTAGCCGGCGTCGGCGGTGCCTTCTTCACCCTCGTATCGGTGTCCTCCTTCAACCGGGACATGACCTCCGGCCAGGGCTACATTGCCCTCGCTGCGCTGATCCTCGGCCGCTGGAACCCCATTGGTGCGCTGTTCGCCGCGCTGCTGTTCGGGTTCGCCTCCAACCTGCAGTCAGTGCTCAGCCTGCTCGGCACCCCAGTGCCGAACCAGTTCCTGGCCATGCTGCCCTACGTGGTGACCATCTTCGCCGTCGCCGGCGTGGTCGGTAAGTCCAGGGCGCCGGCAGCCAGCGGCATTCCCTACATCAAGAGCTGATCCCCACCCCACAAGGACAAGAGGACACATAGATGAACGCAGTTACCCCTGCGCCTAAAATCGACTGGGACGTCCTGCAGGACGCGGCCCGCAAGGCCATGTCCCACGCTTACGTTCCCTACTCCCGCTATCCAGTGGGGGCAGCGGCGCTGACGGATGACGGCCGGATTGTTTCCGGCTGCAATATCGAAAACGCCAGCTACGGCCTGACCCTGTGCGCCGAATGCTCCATGATCAGCCAGCTGAACATGACCGGCGGCGGACGCCTGGTTGCCTTCACCTGCGTAGACGGCGAGGGTGAAATCCTCATGCCGTGCGGACGCTGCCGCCAGCTGCTGTACGAATTCAGGGCACCGGGCATGAAGCTGCTGACCGTCAGCGGCATCCGGACCATGGACGAAGTGCTGCCCGATGCTTTCGGGCCGCAGCACCTTGAAGGGCAGGCAGGCAAATGAGCGAGCGTTTTGACACCGTTGACATCATCCGCGTGAAGCGGGACCGGGGCACGCTGAGCCCGGAACAGATCGACTGGACGATCGACGCGTACACCCGCGGCGTGATCGCCGACGAGCAGATGGCCGCCCTGAACATGGCGATCCTCCTCAACGGCATGAACCGGGAGGAGATTTCCCGCTGGACCGCAGCGATGATCGCCTCGGGCGAGCGGATGGACTTCTCCTCGCTGGGAAAGCCGACGTCGGACAAGCACTCGACAGGCGGCGTGGGGGACAAGATCACCCTGCCGCTGGCCCCGCTGGTGGCAGTCTTCGGCGTCGCCGTGCCGCAGCTCTCCGGCCGGGGCCTGGGACACACCGGCGGAACGCTGGACAAGCTTGAAGCCATTCCCGGCTGGCGTGCAGCGCTCAGCAATGACGAGATGATGGCCCAGCTCGCCGACGTAGGGGCTGTCATCTGCGCTGCCGGTGCAGGACTGGCTCCTGCAGACAAGAAGCTCTATGCCCTGCGCGACGTCACGGCCACGGTGGAAGCCATTCCGCTGATTGCCTCCTCGATCATGAGCAAGAAGATCGCCGAGGGAACCGGTTCGCTGGTCCTGGACGTCAAGGTGGGATCGGGTGCGTTCATGAAGAATGCCGACGACGCCCGAGAGCTTGCCCAGACCATGGTCACACTGGGTAAAGACGCCGGAGTAAACACTGTGGCGTTGCTCACGAATATGTCCACGCCCCTCGGCCTGACCGCGGGCAACGCGATCGAGGTCCAGGAGTCCGTGGAGGTGCTCGCCGGCGGCGGCCCGTCCGACGTCGTGGAGCTGACAGTGGCACTGGCGAAGGAGATGCTCGCAGCGGCAGGCCAGCCCGATGCCGATCCCGCAGCAGCGCTGAAGGACGGCCGCGCCATGGACGTGTGGCGCCGCATGATCTCGGCCCAGGGCGGGGATCCGGACGCTGAACTGCCCGTCGCGAAGGAATCGGAAACCATTACGGCCTCAGCTGACGGCGTGCTCACCGAGCTGGACGCCCTCTCCGTGGGTGTTGCGGCCTGGCGCCTCGGGGCCGGACGCGCGCGGAAGGAAGACGCTGTGCAGGCCGGAGCAGGCGTGCGCCTCCACGCCAAGCCCGGAGACACGGTCCGGGCCGGCCAGCCGCTCATGACGCTGCTGACGGATACCCCGGAGAAGTTCGAGCGGGCAAAGGAAGCCGTTGAGGGAGCAGCAGTGATTGCCCCGGAGGCTTCCGGCGTCCAGCCCCTGATCATCGATCGGATCAGCTAGCACCCTCACCCCGCCTCCATCGAGATGACAGAAACTGCCCGTATGAGCGTTCATACGGGCAGTTTCTGTCATCTCGATGGGAAGGGAATACCCACCGGGGCAAGCGCCGGACTCAGGGTTGAGGCAGGGATGCTCAGGGTGTTTTGGGGGACATGCCCGGTGACGGGCACTGATTCGGAAGTGGCATCGTTGTAGATACTGATACCGACTCAAGGAGTGCCGCCCATTGGACGTGCTAAACGCCGTAATGGACACCATCAACGACTTCGTCCTGACGTACTCAGGCGCCCCCTGGGTTTACCTGGTGCTTTTCGCCTGCTGCCTGCTGGACGGTTTCTTTCCCCCGATCCCGAGTGAGTCGCTCGTCGTGGGGCTGTCCGCACTGGTTTTCCTGGCCGACGGCCCCAACGCCTGGCTGATCGCCCTCTCGGCCGCGGCAGGTGCCTTCGTCGGTGACAACATCGCCTACGCCCTGGGCCGCACCCTCCGGACTGACAGATACAGGTGGATGCGGGGACCACGGATGCAGCGCGGGTTTGTCTGGGCCGGCCGCGAGCTGGAAAAGCGTGCCGTCTCCCTGATCCTGATCGCACGGTTCATCCCGGTAGGCCGGGTGGTGGTCAACCTGACCGCAGGTGCCACCCGCTACCCCCGGCGCATGTTCGTGGCCCTGACGGGAATGTCCGCAGTCCTCTGGGCGGCGTACTCCGTAGCCATCGGCGCCCTCGCCGGGGCCTGGTTCAAGGAAAACCACCTGCTCGCCGTCGTCGTTGCCATTGCCGTCGCCCTGGTACTTGGCCTCATCATCGACCGGATCATCGCCAAGCTGCGCGGACCAACCCCCATCCGTACCAGCCAGCCGCTGGAAGAGGGCGTCAACTCCGAGCCTTAAGCGCTCCGGGTGCCCCTCACGTAGAGTTGGCATGTGACTGAGCCCATTACGAATCCCGCTGCCCTTTCCAGCTTCGACATCCGTGTCCTGCCCAAGGTTTCGCTGCACGACCACCTCGACGGCGGGCTGCGCCCGGCCACCATCGTGGAGCTGGCCGAAGCCGTTGGACACACGCTGCCGTCCACAGACCCCGTTGCCCTGGGGGAGTGGTTCCGCGAATCCGCCAACTCCGGTTCGCTGGTGCGCTACCTCGAGACCTTTGACCACACCATCGCGGTCATGCAGACCCGTGAAGGCCTGGCCCGTGTTGCCCGCGAGTTCGTTGAGGACCTCGTCGAAGACGGCGTGGTGTACGCCGAAGTCCGCTGGGCTCCGGAGCAGCACCTTGCCGGCGGCCTGAGCCTGGATGAGGCCGTTGAAGCCGTGCAGGAAGGCCTCGAAGCCGGAGTGGAAGCCGCGGAGGCCGCCGGCAGCCTGATCCAGGTAGGCCAGCTGATCACCGCCATGCGCCATGGCGACCGCGGCATGGAGATCGCCGAACTGGCCGTCCGCCACCGGGACCGCGGAGCCGTGGGCTTCGACATTGCAGGGGCCGAAGACGGCTTCCCGCCCTCCCGTTTCAAGGACGCCTTCACCTACCTGGCCGAGCAGATGTTCCCGGTCACCGTGCACGCCGGCGAGGCCGCCGGCGTCGAAAGCATCACCGACGCCCTGGTCCACGGACGCGCGCTGCGCCTGGGCCACGGCGTGCGGATCGCTGAGGACATCGAAGTGGACTTCGAAGACGAGGAAGCGCCCGACGCCGGCGAGGATACTTCGGTGGGCATGGTCACCCTGGGGGACGTGGCCGCCTGGGTCCGTGACCGGGGGATCCCCCTGGAGATCTGCCCGTCCTCCAACCTGCAGACCGGCGCCGTCGAGTCCTTCGGACCGGACATCGAATCCCACCCGATCGACCTGCTGTTCCAGACCGGCTTCGTTGTCACCGTCAACACGGACAACCGGCTCATGAGCGGAGTCAGCCTGACCGACGAGTTCGAACTGCTGGCAACCACCTTCGGCTACGACCTGGACGATCTGCTGGAGCTGACCCTGAACGCAGCCAACGCCGCGTTCCTCCCGCTGGAAGAGCGCGCGGTGCTGGCCGAGTACATCACCGAGGGCTTCAGCAACGCACGTGACTGATTCCCCGACCGGCGGCAACAACCTGGGCCGGGAGTTTTCCCGCCTGGCCCAGGTTGTGTCCCAGCTGCGCGAACGCTGTCCCTGGACCGGTGCCCTGACCCACGAATCCCTCCTCGAGTACCTGCTCGAAGAGAGCTACGAGGTCATCGAAGCAGTGGAGGCCGGGCATACCCGGGCCGAGGACGCGCACGAACTCAGCGGGGAACTGGGGGACCTCCTCTTCCAGGTGCTGCTGCACGCCCGCCTCCAGGAGGAGGCGGGCAACTTCTCGATTTCCGACGTCGTCACCGGGCTGACGGACAAAATGATCCGCCGCAACCCGCATGTTTTCCGCGCCGACGGATCCCTCCAGGACTCCACCACGGAAGACACGGCGGAAATCGAGCGGGCCTGGGACGCCGTAAAGAAAACCGAAAAGCACCGGAGCAGCCCGTTCGAAGGAATTCCTGCGGCCCTTCCTGCCCTGGCACTGGCAGCCAAGACCCAGGAACGCGCACGCCGTGCGGGGCTCCGGGTGCCGGAAAAAGCCTCCGGGGTACCGGACTTCGAGGGCGAAGAAGAGCTGGGTGAGATCCTGTTCGAAACTGTCCGCCGCGCCGCCGAACATGGCCTCGATCCCGAAGCCGCCCTGCGCCGGGCCGTGCGCCGTTTTACGGCTCAAGGCCCCGGCACCGCCGATTGAGCCCCCGAACCCTTACTCCCAAGCCGGATTCAACTAGGCTTGGACCAGACAGCGTGGTCCCCGTCATAGGCCTGGCTGTAATACCAACCCAAGTTCCAATGAACAGGAGCATTCCCATGGCCATCATTGATGCCATTCACGCACGCGAGATCCTTGATTCCCGCGGAAACCCGACCGTAGAGGTCGAGGTGCTGCTCGACGACGACACCTTCGGCCGCGCAGCAGTGCCCTCCGGTGCTTCCACCGGTGCCTTTGAAGCGAACGAGCGCCGTGACGGGGAGAAGGACCGCTACCAGGGCAAGGGCGTGCTCCAGGCCGTCGAAGCCGTGATCGACCAGATCCAGCCGGCACTGCTGGGCTTTGACGCTGCAGACCAGCGGGCCATCGACCAGGCCATGATCGACCTGGACGGAACCGAGAACAAGTCCGGCCTGGGTGCCAACGCCATCCTTGGTGTCTCCCTCGCCGTCGCGCGTGCAGCAGCCGAGTCCGCTGCGCTGCCGCTCTACCGCTACCTGGGCGGCCCCAACGCGCACATCCTGCCCGTGCCGCTGATGAACATCCTCAACGGCGGATCCCATGCGGATTCCGACGTCGACATCCAGGAATTCATGATCGTTCCGCTGGGCGCCGACACCTACTCCGAGGGACTCCGCTGGGGCGTAGAGGTCTACCACAACCTCAAGTCCGTGCTGAAGGAGCAGGGCCTCTCCACCGGCCTGGGCGACGAGGGCGGCTTTGCGCCGAACCTGCCGTCCAACCGCGCAGCCCTGGACCTGATCCTGGAAGCCATCAAGCGCGCCGGCTACGAGCCCGGCCGTGACATTGCCCTGGCCCTGGACGTTGCCTCCTCCGAATTCTTCAAGGACGGATCCTACGTCTTCGAAGGCCAGAACCGCACCGCCGCCGAAATGTCCGCGTACTACGAGGAACTGGTCCGGGACTACCCGCTCGTCTCCATCGAAGACCCGCTGGATGAGAACGACTGGGACGGCTGGAAGGCCCTCACGGCCAGCATCGGGGACAAGGTGCAGCTGGTTGGCGACGACCTGTTCGTCACCAACCCGGCCCGCCTGGAGACCGGCATCAAGGAAAACGCTGCCAACTCGCTGCTGGTGAAGGTCAACCAGATCGGCACCCTGTCCGAGACCCTGGACGCCATCACCATGGCCCAGCGCGCCGGTTACACCACCATTACCTCGCACCGCTCCGGCGAGACGGAAGACACCACGATTGCGGACATCTGCGTTGCCACCAACGCAGGCCAGATCAAGACGGGCGCCCCGGCCCGCTCCGAGCGCGTAGCGAAGTACAACCAGCTGCTGCGCATCGAAGAAGAGCTCGACGACGCCGCCCGCTACGCAGGACGCAGCGCGTTCCCGCGTTTCACGGCCTAGCAACACCGCCTCCGGTGGGTACCCTCGATAGTGGGGGTGCCCACCGGTGCTGTTTTCGGGCCTGTATGGTCCTTCGCTGCACTGGTCCTTGCCGGGACAGGCCCTTGCCGGGACTGATCTTTACCGGGACTGAGGGCCCCGCCGGCAGGCAGGAATTCGGAAAAGCCCGCACACGACAGGAGCAGCATGTCCACCCGACGCCCGAAGGTACCCAGGCCCGCCGGCCAGTCCGGCGCAGCTCCGCGGCGCTCCGGTTCCTTGGGAGGCCAGCGCGCCGCCGGTTCCCCGAAACCCGCGCAGGCAAAGGAGAACCGGACAGAAGAGGTCCAGGGAACTGCACCCTCCGCGGCACGCCCGCTGAAGACCGGCACAGCCGGCAACCGGGCCGAAGCCGCCGGCGCTTCCGGACGCAAACCTTCCCAGCCCAAGCCCTCCCAGCCCAAGCCCTCCCGGCCCGGCAAACCGGCAAAAGCGGCAAAGACCAAGCCCGCGAATCCATCGGAGGCCCGCGCTGCCGCACGCCAGGAACTGGCTGCGGAAATCCGCCGGGACGTGCCCGCCGCCGACACCACACCCGCGTTGACCCGGGACGAACCTACCCTGAAGCCGGTCCCCGCGAAGTCCTTTTCCGGGCGGCTGCTGGCGCTGGGCATCGTCATGGTCGTCATCACCGTGCTGCTGGCGCCGTCGGTCCGTACCTTCCTGCAGCAGCGTTCGGAGATCGCGGCGCTGGAGGCTGAAATCGCCCGCGAGCAGGAGACCGGAGAGGAACTGCAGGAAGCGCTGTCCCGCTGGGAAGACCCCGCCTTCATTAAGGCACAGGCCCGGGAACGCATCTTCCTGGTGATGCCAGGGGAGACGCGCTACCTCGTCAAGGGCGAGCACAGCGTGGAGGACGTTGAAGAGGCGGCAGCGCAGGCTCCGCAGGACCTTCAGTGGGTTGACGCCCTCTGGGATTCGGTGGTCCGCTCCGCCACCGCGCCCTGACCCGTCCGCCGGGCACAGTAGGCTGGTGCATTGGAACATCATCATTTTGGGTCCGGTGCGGACCCCCAGGAAGGACCTTCCGGCATGACCCCAGAGCAGCTCACACCGACCCGGGAAGACCTGGAGACCCTGAGCCGTCAGCTTGGACGTCCGGTCCGTGACGTCGTCGAAATCGGGGCCCGCTGCGTCTGCGGGAACCCGCTGGTGGCTACCACCGCCCCGCGCCTGAGCAACGGAATTCCCTTCCCCACCACGTACTACCTGACCCATCCGGTCATCACCGCGGCGGTTTCCCGGCTCGAGGCCGCAGGCCTCATGACGGAAATGACCGAGCGGCTTGAACAGGACCCGGAACTTGCCGAACGGTACCGCCAGGCACACGAGGCTTACCTGGAAGTCCGCAGCGAGATCGGCGAACGGACCGGAACGGGGCCGGTCCCGGAGATCGACGGCGTCTCCGCCGGCGGCATGCCCACACGCGTGAAGTGCCTGCACGTTCTCGTGGGACACTCGCTGGCCGCAGGGCCGGGAGTCAACCCGCTGGGTGATGAGGCACTCAACGCCATCTCCGAATGGTGGACCCGGGACCGCTGCTATTGCGTTGGCGCCTGGGACACCAGCAGCCCTGCACCGTCGCGGGACCTGAGCCGCCACACCAAGACCCAGGGCCTCTCCGCCCAGGAACTTGACCGGAAGCGGGCAGCCCGGCGTGCCGCCCTGCAGGCTGAACGGGAAGCCGCGGGTGAACAGGAGGACAGCATGGAAAACCCGGAAGAAGCAGGTTCGCCAAGCGGCGCCACCCGGGTAGCGGCCGTGGACTGCGGCACCAACTCGATCCGCCTCCTGATCGCCGACGCACGGACAGAGAACGGTGTTACCCGGCTCACCGACGTCGTGCGCCTGATGCGCATTGTCCGCCTCGGGGAAGGCGTTGACGCCACCGGACGCCTCTCCGACGCCGCACTTGAACGCACCTTCGCAGCCGCAGACGAATACGCCGCGCTGATCCGCGAGCACGGTGCGCAGAAAGTCCGCTTCGTAGCTACTTCGGCCACCCGCGACGCCGAGAACCGGACTGAATTCACCGACGGCATCCGCGCCCGGCTGGGCGTTGAACCCGAAGTCATCTCAGGTGACGAAGAAGCAGCCCTGTCCTTCGCCGGAGCCGCAAGCGTGCTGGCCGGAGAATCAGGAGTCCGCACCGTCGTCGTCGATCTGGGCGGCGGCTCCACCGAATTTGTGCTGGGCGTGAACGGGAAGGTGCTCGCCGCCAAGAGCACGGACATGGGCTGCGTCCGGTTCACCGAACGCCACCTCGTGTCCGACCCGCCCACCGAAGCGGAGATCGCCCTGGCGCGCGGCGACGTCCTGGACATGATCGCCCAGGTCCTCCAAACCGTGCCCCTGGCCACGGCAGACCGGCTCATCGGCGTAGCGGGAACCGTCACCACGGTGACCGCGCATGCCCTGAGGCTGCCGGAGTATTCCCCGGAAGCAATCCACGGCACGGAGCTCAGCAGCCAGGCCGTGGACCAGGCAGCCTCCTCACTGCTGCACCTCAGCCGTGCCGAACGCGAAGCCCTGCCGTACATGCACCCGGGGCGGGTGGATGTTATCGGTGCCGGCGCGCTGATCTGGCAGACGATCGTGGACCGGATGGAAGAACTGACTGACGGCCGCGTGGACTCCGCGATCACCTCGGAGCACGACATCCTTGACGGCATAGCCCTGAGCGCGCTGCGGTGAGCGGGAAAACAGGACGGCGCCGGACTCCGGGCGCCGCATTCAAGCGTGCTGCCGCTGCAGGGGCCTTCTCCCTTACCGCGGTGATCCTCTTCCAGCTCGCCCTTCCGCAGGCCGCACATGCGGACGAGTGGCGGGACAAGCAGTATTGGCTCGCCGATTATGGAATCACCGAAGCCTGGAAGACGTCGCAGGGCGAAGGCGTCAAGGTAGCGGTCATCGACACCGGAATCGACACCAGCCATCCCGACCTCGCCGGCGCGGTCACCGGGGGAGCGGACGTCTCCGGTGCCGGTGATCCTGCCGGCGCGCGGGGCCTGGGAGTCAATCCCGAGCACGGCACCCTGGTTGCCACCCTCCTGGCCGGCCGCGGGCACACCGCGGAGGCCGACAAAGGCGGCGACAAGGAAGAAGACAAGGAAAAGGACAAGGACAAAGAGGCCGAGGAATATTCAGGTCCCGGAAATGGGCCGGACGGCATCATGGGAGTGGCTCCCAAAGCGGAAGTCCTCTCCGTGTCCGCCTGGATTGGCGGTTCCAACCCCGGCGGCATTCCGATTGACGATCAGCTGCCGAACGCCGTCCGCTGGGCCGTGGACAGCGGCGCGAAGGTCATCAACATGTCCCTGGGGTCGTCGTCGACCTCATGGCCGGAGAGCTGGGACGAGGCCTTCCTTTACGCCGAGCAAAACGACGTCGTCATTGTGGCGGCTGCCGGAAACCGCGGCATCGGCATGACCCAGGTCGGCGCGCCCGCAACCATCCCGGGTGTCCTCACGGTTGCCGGACTTGACCGGCAGGGACGGGCCAGCTGGGATTCGTCCTCCGAAGGCATCAGCATTGGCGTAGCCGCACCGGCGGAGAATCTTGTGGGCGGACTGCCCGGCGGGCCTTCACGGTATGCCGAGTGGTCCGGCACCTCAGCCGCTGCACCGCTGGTATCCGGTGTTGCCGCCCTGATCCGCTCCGCCTACCCGGAGCTCACCGCCGCGCAGGTAATCAACCGCATCATTACTACCGCCAAGGACAGCGGGGCTCCCGGCCGGGACACGCTGTACGGGTACGGAATCGTAGACGCAGCCGCCGCGCTCAACGCGGACGTACCGGCTGTGGCGGGCAACCCGCTGGGGACGATCGAAGAGTGGATCCGCATCCACCGACGCGGCGAAGCACCGGCCGCGGAAGCCCCTGCGCCGGCGCCGGGCCAGAGCCTGCCGGATATTCCGGAACCAAAGGTCCCCGAGGCAGCGGACCCCCGTGCGGGGAACGACCCGCTGCCCGCAGGCCTGGTCCTCGGTTTCGGCGGCCTGATTCTTCTGGTGGGTGCCGGTGGCGCGGTCGCCGTCCTCCGGGTGAAACGCTCCGGGCGCGCCGGGACACCGGACGCTGAACCCGCGGCGGAGAACGAGGTCCGGGAAGATGACCTTGACCACCCGGCGACCCCTGCTTCGCAGCGCTAGCGGCACGGCGGCGCTCCCGGCGCCGCGTCAGTGAAGGCCGTAAACGGCTGCGTTGAAAGGTAAGGAAATCTATTCGTGCGACTTAGTGAAGACTTTCACAAGTCGGGTAGGATGTTGCCCATGGCATCGCAAACACAATTTTCTGATCGTCCCCGCGTTCTGGTGGTTGGCGGTGGCTACGTCGGTCTGTACGTAGCCAAGAACCTCCAAAAGAAGGTCAAGGCCAACGGCGGGATCGTCACGGTAGTGGATCCGCTGCCGTACATGACCTACCAGCCCTTCCTTCCCGAGGTTGCTGCGGGCACCATCAATGCGCGCAACGCGGTTGTTTCCCACCGCATGCACCTCAAGGACACCGAGCTGATCTCCGGCAAGGTCGTGGCCATCAACCACGCCACGCACACCGCAACGGTTGAGCCCGCCGACGGCGGCGCGCCGTTCGAACTCAGCTACCGCGACGTCGTCATGGCTGCCGGTTCCGTGACGCGCACCTTCCCGATCCCGGGCCTCGCCGAGGCCGGCATCGGCATGAAGACCATCGAAGAAGCCGTCGAAATGCGGAACAAGGTGCTCGAACGCATCGAAACCGCTTCCCTAATGACCGACCAGGCGGCCCGCGCCCGCGCACTGACCTTCGTCGTCGTCGGCGGTGGCTTCGCAGGCATCGAGACCATCACCGAAATCGAAGACATGGCACGCGGAGCCGTTCGCGAGAACAACCGCCTCAAGCGTGAAGACCTGCGCTTCGTCATGATCGAGGCCATGGGCCGGGTCATGCCCGAGGTCAAGCCGGACCAGGCCGAATGGGTTGTCTCCTCGATGCGTGAGCGAGGCATCGAAGTACTGCTCAACACCTCGCTGGCCAGTGCCGAAGGCGGCCTGCTGAAGCTCATCAACATGGCGGACAAGTCCCCGGCCGGTGAATTCGAAGCAGACACCCTCATTTGGACGGCCGGTGTACAGGCCAACCCGATGGTCCGCGCCACCGATTTCCCGATCGATGACCGCGGCCGCGTCCGCGCCAACGCCGAACTGCGGATCACCGGAGACGACGGACCCCTGGAAGGCGCCTGGGCAGCCGGCGACGTTTCCGCTGTTCCGGACCTCACCGGCGGCGGTGTAGGCGGCTTCTGCGTTCCGAACGCGCAGCATGCAGTTCGCCAGGCGAAGCGCCTGGCCAAGAACCTGCTTGCCGACCGCTACGGCGAGGGCCAGGTTGTTGAATACCGCCACAAGAACCTCGGCGCAGTCGCAGGCATGGGCCAGTACAAGGGCGTCGCCAACATCATGGGCTTCGGCATGAAGGGCCTCCCGGCCTGGCTGGCGCACCGCGGCTACCACGGCATGGCCATGCCGATGTTCGAGCGGAAGTTCCGCGTTGTCTCCGGATGGGTATCCAACTTCGTCTGGGGCCGCGACTTCACCCAGCTGCTGAACCTGAAGAACCCTCGCAAGGCATTCGTGGAGGCGGCGACGCCGGCCAAGAAGCCCGCCGCCAAGTAACACCAGCGAAACTGCCATACAGCGGCGGCCGACCGGAGCGATCCGGGCGGCCGCCGCTGGCGGTTAAGCAGAGTGCAACCGCTTGGAAGGGGACGGTTTCTGTGCTCCAGCGGGGCTAAAGTAGGCTGGTTTATGCGCCTGGGCCCGGCACGCTGCCGGGAACCTGGCGTGCGGGCGCCCCAGTAGCCCAATGGCAGAGGCAGAGGACTTAAAATCCTTGTGTTGTGGGTTCGAGTCCCACCTGGGGTACAAAGTGAACTATCTTAAACCACGCGTTTGAGCATCGTGCAACATGCCGGCCACGAGTGTGATGAGTGTTACAAGGCTGTAACCGGAAGCTCTTATCTTCGTCACATTATTCCATTAGCTTTTTCTCTTATCAGGAACACCTGATGACAGCATCAAAGGCACCCGCCTTTCGATCGGGGAGAAAAACTACATGACTGCACTTCGCAAGACCGGGCCGCTTGGCCTCGGGGATGGGTACGGCCGCGCAGCAAAGATGGCAGCACTGGGCTTGGGCGTAGCCCTGTTCGCTTCAGCCTGCGGCAGCGGCGGCGACTCCGGAACCGACTCCTCACCGTCCGAGGATTCTTCGTCAGCAGCAAACAGTTCGGTCCTTTCCTGCCCGGAGAGCCAGGGGGGAACCGGCGAGGATCCCGGAGAGAAGGGCGACCCCTCAGCCGTCCCCGCCTCCACGGGAACCACGGATACCCCGCTCAAACTCGGGACCCTGCTGCCCACGACAGGCGCCCTCGCCTTCCTCGGCCCGCCGGAAATCGCCGGCGTGGACCTCGCCGTTAAAGAAATAAATGCCGCCGGCGGCGTCCTGGGCAAGCCGGTTGAGGTAGTCCACCGCGATTCCGGCGACACCACCACGGACATCGCCACCCAGTCCGTGACAGACCTGCTGGGGCAGGATGTCAGCGCCATCATCGGTGCCGCTTCCTCCGGTGTTTCCAAGACTGTCATCAACCAGATCACCGGGGCCGGCGTCATCCAGTTCTCGCCGGCCAACACTTCCCCGGACTTCACTGACTGGGACGACAACGGCCTGTACTGGCGCACCGCTCCCTCGGACGTTCTCCAGGGCCGCACCCTGGGCAACTACATCATGGAGTGCGGCGCCCAGACCGTGGGCATGATCGTCCTGAACGACGCGTACGGCACCGGCCTGCAGTCCAACATCAAGGGCTCGGTCGAGGCCGCAGGCGGCCAGGTGGTTGCAGAGTCGATGTTCAACGAAGGCGACTCGCAGTTCAGCAGCCAGGTGGACACCGTCACCGCAGCGAACCCGGACGCAATCGTGGTCATCAGCTTCGACCAGGCCAAGAGCATTGCACCGCTGCTCACGGGCAAGGGCGTTGACCCGTCGCAGATCTTCTTCGTTGACGGCAACACCTCCGACTACAGTGCGGACCTCGAAGCAGGAACGCTGGAAGGCGCCCAGGGCACCATCCCGGGCCCGTTCGCGTCAGACAACTTCAAGGACGCCCTGCTGGAAGTCGACCCTGCCCTGAAGGACTGGGCATACGCCGGTGAAAGCTACGACGCCGTGACCCTCCTGGCCCTGGCCTCAGAAGCAGCCGGAAGCACCGACGGACAGGCAATCGCCGCTGAACTGCAGGGCGTCTCCTCCGAAGGTGAGAAGTGCTTCGACTTCGCAGGCTGCGTCACCATCCTGCGGGGCGGCGGAGATATCGACTACGACGGCTACTCCGGACCCATCAGCTTCGACGAGAACGGTGACCCGACCGAGGCGTACATCGGCATCTACCAGTTCGACGCCGACAACAAGCCGGTTCCGAGCCGCTCCGAGGTTGGCAAGCTCTAGGCAGGGCGACTACACCACTATCACTACCGCACCACTCAAAGGGCCCCTGCTCCGGCAGGGGCCCTTTGCCGTTCGCCTGCGGGACGCCGGCCCGCCGCCACCGCCCGTGAAGTGAACGCTTAAACGAAAGGACCCGCCCGGAGCCGAAGCTCCGGACGGGCCCTTTCCAGATCCTGACTACGCCGTGTCGGCGAGGGTCCCCAGGTACAGCTGGATAACCTTGGGATCCTTCATCAGCTCACGGCCGGTACCGGTGTACGCGTCCCTGCCCTGGTCCAGCACGTAGGCGCGGTCGCAGATCTGCAGGCAGCGACGGGCGTTCTGCTCCACCATGATCACGGAGACGCCGGCACGGTTGATCTCATGAACCCGCAGGAAGGTTTCATCCTGCTTGACGGGGGAGAGGCCTGCCGACGGCTCATCCAGCAGCAGCACGGCCGGTTCCATCATGAGTGCCCGACCCATGGCAACCATCTGCCGCTCGCCGCCGGAGAGGGAACCCGCCCGCTGGCTGCGCCGCTTCTTCAGCTCCGGGAACAGCTCAGCCACGAATTCGAAGCGTTCCTTGAAGTTCTTCGGCTGCTGGTACAGGCCCATCTGCAGGTTCTCCTCGATGGTGAGTGAGGCGAACACATTGTTGTTCTGCGGAACGAACCCCACTCCCCGGCTGACCAGCTTGTTGGCCTTCAGCCCGGTCAGGTCCTGGCCGCGCACCATGACGGTGCCGGAATGGACCTTCACCAGGCCGAACATGGCCTTGAGGAGAGTGGACTTGCCGGCGCCGTTTGGCCCGATGATCCCGATCAGCTCGCCGCGGCGGGCTTCGATGGAGCACCCGTTGAGGATGTTCACTCCGGGAAGGTAGCCGGCCACCAGGTCGGTGACCTTGACGACCGAGTCGCCCTCGAAATTCTCAGCGCTCATGCCATGTCCTTACGTTCCTGGATGGTCACGGGGGCCAGTCCCTCACCGCCCTGTATGTCTGAACCGGGGTCCTTCTCGAGGACCGCTTCCAGCTTCTCGAAGCCTTCAGAGTCGCCAAGGTCCACGTCGTGGTGCGCACCAAGGTAGGCGTCGATCACAGCCTGGTCCTTCATGACCTCCGACGGCGGCCCTTCGGCTACTACCTTGCCCTCGGCCATCACGATCACCCAGTCCGCAATGTGCCGGACCATATGCATGTCGTGTTCCACGAAGAGAACGCTCATGCCTTCGGCCTTCAGGTTTTTGATATGGTCCAGCAGCGACTGCGTCAGTGCCGGGTTCACACCTGCCATGGGTTCATCCAGCATCACCAGCTTGGGATTGACCATGAGCGCGCGTGCCATTTCGAGCAGCTTGCGCTGGCCGCCGGAAAGCGAAGCGGCATAGTCGCTGCGCTTGGTGTCCAGCTTGAACTTCGCCAGCAGGGCGTCCGCCTGCTCCGTGATTTCGTTCTCCCGCTTCTTCCACAGCGGACGGAACAATGCCCGCCGCAGGGCTTCGCCGGGCTGTTCGCTCGCGCCCAGGCGCATGTTCTCCAGCACCGTCAGCTTGCCCATGACCTTGGTCAGCTGGAAGGTGCGGACCATGCCCAGCCTGGCCACCTTGTAGGCGGAGACGCCTGCCAGGTCCCGGTCTTCGAACTTCCATTCCCCGGACTGCGGGGTGTCGAAGCCGGTGAGCAGGTTGAACAGGGTGGTCTTGCCGGCGCCGTTCGGGCCAATCAGGGCGGTGATCTTGTTCCGCGGCACCTCAACGTGTTCAACGTCGACGGCGTTGATGCCGCCGTAGGTCCGTGTCACGTTGGAGGCCACCAGAATGGGGTCCCGCTTGCGGCACCCCGGGCCTACTTCACCGGCCGCAATCGGACGGTCATCGTTCATGTACTTGTTGCCGGCCCACCCGGGGTGCTGGTCAGGCTCAGCCGGCGCCGTGTCCAGCGGGGCTGCCTCTGCCGGTGCTGCCCCGGCAGGGACGGTTTCCGCCGCGGGCTCGGCAGCGTGGGCGCCCGAACGGCGCGGCGGCTGCGGACTTTCTGCTTGATGGCTCATGCGAATGACAGCTCCTTCTTGTTGCCCAGCACGCCCTGCGGCCGGAAGATCATCAGCAGCATGAGGGCTACACCTACAAGGATGTAACGCAGCTGGCCGGCCTGGGTAGTGTTCAGGAAGGTGATGGCCCCGGACTCGATTGCCCCGTAGAGCAGGCCTTGGGTCAGGGACAGCACTGCCCAGAAAATCATGGCGCCGATCACCGGACCGAGCACGGTGGACATGCCTCCGAGCAGCAGCGCCGTGTACAGGAAGAACGTCAGCTCTGTGCCGTAGTTCGCCGGCTGCACGGCTCCGCGGGGAAGCGTGAAGATGATGCCTGCGAGCGAACCGAGCATGCCGCCGATGATCAGGGCCTGCATCTTGTAGGCGTAAACGTTCTTGCCCAGCGAGCGGACGGCGTTCTCATCCTCGCGGATGCCCTTGACCACACGGCCCCAGGGGCTGCGCACCAGCAGCCAGATCACCAGGCAGGCCAGCGCGACGACGGTCCAGGCAACCACGCGGATCCAAAGGTCACGTTCGTTCAGGCTGAACGGACCCAGGTTGTATTGCCCGGGGGCGAAGGGGTTGAGCGAGTAGAAGCCGCCCTCGAAAGCGGCCAGTCCGTTGGCAGAACCGGTAACTTCCGTGAGGCCGTTGGTGGTCACCACATAGCGGATGATTTCCGCGGCGGCGATCGTCACAATTGCCAGGTAGTCCGCCCGGAGGCGCAGCGTTGGCAGGCCGAGCAGCACCGCGAACGCGACGGAGGCAAGCATCGCGATCAGCAGGGCCACCGGGAGGGGAGCATTGAAGCTCAGGGTGGGGATGGCGAACCCGTAGGCTCCGATTGCCATGAAGCCGGCCTGGCCGAAGTTCAGCAGGCCGGTGTAGCCGAAGTGCACGGCCAGCCCGAGGGCTGCCAGCGCATAGGCCGCGGTGGTGGGTGTGAAGAATTCGTTGACTGCACCCAGCAGGATGTTTCCAAAGTCCATGTCGAGGCCCCTAACCTATGCGCTCTCGGCGGCCGAGGATACCCTGCGGCCGAACCAGGAGGACGAGAATCATGATGAGCAGCGCGCCGACGTACTTCAGGTCCGCCTCGAGCCAGAGGGTGGAGATCTCCACGAAGAGACCCACGATGATCGAGCCGATCAGGGCACCGAAAACGGTGCCCAGGCCGCCGAGCGTCACGGACGCGAAGATCAACAGGAGGATCTGCTGGCCCATGTTGAAGGAGACACCGGGGCGGTAATAGGCCCAGAGGATGCCGCCGAGTGCGGCCAGTGCGCCGCCTGCCATCCAGACAATGCGGATAACGCGGTCGACGTCGATGCCCGAGGCGGCGGCCAGCGGCGGGTTATCGGCGACGGCGCGGGTGGCCTTGCCGATCCGGGTGCGCAGCAGCAGGGCAGCAACGATCAGGATCACGACCAGCGAGACCACGAGCGAGACAAGGTTGTTCCGTGAGATGGAGACCGGTCCCAGTTCCAGCATCGGGCTCTGGGAGTCCGGAAGCTGCTGGGTTGCTCCGCCGAAGAAGAAGAGGATGGTGTAGCGCAGGGCCAGAGCCAGCCCGATGCTCACGATCATCATGGGGACGAGGCCGGTGCCGCGCCTGCGCAGCGGCCTCCACAGCCCGGCGTCCTGCACGTAGCCCAGCCCGGCGCCGCCGACCACCGCCAGGACCAGGGCCAGCCAGAGCGGCAGGCCGAGTGCTGAGAAGCCGAAGGCCAGGACTGCGCCAAAGGTGACCATCTCGCCGTGGGCGAAGTTCGTGAGCCCGGTGGTGCCGAAGATGAGGGACAAGCCGACGGCGCTCAGCGCCAGCAGCAGTCCGAAGCTGAGCCCGGCGACCGCCCGCTCGATGAGCTTGGTGCCGAAGGTGTCGCCCTGGAGGACGATCCCTTCGCCCAGCAGGAAGAGTGTGGTGATGTTCGATGTTCCGGCGAAAGTGACGGTGCGCGGGTTCTGCTGGCCCTCGGCCAGCGCTACGCCCTCGGGGAGGGTGGATTCATCGAGCTCCACTTCATATGCACCCTGCTCGGGTACTCCGATAGACCAGGAGCCATTCTCCGCGGTTTCGGTTTCAGCTTCATAGCCGTTGCCGCTCGCCTTGATGGTCACCCCGGCAACCGGTGCGCCGGCGTTCCGCAGGACGCCGCTGATGCGGTCCTGGTACTCGGCGCCATTGGATGTTTCGTCCCCTCCGGAGTCTTCGGAGTCCTGCGCTGTTGCTTCGGTACTGCTCTCCGGCGCCGTTGATTCAGATGCCGGGGGTGGAGCTGTCGTTGCATGCACGGCTGGGGCGGCAAGCAGCAGGCCGGCAAATACGCCGACCACCGCTGCTAGCATCCCCATATACCGGGCGAGTGCCGATATTCTTCCCAAAGTGAATTACCTCCGCCGGGGGTATATATGCGCCGTTTGTCGGCGCAATTTATATGTGACCTTGTGATGTGTGTCACGAGTGGTGATCATGCTACCCGGCGATTGTTTCGGTCGGGTGACCGATTGGGCGACCTTGTGTCGCGATCAGGTAACGACTGCGCCGGGGGTGATTCATTATGGAAGTCCCGGGAAGGTTTTGAACCCGCCGCGTACCAAACCGTTACCAAACGCACCGGCCGGGGCCGGAATCATCCTCCCCGCCCGTTCGTTCCCATTGGTAGGCTGAACGTTAACCAAGCCCCCCAAGACGGAGGACACTTTCATGGCATTAGGCGGCAACCCGGTTTTCAACGGAAAGAATTTCCGTTCCCAAACCCGCGGCGGAGCGCCCACCGTTCCTGCAGGCGGCCCCTTCGCGGGCCAGGATCCTATGAGCTCACAGGACCTGCAGAACCTTTACTCAGCACCTGCGGCCGGTCCGCGGGAGACAGGGCGGATGACGTACGACGACGTCATCATGAAGACCCTCGGCTGCCTGGCGGTTGTCCTGCTGGGTGCTGCGATCCCGGTCTTCGTGCTGCCCGGTGCTGCCGGCCTGCTGATGATCGTCGGTGCGCTGGGCGGTTTCGTCCTCGGCCTGGTCAACGCCTTCAAGCGTGAGCCGGTTCCCGCGCTGATCCTCGGCTACGCGCTTCTCGAAGGCATGTTCCTCGGTGCCCTGACCGCGGTGCTGGACGCAATGTACCCGGGAATCGGCCTGCAGGCAGTCGTCGGGACCCTGGCAGTCTTCGCCGTGACCCTGTTCCTGTTCAAGAGCGGCAAGGTGCGGGCAACCCCTAAGGCCGTGCGCTTCTTCATGATTGCGATCATCGGCTACGCAGTCTTCTCACTGGTGAACGTCGGCCTGATGATCTTCGGCGTCGTCGATGATCCGTGGGGCGTCCGCGGCGTGGAGATTGCGGGCATTCCGCTGGGCATCATCATTGGCCTGCTTGCCGTGGGCCTGGCTGCTTTCTCCCTCATCATGGATTTCACCTCCATTGAACAGGGCGTCAAGGCCGGTGCGCCGCAGCGCTACTCCTGGACCGCCGCCTTCGGCCTGACCGTAACCCTGGTTTGGCTGTACGTGGAAATCATCCGCATCCTGGCGATCCTGCGCGGCGACGACTAGCGCGCTGACGGGCCGGGCAACGCCACCGGCAACGTGAACACTGGCGGGACCGCAGCACGCAAGCTGCGGTCCCGCCGCTGTTTAACCCCCGTTTCCCTTCTGCGGGCCCTGCTGGGTACGTACCATCTGGAGTCAGTGATCGAGGGGGAATCGTGACTGAGGTGAATCCTGTGCCGGCTGCCGCCTTCCAGGAGCTGCTGCTGGGGGCCGAGGAACTGCAGGCCTACATGTCCGAGGCAGCGGTACTGTCCCTGGCGATACTCGGAAGCCAGGTGCTGGGATGCTCACTGCTGATCGACCGTCCGCGGCGGACGCGGGCCGAAGGACACAGCGACGACCGCACGGCCCGGATGTCAGTGCCGGCCTGTGCCGAACCAGGACCGGTGGCAGAGGCCGCCGTCACCGGTATGCCTGTTGTGGTGACGGATGCCTGGACCGAACGCCGGTGGCGCGGATTCCCCGGCAGCAGCGCGGAGGAAGGCGTACGCAGCCTCGCCGCGGTTCCCCTGGCGCTCGAAGGCAGTGCGCGCGGTGTCCTGTGCGCGTTTTCTCCCCGGCCTCACCTCTTCCAGCCCCGAACGCTGAGGGCGGTGGAACGCACGGCCGCCGAGGCATCCCGGAGCCTGCGGCTCGCGCTGCGGATCGACGGCCACCTGAACCGGGCAAGAAACCTCCAGGCTGCTCTGGAGTCCCGGACAGTCGTGGATATAGCCGTGGGCATCATCATGGCCCAGAACAGCTGCAGCCAGGAAACTGCCGTGGAGATCCTGCGCAGCGTCTCCAACACCCGCAACATCAAGATCCGCAACGTCGCTGCATCGGTGGTGGCAGCCGTGACGGACCGGGTTCGGACACACTTCGAGGAATGAGGTGCACGCTGGCGGTGCCGGGCGGTGCCGGGTCTAGGCTTAGAAGATGACTTTTGGGACCACGGATGCAGCATTGCCGGCTACGGGAACTCAGTACCGCCTTGAACGCGGGGACGCGGCCGCCGTCGTCGCTTCCCTGGGCGGGGGGTTGCGCAGCTATACCGTAGCGGGGACGCAGCTGGTTGAAACCTACGCGGACGGGAGCATTCCGCCGTCGGCCGCAGGCATTCTCCTGGCACCGTGGGCGAACCGCATCGCCGGAGCGCGCTGGCAGCTGGACGGGGAAGAACAGCAGCTGGACATCACGGAACCCAAGCTGCAGAACGCCATCCACGGCCTCCTGCGGAACACCGGATACAGCCTCACGGAGAGCACAGCGGACTCGGTGCTGCTCAGCGCCGAAATCTTCCCCCAGCACGGCTATCCCTTCCACCTCATCCACGAGGTCCGCTACGGGCTCGACGCCGACGGCGGACTGAGGGTCCGCCAGGGGCTGCGGAACCTGGGCACGCGCAGCGCCCCGTTCGGGCTTGGCGCCCATCCCTTCCTCCGGCTGGGCGAGGTACCCAGCGAGGACCTCGTGCTGAAGGTCGACGCCGGTACCCGGCTCAGCACGGATGCCGCCCTGATTCCCAACGGGCAGGTGCCTGCGGAAGGCATCGACGACCTGCGCTCCGGCAAACGGGTAGGCGATCTTGACCTGGATGCCGCGTTCGCGGACCTCACGCTGCGCGACGGGCTCTACCGCCACCGCCTCAGCGCTCCCGACGGACGCAGCGTCCAGCTCTGGGCGGATCCGGAGTTTGGCTATGTCCACGTTTTCGTCACGGACAAGTTCCCGGGGCGGGACTGCGCGGTTGCCCTGGAACCCATGACGGCCCCGGCCAACTGTTTCAATTCCGGCGAAGGACTGCGCTGGCTGGAACCCGGGGCAGGGTTCAGTGCCGAGTGGGGAATCCAGGCTGACCTCTGATCCAGGGGTGCCGTAAAGGTCAGGGAATGACCAGTTGACTATGGAAAGATGAGCCCATGAGACCACATGCGCGCAGGGTTGCCGCGCCCAAGGCCGTTCAGGCCGCCGCGGTGCGCGCCAACCGTGCAGGCGACGACGTCCCCTACGCACTGCGCGTCAGTGCATCCTGGGCCTGGCGGCTTGGTGTAGTACTGATCGTCAGTGCCGGGCTGGTGTGGCTGCTCGGACACTTCTCCCTGCTGATTATCCCGCTGATGATCGCAGCCCTCCTTGCCGGGCTGCTTGCTCCGATCAGCTCATGGCTGCGCCGGAACAAGGTTCCCTCGGGCCTTGCCGTTGCCGTCACGATC
Source organism: Arthrobacter sp. IK3 (assembly GCF_051337705.1). Taxonomy (NCBI): domain Bacteria; kingdom Bacillati; phylum Actinomycetota; class Actinomycetes; order Micrococcales; family Micrococcaceae; genus Arthrobacter; species Arthrobacter sp. IK3. Next base: position 110,961 of record NZ_JBPPSW010000011.1, on the reverse strand, counting down.
GTCTCTTTCCTCGGCCTCATTGTTGCGGCGTTGACCCTGGTGGGCCGGCAGCTCGCCCTGGGTTTCCGTAATCTCTGGGACGAGGTGAGCGCAGGTTTCGACCAGGTCCAGGGCTGGCTGGCAGACGGCCCGCTCAGGGTCACCTCAACCCAAATCGACGAGCTGATCAACGAGGCGACTTCCGCCCTGCAGGACAACACCGGCAGCATCCTCTCCGGGGCCGTGAGCGTTGGCGCCAGTGCCGGGCACTTTGCGGCCGGAATCCTCCTGACACTGTTCGCACTGGTCTTCTTCCTGCTCGACGGGCGCAAGATCTGGCGGTTCACCGTAGGACTGATGCCGCGGCGGGCCCGGCCTGCAGCGTTCGGCGCAGGAATGCGCGGCTGGGAATCCATGACCAACTACGTCCGCGTCCAGCTGGTGGTGGCGTTCATCGACGCCGTCGGCATTGGCGGAGGTGCGGCGCTGATCGGCGTGCCGCTGGCGCTTCCCCTGGCGGTCCTGGTATTCCTGGGCTCCTTCATCCCGCTCATCGGTGCATTCGTCACCGGCGGTATTGCCGTGCTCCTGGCGCTGGTCGCCAACGGCTGGCCCAACGCCGTCGTAATGCTGATCATCGTGCTGGTGGTCCAGCAGATCGAATCCCACATCCTCCAGCCGCTGATCATGGGCAAGGCAGTCTCCCTGCATCCCCTGGCAGTTATCCTTGCCGTTACCGGCGGCAGCCTCGTTGCAGGCATCCCCGGCGCACTCTTCGCCGTTCCCCTGATGGCTATCCTGAACGCCACCGTGCGCTACATCGCCGGCCGGCACTGGGAACAGGACCCGCTGCTCCAGCGGGACGCCGAGTTCGGGCCGCCGGGCTCGGCACCTCCGGAGCCCGGGGGAGAAGAGGAAGAGGAGGACCTTGCCCTCCTCCGTCCCGGCTCAGACCAGGACAAAGAACCAACCGCAACCACAGAAGAGAACCCACGTTGACCGATTCACCCCAGCTGCCAGTAACCCTTGACGACATCCACGCGGCCGCAAAGCTGCTGGACGGGGTTATTGCCCACACTCCCATTGAGCAGTCCCGGGCGCTGGGACGGCTCACCGGGTCCGAGGTCTACCTCAAGTGCGAGAACCTCCAGCGGGCCGGGTCCTTCAAGGTGCGCGGTGCCTACGTACGGATGGCAAAGCTCAGCGAGGAACAGAAGGCGCGCGGGGTCGTGGCCGCTTCGGCAGGCAACCACGCCCAGGGCGTCGCCGTCGCCGCAGCACGGCTGGGCATCAAGGCCCGGATATTCATGCCCCTGGGAGTTGCCCTTCCCAAGCTCGCGGCCACGCAGGGCCACGGCGCCGAGGTGGTGCTGCACGGCCACAACGTGGACGAAGCACTCGCTGAGGCCCAGCGCTACGCCGACGAAACCGGTGCCGTGTTTGTCCACCCCTTCGACAACGTGGACATCGTGGCGGGACAGGGAACCCTCGGCCTGGAACTGCTGGAGCAGATCCCCAACCTGGACACCGTGCTGATGGGTGTCGGCGGCGGCGGCCTGCTGGCCGGCGTCGCCGTCGCCATCAAGGAACGTGCCAGGGAGCTGGGCCGCGAAGTGCGGATCATCGGCGTCCAGGCGGAGAACGCCGCAGCCTACCCGCCCTCCCTCGCGGCGGATGCCCTGGTGCCGCTGAGTAAGGTCTCCACCATCGCCGACGGCATCGCCGTGGGCCGGCCGGGACAGCTCCCCTTCTCGATCATCAAGGAACTGGTCGACGACGTCGTTACGGTCAGCGAGGATTCGCTGGCACGTGCCCTGATCTTCCTGCTGGAACGCGCCAAGCTGGTGGTCGAACCCGCCGGTGCGGTTGGCGTCGCAGCGCTGCTCGACGGAAAAATCCAGAACCCCGGCAACACTGCAGTGATCCTCTCGGGCGGAAACATCGATCCGATGCTTATGCTGAAAGTGATCCAGCGCGGCCTCGCGGCCGCTGGCCGCTACCTGGTTGTGCGGATGCTGCTGGATGACCGTCCGGGCTCGCTGGCCACGATTTCACGGATCATCGCGGAATCGGACGCCAACGTCACCGGAGTGGACCACACCAGGGTTGGAGGATCGATCAGCATGGGCGACGTGGCAATCACCATCAACATGGAAACCAAGGGCCATGAGCACTGTGAGAAGGTTCTGCAGAACCTGCGGGCCGAAGGCTTCCACCCCGTAGTCCTCCACGGATAGCCATGAAGCAGCGGGCGAAGAGCGCACTGGTCCTTGCCTCCTGCCTTACCGCGGGCCTGTGGATCATCTATTTCCTGACCCTGCCCTTCCAGTCCACGCTGCTGCCCGGCCTGGGAATCCTGCCCCGGCAGCTCCAGGGGCTGGACGGGATCCTGTTTGCCCCGCTGCTGCACGCCGGGACCGGGCACCTCATCAGCAATTCCCTGCCGCTGCTGGCGTTCGCTTTCCTCGTGCTGCTGGAAGGCCTGCGCCGTTTCGGGGCGGTGCTGGCGATCTGCTGGCTGGCGTCCGGGATCGGGGTGTGGCTCTTTGGCGGGGGACTGACCATCGGCGTCTCCGGCGTCGTGTTCGGCCTGTTCGCCTATCTGATGGTCCGCGGCTTCTACAACCGGGACCTCATGCAGATCCTGCTGGGCGGGGCGCTCTTCCTGATCTACGGCTCGCTGCTGTGGGGCGTGCTGCCGACGGCCGCCGGAGTGTCCTGGCAGTCCCACCTTTTCGGCGCGGCCGGGGGAGTGGTAGCCGCAATCCTTCTGCGGCGGCCAAGGACGGGACCGCAAACCGGCCCGGAAAACAGGAACGGGCCCGCCGGCTGGCGGACCCGTTCCTGAGAAACCGTCGTCTGGCTTAGCCGGTGTACGGAGTGGCGGACACGATCTCCACGGAGATGCTCTTGCCGTTGGGTGCAGTGTAGGACGTTGATTCGCCGGCGCGCAGGCCGTTGATGGCGGCGCCCAGGGGTGACTTCTCGCTGTAGACATCGATGTCACTGTCACCGGCGATTTCACGGCTGCCAAGCAGGAACCGCTCAACGTCTCCGGCGATCCTGGCTTCCACCAGCATGCCGGGTTCCACCACGCCGTCGTCTGCCGGAGCCTCGCCGACGTGCGCATTCTCGAGCAGCTGCGTCAGCTGGCGGATGCGGGCTTCAGCCTTGCCCTGCTCCTCCTTGGCTGCATGGTAGCCGCCGTTCTCCTTCAGGTCGCCTTCAGATCGCGCCTGCTCGATGCGGGCTACGATCTCAGTCCGGCCCGGGCCGGAAAGGTGGTCCAGCTCCGCCTTCAGGCGGTCGTAAGACTCTTGGGTGAGCCAGGCGACAGATGCGCTGTTGGTAGACACGGGTCTCTCCTTATATGACATCCGAACCCGGGAAGAGGGTTCGGCTTGGCTGAAATTGCGCGAAGGCTGGATGGCCTTACAAGCAAAGACCCCGCCGGACGGTGACCGGTTTGCTCGGATTTCATCCGGCGATCACCTGGGCGGGGCATAACGTAGCCTCCATACTAGTCAGCAGGAGGCATAAACCCAAGACATGCGGACCGGCATTCTCCCTGGCGCGTAACCGGCTGCGGAAAACGGCTAGGAATCCTGCTCCACGATCCAGCACGCGTTGACTCCGCCGGTGACGCCCAGGGAATCAGTCCTGACCGAGGTGCTCAGGGACACCGTGGGGTCTTCCGACGGCGGGATACGCACAGTCTTCCATCCGACCACCGCATAGCTGTCGCTCAGAACCTGGACAGCGCAGTCCACCGTGGCCTCCGCGGGCTTGGTGACATTGAAGTCGACGACGGCGGACGTCGCATCCGGGATGGTGAAACCGACATCCTTGGAGGTCAGGGTTCCCGCTCCGGAAGGAATGGCCATGAAAACCACGGCACCGACGGCCGCAGCGCCTGCCAGCGAGCCCAGGACAATCTTGGTGCGGGCACTCAGCCCCGGCTTGGGTGCGCCATACCGATTGGCTAATCTTGATTCGGACGACAGACCGTCCGCTGGGCGCTCGGAAGCCGGTACACCGGCAGTGCTATCCCCAGTATGATCCGGAATGCTGTCCTTAGTGCTCACTGTTTCATTTTATCGAACATTCTTGTCGGCGCGATCCGCCGGCTGTCAGGAGTAACCGCGTTGTCCAGCGAAACCAATTCACTGCCCGGAGAACTGCGCCTGCTGGCGGTTCACGCCCACCCCGATGACGAGGCCAGCAAGGGCGCGGCCACCATGGCGTCCTACGCGGCCCAGGGTGCGCGCGTCATGGTTGCCACCTGCACGGGCGGGGAGCGCGGCGACGTGCTCAATCCTGCCGCCGCAGACGTCCCCGCTGCCAAGCGGGACCTCGCCGGACTGCGGCGCACCGAAATGGCAGCATCCCAGGCTGCCCTGGGCATTGAACACCGCTGGCTGGGCTTCATGGACTCGGGGCTCCCGGAAGGGGACCCGCTGCCCGAGCTTCCCGCCGGCTGCTTCGCGCTGCGACCGCTCGAAACGGCGGCTGCTCCGCTGGTGAAGCTGGTCCGTGAGTTCCGCCCCCATGTGATCATCAGCTACGACGAAAATGGGGGTTACCCCCATCCGGACCACATCATGGCGCACAAGGTTGCGGTGGAAGCCTTTCACGCTGCCGGCGACGCCGCGAAGTACCCCGGCACCGGTGCCCCGTGGGAACCGCTGAAGCTTTACTACGACCGCGGCTTCAATCCGGAACGCTTCCGTGCCCTCCATGATGCGCTGACGAAGGCCGGCCTTGAATCTCCCTACGCGGAACGGCTTGCCGCCTGGCTCGAAGCCGACAGCGAGGGTCACCAGCCTCCGGCACCGCTGCATCCCACCACCACGCAGATTGACTGCGGAGAGTACTTCCCCGTGCGTGACGAGGCGCTGAAGGCACACCGTACCCAGGTTGACCCGGAGGGATTCTTCTTCGCCGTGAGCACTGACCTGCAGCGGCAGGTGTGGCCGTGGGAAGACTATTCGCTGATCGAATCCCGGGTCCCGTCACAGGTGCCTGAAACCGACCTCTTCGCTGGCATACGATAGAGGGTAGATCCGGCGCCCGGTGCGCCGCCTTCTGCCAAGAGAGAGAAACCCCGTGAACCTGCTGTACAGCCTCACCCTCACCGTCACCTCCCCGATCGAGGGAGACCTGAAACCCGGCCTTGAGGAGGGGGACATCACGCCCGGCCTGCTGGGTTTCCTGGCGACGCTGTTCCTGGCCCTGTGCGTAGTGTTCCTGATCCGGGACATGGTCAAGCGGATCCGCCGGGTCCGGTACCGTGCCCAGGTCACCGGTGAAGGCGAGGAGGCGGCCGACGGCGGTCCTGTGGACGGTGCGCCCGAAACGGCCCCGGACACGGTTCCGGCCGACGGAACTGAGCCGCGGCGACCGAGCTCCAACCCGGCAGGATAATCCCCATGGCGGAGCGGCTGAAGAACCAGGCCTCCGCCTACCTGCGCCAGCATGCCGGAAACCCGGTTGACTGGTGGCCGTTCGGCGACGAAGCCTTCGAGGAGGCCCGCCGGAGGGACGTGCCGGTCTTCATCTCCATCGGATACGCTGCCTGCCACTGGTGCCACGTGATGGCGCACGAATCCTTCGAGGACCCTGGGATCGCGCGGATCCTGAACCGGGACTTCGTCAGCATCAAGGTGGACCGGGAAGAACGCCCAGACGTCGACTCCGCCTACATGGCGGCCACGCAGGCACTGACCGGCCAGGGCGGCTGGCCGATGAGTGTTTTCACCCTCCCGGACGGGAGGACCTATTATGCCGGGACCTATTTCCCTCCCCAGCAGCTGCAGGGCACGCCCTCATTCAGCCAGGTGCTCGAGGCAGTGTCCGGGGCCTGGCAGGACCGCCGCAGTGAGGTTGAACGAAGTGCGGAACAGATAGCGGCTCATCTCGCCTCAAACCAGGCAGCCAACCGTAACCTGCTGGGAAACCTCACTGCCGCGGTGCCGCCTGCGGACGCGGGTGCTGGCTCTGCCGAGGCACTGGACGCCGCCGTCGAGGCACTGGCGGCCGCGGAGGACTCCGAGTACGGCGGATTCGGCGGAGCACCAAAATTCCCGCCATCACCGCTGCTCCGGTTTCTGCTTGCCCACGCCTCCAGTGGCTCCCTAACGGCCGGCACCGCTGCAGCGCTTGCCGAACGCACCCTCACGGCCATGGCGCTTGGCGGCATCTATGACCACGTAGGCGGCGGGTTTGCCCGGTATGCAGTCGACCGCCGGTGGCAGGTTCCGCATTTCGAAAAGATGCTCTACGACAACGCCCAGCTGCTCCGGATCTACGCGCACTACTCCCGCCAGGCCGCTAAGGCTGACCTGAAGTCGCTGGCGCTGCGGGTGACCAGCGGGACCGCCCGCTGGATGGCAGCAGAGCTGGGAGTGGCCGGAGGAGCCTTCGCGTCCTCCCTTGACGCTGACACCCTGGTGGACGGACACCGGGTGGAGGGCGCAACCTACGTCTTCACCCGGGCGCAGCTCGAGGCAGTCCTGGGAGCCGGGTCCGCAGCGCTGGACCTGCTGGAGCTCGACGCCGACGACGGCGCGTCGCACCGCCTTCCGGGCAGCACACTCAGGCTCAGGGCTGTACCCGATGAGGCCCAAGCCCGGATCTGGGACGACGCGCGGACGGCGCTGGCGGAGGTACGCTCCCTGCGCCCGCAGCCCGAACGCGACGGAAAGGTGGTGGCGGGATGGAACGGCCTGGCCATCGCCGGGCTGGCAGACGCGGCACTGGCACTGGCCGACGCCGGCCTGGCTGAAGACTGGATGCTGCCGGCGGCCGAGGCCGCCGCCGGATACCTCCTGGATGTGCACTGGGACGGCAGGACACTGCGCCGGGTTTCAAGCGACGGGCAGGCGCAGGGCATTGAAGGCCTGCTGGAGGACTATGCCGGGGCGGCGGAAGGCCTGTTCGCGCTGTATGCCGCGACGGGCAACACCCGCTGGCACAATGCTGCGCAGGACCTGGCGGCCGCCGCCGTCGAACGTTTCCTGGGACCCGAAGGACTCTCAGACACCGCGCAGGAGCCGGAGCAGATCCGGCAGGCACAGGGCGGATACACCGCCGCCAACCCGCTCGACGACGCGGTTCCCAGCGGAACCGCCCTGCTGGCCGGAGTGCTGCTGAGCTCTTCCTCCTACGGCGGGCCGGGGCGGCACCGTGAACTTGCGGAAGGACTAACGGCCCACGTGCGGAGGGCAGGTCCGGCCATTCCGCAGGCCGTGGGATGGTCCATGGCCGTGCAGCGGTTCATCCTGGATGGCCCGAAGGAACTGGCGGTCACGGGCACGGATCCCGACGCCGTTGGGCGGCTGCTTGCCGCAGGCCGCGGCGCGGGCGGTCCGGGACTGGTTATCGCGCACGGGAAAGCGGACGGCGTCGGGCTCCTGCAGGGACGGGAAACACAGGCCCCGGCCCTGGCTTACGTCTGCCGTGGGATGGTGTGCCGCCGCCCGGTGGACACGGTTCCGGAACTCGAGGCAGAGCTGGCCGCAGGCCGCTGATCCGCGAACTGACGCTGCTTATCCCTGGACGGACGTCACGGCCATCAGAATGGCAATGAAATGGCAGGAGAAGCCGGCCAGAGTGAACGCATGGAAGATCTCGTGGAAGCCGAACCAGTTGATGGATGGATTGGGGCGCTTCATCGCGTAGATCACGGCGCCGGCAATGTAGGCAACCCCGCCGGCGATTACCAGGATGGCGGCAGGCGTATTAACGGCCCAGAAATCAGGAATGTAGAAGACGGCAGCGCAGCCCAGGGCAATGTAGACCGGTGTGTACAGCCACCGCGGAGCATGCAGCCACAGCAGCCGGAACGCGATCCCCGCCAAGGCGCCGCTCCAGATGACGATGAGCAGCACCACGGCTGTGTCCCGCGGCAGAAGTGACCAGGCCAGGGGCGTGTAGGACCCGGCAATCACCAGCATGATGTTCGTGTGGTCCAGCCGCTTCAGGACCGTCTTCACCTTCGGGCTCCAGTTGCCGCGGTGGTAGACGGCCGAGACGCCGAAGAGCAGGATGCCGGTGAGGGCGTACACCGCGGAGGCGATCCGCGTACCGGGGGTCGGGGCAAGCGCAATCAGGACTATGCCCGCGGAGAGGGCGAGGGGCGCTGCGCCGGCGTGCAGCCAGCCTCGCAGGCGCGGTTTGATCTCGAGGGCATCAGCCACGGTTTCCACTGCCGATTCCAGCGGCCCCGGCGCTTGGCGGGACTCCGGATCCTGCTGCACGGGTACTCGTTCCGGGAATGAACTCATGCGCCAATCCTAACTTACGATCCGGTAGGTTACCTGACGGTAGCCGCGGCTCGGCTGCTGCCTGCACGGCAGGGGAGCCGGTGCGCGGTAGCCTTAAGCACAGAGGCCCCCGCGCTCCGCGGAACCCCGATCAGACTGATAGGCAGGTGAGTCACCCGTGCGCTTTCCCGGTGTGGTTTACGCCTATTATGAGCGGCGCCTGCGCCGCAGCCTGGTCAAGGACCGCATCCCCGAACACATCGGCGTCATGGTTGACGGCAACCGCCGCTGGGCGAAGCTTGCCGGGGCTCCGACGTCGGACGGCCACCAGGCCGGGGCAGACAAGATCCTGGAGTTCCTGGGCTGGTGCGAGGAACTCGGTGTGCGGGTCGTGACCCTGTACATGCTCTCCACGGACAACCTTAACCGTGATCCGGATGAGTTGGAGCCGCTGCTGGGGATTATCGCCAACACCCTGGACCGGCTGGGGGAGAAGGGCGACCTCCGCGTCCAGCCCGTGGGCGCCCTGGATATCCTTCCCCATGAACTCACATGCCAGCTCGAGCGTCTCGGCGAGTCGACGGCGGCGGCATCCGGTCTGCACGTAAACGTCGCGATCGGCTACGGCGGCCGGCGGGAAATCGTGGACGCGGTCAAGGAACTGCTGCGGGACGCACAGGCCCGGGGCAAACCGATCGAGGAAATCACCGCCGAGCTGAGCGACGCACAGATCTCCGAATACCTGTACACCCGCGGCCAGCCGGATCCGGAACTGGTGATCCGCACCTCCGGCGAACAGCGCCTCTCCGGCTTCCTGATGTGGCAGAGCGCCTACAGCGAGTTCTACTTCTGCGAGGCCCTCTGGCCGGATTTCCGCCGGGTCGACTTCCTGCGCGCCCTGCGGGACTACGCCAGCCGCCAGCGACGTTTCGGGTCCTAACCGGTACAACCCGCGATGCTGACGCACACCCGCTCGGAAATTGCCCTGGCCTCCGGCCTGGCCTGGACCGCCGGTTACGTCGACGCCGTCGGCTTCCTCCATCTGGGCGGATACTTCGTCTCCTTCATGACCGGCAATTCAACGCGGGCAGGCGCTTCCGTGGCTGACCTGTCGCTCAGCGGGTTCCTGCAGGCCTTCGGCCTCATTGCCGCATTCTTTCTTGGCGTAGTAGCGGCTTCCTCCCTGCGCCGGATCCTGCACCGGCACCGCCGTCCGGCCATCTGCAGCGTGTCCGCCGCTGTCCTCGGAGCCGCGTGGGCCAGCACGGTAGTGCCGGGGGCGGAATGGATGCTGGCACCGGCGCTGGCAGGTTCAATGGGACTGCTCAATGCGGTTTTCGAGCGGGGCGGAGAAGTCTCGATCGGCATTACCTACATGACGGGCACCCTGGTCAAGCTGGGACAAAAGGTAACGGCTGTGCTCTTCGGGGAACGCGGAAACGGCTGGCACCGTTACCTGCTGCTCTGGTCCGCGCTGACGCTTGGTTCACTCTGCGGAGGTGCCGGATACCTGCTGCTGGGACTCACCGCCCTCGGGCCGGCAATCGTGGCCCTCACTGCGGCAGCAGCGGCGTCGTGGGGACATCCCGGGCACCTCCACGGCTAGCCCGGACGGCAGAAGAGTCAGGACCGTAAACAGGCAGTGAACAACTCGAACTCCTTCGTGTCCCTGTGCCGCGTGGCACGCGTGCGGGCGTAGCTTGTACGTATCGATCAGCCCCATGCTGATGGAACCGGAGGCCGGATGCTCACACGCTGTGTGTTCGCACAGGAGGCCGCAGCCCGGCGTCCCGTGCCGGCCTGCGGAGAAGACACTTCTAGCGATCCGGGGCCTGCGGTCCCTGACTGGAGTTCTACGTGGCCGTAAACAGAACATCCCTGCACGAAGCAGCCGCTGCCGGCGGTCCCCAGGGATTCGTGCTTGACACATCTGTCCTGCTGTCAGACCCGAAGGCAATCCTGCGCTTTGCCGAACACGAGGTCATCCTGCCGCTGGTGGTCATCAGCGAACTGGAGGGTAAACGCAACGATCCCGAACTCGGCTATTTTGCCCGGACCGCCCTGCGCCTGCTTGATGACCTGCGGGTACGGCACGGCGGGCTGGACAAGCCGGTGCCGATCGGCGACGCCGGTGGAACCCTGCGGGTGGAACTGAACCACGTTTCCCTGGAAGTACTGCCCCTGGGCATCCGGGGATCGGAGAATGACAACCGGATCCTCGCCGTGGCCCGGAACCTCGCCGACGAAGGCCGCACCATCACGGTGGTTTCAAAGGACCTGCCGCTGCGTGTGAAAGCCGCTGCCGTGGGGCTGACAGCTGACGAGTACCGCAACGAACTGGTCCGGGACACCGGCTGGACGGGTATGGCAGAAATCGAAACCGGCGACTCTGAGGTCAGCGCCCTCTACGACCAGCAGTCCGTGTTCATCCCCGAAGCAGCGGACCTGCCGGTCAATACCGGGCTGGTGCTGCTTTCCGGCAGGTCATCCGCGCTTGGCCGGCTGGGCGCGGACAAGCAGGTGAGGCTGGTCCGCGGAGACAGGGACGTCTTTGGCCTGCACGGCCGGTCAGCCGAACAGCGGCTGGCCATCGACATGCTCATGGACCCGGAAGTCGGCATCGTTTCGCTGGGCGGACGGGCCGGCACCGGTAAATCCGCGCTGGCACTGTGCGCCGGGCTGGAGGCCGTCCTGGAACGCCGGGAACACCGCAAAGTGGTGGTCTTCCGGCCGCTGTACGCCGTTGGGGGCCAGGAGCTCGGGTACCTGCCCGGAAGCGAAGCGGACAAGATGGGCCCCTGGGGCCAGGCGGTCTTCGACACCCTGGAAGCTCTGGTCTCCCGGGAAGTAGTGGAAGAGATCCTGGATCGGGGCATGCTGGAAGTCCTGCCGCTAACCCACATCCGCGGGCGCTCGCTGCATGACAGCTTCGTGATCGTTGATGAGGCACAGTCGCTGGAGAAGAACGTGCTGCTGACCGTGCTGTCGCGTATTGGCCAGAACTCGAAGGTAGTCCTGACTCACGACGTCGCGCAGCGGGACAACCTCCGGGTGGGCCGCCACGACGGCGTCGCCGCAGTAGTGGAAACGCTCAAGGGCCACCCGCTCTTTGGCCACATGACGCTCACCCGCTCAGAAAGGTCGCCAATCGCCGCCCTCGTGACGGACCTGCTGGAAGAGGGAGCGATCGGCTAGCCTGTCCACAGGTGCACCGCCCTCCGGTACGCCGGCCGGCGCCGTCGCGTACCGTAGGGCGCATGTGGGGGATCCTGGGGGAGTACTGGAGCGGTCCGCGGCTGTCCTGGCTGCTGCTGGCGGTGGCGCTCGGCTATCTGCTGGCACTGGCATGGAAGCTGACGGTCGCGGACCTTCGGACACGCCGCCTGCCGGACCGGCTGGTGTTGCCGGCCTATCCGGTTTCCGCGCTGTTCCTGGGTGCGGCTGCGTTGGTCGCCGGAGATCCGGGGCGACTGGTGGGCATGGCACTCGGCGGGGTGCTGCTGCTGGGCGGGTATTTCCTGCTGCGGATAGCTTCGCCGTCCGGCCTGGGACTGGGCGATGTGAAGCTGGCGGGCGTGCTGGGACTGTACCTGGGGTTTGCCGGGTGGGGCGCGCTGCTCGCGGGAGCCGCGGCAGGGTTCGTGCTCGGCGGCCTGTGGGGCCTGGGACTGGTGCTCTCCCGCCGCGGTACGGGCAAATCCCGGATTGCGTTTGGCCCGTTTATGCTCGCCGGTGCTTTGCTGGCGCTCGCAGTGCCTGGCCTACAGTAGAACCATGCCCACACCGGACTTCATCCTTTCCCTGCGCGAAAAAGTGGGCCATGACCTGCTGTGGCTTCCCGGGGTGGCCGCCGTCGTCTTCAATCCGGCAGGAGAAGTGCTTCTTTGCCGCCGGACGGACAACGGCCGCTGGACCCTCATCACTGGCATCCTGGAGCCCGGCGAAGAACCCGGCCCCGGGCTCCTGCGGGAAGTGGAAGAAGAGACCGGCGTGCAGGCCCGGCTCGAGCACCTCATCCACGTTGGCACCACGGACCCGATCATGTTCCCCAACCAGGACCGCTGCCAGTTCCTGAACCTGGTGTTCCGGTGCGCCTGGGTTGCGGGAAGCGCCCGGGTGAACGACGACGAGTCCACCGACGTGGGCTGGTTCGCCGTCGACGAGCTCCCGGACCTCAACCCCCGGCACCGGATGCTTGTTGACTTGGCGCGAAGCTCCACCGGGGTGCCGGTCTTCGAGGTCTAGGAACCCGCAAACCCAGCCACGACAGGGAAAGGCCCCGGGATAATTCCCGGGGCCTTTCCCTGATGCTGGGATCTTTTCCAAATGCGGGGGTCTTTCCCTGATGCTGGGGCTAGCGCTGGTGTGGTGCCTGCTCCGAGGGACTGTCAGCCGGTTCCGTGTCCGGTGCAGGGGGAGTGGCCGGGGACGAGCCCGTGCCTGACGCCGCGCCCGCGCCTGCCGCGCCTGCCGCGCCCGTGCCTGCCGCGCCTGATGCCGTGCCCGCACCTGACTCCGCGCCCGTACCTGACGCGGCGGCGAGCCGCTCAGCCTCGAGCCGGTCCGCTTCGGCTCCGCCCACGGCTTCACCACGCGCCACCATGCCCGCGACATCTGAGAGCGGAATCTCCTTCAGGAAGAAGGCGAGGATGAGTGCCAGTGCCAGGAACGGCACAAGGTACCAGAAGACCGGGGCGAGGGACTCAGCATAGGCGTTGACGATTCCGTCCCGGATGGGTTCGGGCAGGGCAGCCATTGCAGCCGGCTGGAGGGTTGCCGTCGCCTCGCCGGCGGCAGCGGCGTCGAACCCGGCGCCCTCGAAGACACCCATGAGGTTTTCCGAGAGACGGGTGGTGAACATTGCACCGAAGATGGCCACGCCGAGGGAGGCGCCAACCTCGCGGAAGTAGTTGTTGGAGGACGTCGCGGTGCCGATCTGGTCCACCGGTACGGAGTTCTGCACGACCAGGACCACCACCTGCATGATCAGGCCGAGTCCGGCACCGAACACGAACAGCTGGGTGCAGATCACCCAGACGGGCGTCTGCGCGGTCAGCATGGTCATCCACAGAAGGGCTGCCAGGACCAGGACGGCGCCGGAGATCGGGTACTTCTTGTACCGGCCGGTCTTGGTGATGGCCAGGCCGGACCAGATGGAGGTACCCATCATGCCCACCATCATGGGCAGCATGAGCAGGCCGGATGCCGCGGCGGAGGTGCCGGTGGACATCTGCAGGAAGGTCGGGACGAAGGCCAGCGCCGCGAACATGCCCATGCCCAGGGTGAAACCGATCGCGGTGCTGTTCACGAAGATCGGGTTCTTGAACAGGCTCAGCGGAATGATCGGATCCTCGGCCCGGCGCTCGGCCATCACAAAGGCGAAGGCTGCCGCCAGCAGTCCGGCGCCGAAGGCGAGCGTCAGCGGATCGGTCCAGCCACGGTCTGCGTCGCCGCCGAAGTCGGTGAAGAAGATCAGGCAGGCCGTGGCGATGGACAGCAGGACTACCCCGGGGAGGTCGATGCGTTTCTGGGCCTTCTTGCTGGGCAGGGTGAGGGCGAAGAACGCGATCAGGAACGCGGCGATGCCAATGGGAATGTTGATGTAGAACGCCCACTGCCAGGTCATGTGGTCAACAAAGAAGCCGCCCAGCAGGGGGCCGGCAACGGCGGAAAGGCCGAAGATGCCGCCCAGGGGACCCATGTACTTGCCGCGTTCGTTGGCCGGAACAATGTCCGCAATGATCGCCTGGGAGAGGATCATCAGGCCGCCGCCGCCCAGGCCCTGGATGGCGCGGAACAGGACGAACATCCAGAAGTCCGTGGCGAAGGCAGCGCCCACGGATGCCAGGGTGAACAGGGCAATGGCAAAGAGGAACAGGTTGCGCCGGCCCAGGACGTCGCCGAACTTGCCATAGATCGGCATCACGATGGTGGTGGCCAGCAGGTAGGCGGTGGTAATCCAGGTCTGGTGCTCCACGCCGCCTAGCTCGCCCACGATTGTGGGCATGGCAGTGGAGACAATCGTCTGGTCCAGGGAGGAAAGGAGCATGCCCGCAATAAGGGCGGAGAAGATGATCCAGATCCGTTTCTGGGTCAGCAGCAGCGGTCCGGAGGATCGCGCGGCAGTGGTGGTCATGGCAGGTCCTTGCTGGAAGTGAGGGGAGTAAAGGAAGAAAAAGCGGCCCGGGCCGGTTCGACGGCGGAGGTGAGGACTGTGCGGTAACTGCGGGAGTTGCCGGGATCGAAGAATTCGGGGACGGCCCGCTGGAGCAGGGCCGAGAAGACCGTGGCAACGGCCGTTACCTCCGGGTCCGTGGGGTCACGGTGTTCCCGCAGGGCGATGAGGCGGCATAGGCGTTCGTCCGCTTCCCGGTTCCCCTGCATCAGTTTGAAGACCAGCCGGGGTTCCGTGTTCAGGGCATCCTTGAACTGGGCGAGCTCTGCGCGGGAAACCGCCATCGACTCCATGTGGGCCACGGCGAGGTCCACCAGGTCCCTGAGCAGTGTTGGCGAAAGCCCCGGCCCGGCTGAGCCCGCCGCGATGAACGGTTCGGTGAGCTCCTCCGGCAGGGCAGCGGGGGCGCCGAGGACGGCGTCTTCCTTGGCAGGGAAGTAGTTGAAGAAGGTGCGCCGCGAAATGCCCACCTGCTCACAGAGTTCCTCCACCGTGAACCCTGCCAAGCCGTGTTCGGCGGTGAGGGCCCGCGCCGCGCTGGTGATGGCGCTGTGCGTTGCTGCCCGCTTGCGCTCACGGAGGCCACCGTCTGAACTTGCACTATTTGTCACGAAGTAAACTTTTGCACGATTAGCACATAAGTGCAAACAGTTGGGTTTCAGCGCCTGTTTGTGTGCTCACCCGTTGCTGGTGGGGTGCTGCCGGAACGGGCCCTCCCACGCCTTGGTGCTCCTGTTGCCGGTATGGTCCGGCGGGAGCGGGCGTTCCCAGGTCTTGGTGCTCATGTTGCTGGTGGCGTGCTGGTGGAACCGGGGCTCCCACACCTTGGTGCTCCTGTTACTGGTGTTCCTTGTTGCATCCGGCGTTCCCGCTCATCGTTGCTCCTGTTGCTGGTGTTCCTCCTTGCATCCGGCATTCTCACTCGTCGTTACTGCTGGCAATTAGTGGGACCTCAGATGTGCACGCGTGTAACAGGGACTGGGAACGGCGGGTTGCCCGGCTTTCTCACGCGTAGGCGACCCCTGTCATTGGGGCCTCCGCTGGTATCGACGTTCGCTCAATCTGGGGCCCGTGTTGCCGGCGGGGTCTGGCCGGACCCGGTATTCCCAGGTCTTGCCGCTCATGTTGCTGGTGGGGTGCTGGTGGAACCCGCGTTCCCACCCATCGTTGCTCCTGATGCTGGTGTGCCTCTTTACATTCGGCATTCCCACTCGTCGATACTGCTGGCAATTAGTGTGACCCCAGACGTCCACGCGTGTAACAGGGACTGGGAACGGCGGGTTGCCCGGCTTTTCGCACGCGTAGGCGATCCCTGTCGTTGGGGCCTCCGCTGGAACCGGCGTTCGCTCAACCTGGCGCCCGTGTTGCCAGCGAAGTCTGGCCGGACCCGGCGTTCCCACGCTTTGATGCCCGTGTTGCTGGTGGGGTCTGGCTGGAACCGGGGCTCCCACGCCTTGGTGCTCCTGTTGCTGGTGTTCCTTGGTGCATCCGGCATTCCCGCTTGTCGATACTGCTGGCAATTAGTGTGACCCCAGGAGTGCACGCGTGTAACAGTGACTGGGAAACGGCGGCCACGGACCTACGGCTGGTGCTCGTGTTGCCGGTGGGGTCATGCCGGCGGCCACGGACCCACGGCGGAAACGGCGGCCTCGGCCTCTGAGCCGGACGTTAAGGGCCTTTCCAGACCGGATCTCCTGACACCGGAGATGCCCCGGGCATGCAAAAGGGGGCCGCCCGCCGGGCAGCCCCCTGAATGCAGCGGAAGACTAGGCCTGCGGCGGCTTGGTCATGGAGAGAACGTCCAGTGCGGCGTCGAGCTGCTCTTCGGTGACTTCGCCGCGCTCGACGAAGCCGAGCTCGGTGACGGCCTGGCGGATGGTCTTGCCTTCCTTGACCGCGAACTTAGCGATCTTGGCGGCGTTCTCATAGCCGATGTACTTGTTCAGCGGCGTGACGATCGAGGGGGAGGCCTCGGCGAGGTAGCGTGCACGCTCCACGTTGGCTTCGATGCCGTCAATCATCTTGTCCGCCATGATGACGGAGGAGTTGGCCAGCAGGCGGATGGACTCCAGGAGGTTCGACGCGATGACGGGGATGCCGACGTTCAGCTCGAAGTAACCGAACGTGCCTGCCCACGCGATCGCGGCGTCATTGCCCACAACCTGGGCGGCAACCTGCATTACGGCCTCGGAGATCACCGGGTTGACCTTGCCCGGCATGATCGAGGAGCCCGGCTGCAGGTCGGGGATGGCGATTTCGCCCAGACCGGTGTTGGGGCCGGAACCCATCCAGCGCAGGTCGTTGGCGATCTTCGAGAAGGATACTGCGATGGTGCGCAGCATGCCGGATACCTCAACGAGGGCGTCGCGGTTGGCCTGGGACTCGAAGTGGTCCCGGGCTTCGGTCAGCGGCAGGCCGGTATCCGCGGCGAGCAGCTCGATCACGCGCTGCGGGAAGCCGGCCGGGGTGTTGATGCCGGTTCCAACAGCGGTGCCGCCCAGCGGAACCTCGGCGACGCGGGGCAGGGAAGCCTGGACGCGCTCGATGCCGTAGCGGACCTGTGCGGCGTAGCCGCCGAATTCCTGGCCCAGGGTCACCGGGGTGGCATCCATGAGGTGCGTGCGGCCGGACTTGACGACGTCCTTAAACTCCTCGGCTTTGCGCTCCAGCGAAACTGCCAGGTGTTCCAGCGCGGGGATCAGGTTGTTGATCAGGGCGGAAGTGGCGGCAACGTGGACGGAGGTCGGGAAGACGTCGTTCGAGGACTGGGATGCGTTGACGTGGTCGTTCGGGTGGACCGTGGTCTCGCTGCCGGCAGCCTTGAGGGCGCGGGTGGCGATCTCGGCCAGGACCTCGTTGGTGTTCATGTTCGAGGACGTGCCGGATCCGGTCTGGAACACGTCGATCGGGAACTGCCCGTAGTGCTGGCCGGCAGCAACTTCGTCAGCCGCAGCGGCAATTGCGTTGGCGCGCTCGTCGTCGAGCACCCCCAGTTCGGCGTTGGCGGTGGCGGCAGCCTTCTTGATGCGGGCAAGTGCCTCAATGTGGGCGTCGTCCAGCGGCTTCCCGGAAATGGGGAAGTTCTCCACGGCACGCTGGGTCTGGGCCCGGTAGAGGGCGTTTACCGGGACCCGGACCTCACCCATCGTGTCATGTTCAATGCGGTATTCAGCGGAGTTGGAAGTCATGGCTACCAGCCTAGTCGGCGCGCCCGCCGGCGCTGAAACGCGTGTCGGAATGGGGCAGGATTTCTGCCCGCTAGCCGGCCGCTAGATCAGTGGTTTCAGGCTCAAGGCTGCCAATGCTGGACACCAGGTCCGCGCGGCCTTCAGCCAGCCGGTAGGAAAGGCCGACGACGGCGGTTTCCCCGGAAGCAACGGCGTCGGAAATCAGGCGGGAGCTTTCAACCAGCCGCTCAGCGGTCTGCCGGGTGTGCTCGACGACCATGTCATTGACGTCCTCCAGGCCATTCCGGCGTGCGGCCAGCACCGAGGGGGTGATGCGTTCGACCAGGTTCCGGACGTAGCCGGCGGGCATGGAGCCGGTGTCAACAGTGTGCTTGGCAGCGGTGACGGCGCCGCAGCTGTCATGGCCCAGGACGACGATCAGCGGGACGCCCAGTACACCCACGCTGTACTCGAGTGAGCCGAGAACGGCGTCGTCGGTGACCTGTCCGGCCGTGCGGACGACGAAAACGTCGCCCAGGCCAAGGTCGAAGATGATTTCGGCGGCGAGCCGGGAGTCCGAGCAGCCGAAGATCACCGCGAACGGATTCTGCTCGTTGACCAGGGAGCTGCGCCGCGGCGCATCCTGGTTGGGATGGCGTGAGGTGCCGGCAACAAATCGCTCGTTGCCTTCGCGCAGGCGCTGCCAGGCCTGGGCGGGAGTGGTGGGAGCAGTAAGGGGGCTGTTGAATTCGGTCACCGT
The DNA here is from genome assembly GCF_051337705.1 of Arthrobacter sp. IK3. Taxonomy (NCBI): domain Bacteria; kingdom Bacillati; phylum Actinomycetota; class Actinomycetes; order Micrococcales; family Micrococcaceae; genus Arthrobacter; species Arthrobacter sp. IK3. Next base: position 92,616 of record NZ_JBPPSW010000011.1, on the reverse strand, counting down.
ACAAGAATACGGCGCTTCGGGACCGCTTCGCTGATCTGTTACCGCGGGAAGTCGCGCGCTACGGACAGCGCGGGCGCTGAGGTGCTACTGGTCGGAAGCTGCGAGGTCCGCAAGCACTGCTTCGGCCAGGACGTCTACCGAGGACAGATCGCCTTCGGAGCTGAGCACTACGGTCATTCCATCCACCTCGGTGACAAGGTGCGCTTCACCGTTGGCGCTGTCCCGCAGCTGCCAGGTGGCGCCCCCTGCGTTTCGTTCACCGGCAACCAGGGAGTCGCGGGTGGTCTGGGAAACCCAGGTGGGGTTGCCCGCGTTGGTCTGGGTGAGCCGGATGAACTCGGTATCCGGAGTGAGATATCCCACTTCCCAGGCCGGGACACCGGAGTTGACGCCCGAATCCCAGCGCGCGTAGTTTGCGGTCCAGCCTTCGGGCAGGTCCGGGGCGAGCGGATCGTACCCGGCGTCGTCCGCTGCTTCGGCAGCGATCGCCTGGACGTCCACATTGCGCGGCTGGGCCTTCTGGTACGGATTCAGCAGCACCGGAACCAGCACGATCGCCAGCGTGATTCCGGTAGCGATGAGCATTCCAATGACCGTTGCGTTGGCACGCTTGGCCTGCTTGGCGGTCAGGGTGGGGGTTACGGGCTCTTCGGGCTGCTGCTGCTCACTCACACCTCCATGATCCCCTATCCGGGGCGGCAAGTCCTATTCCTGCGCCGCCGCGCTGGGTGGCTTCCGGTGCTCCGGCGGCGTCAAATGCCGGGTGCCAGCGGTGGTACGGACCACTTGGCGACTATGATCGGAGCAAGGAACAGCAGGCGGGCCCGCTGTTGGGGACTGATTCCGGACAGTGCGGCCCGAATTTCAAAGATGAGGTTAGACGTGTCCCAAGGTGCCCAGTACTCAACTCTTTCACCCGCGCTGGCAGTCGGCGACGACGAGCCGGACAGGAACCTCGCGCTCGAACTGGTCCGCGTCACGGAAGCCGCGGCCATCGCAGGCGGCCACTGGGTCGGGTTCGGCGACAAAAACGCGGCCGACGGCGCTGCCGTCGATGCCATGCGCTCCCTGATCTCCACCGTCCACTTCAACGGCGTCGTGGTCATCGGTGAAGGCGAGAAGGACGAAGCCCCCATGCTCTACAACGGTGAGCACGTGGGCGACGGCACGGGGGCCCTCTGCGATGTTGCCGTGGATCCGATCGACGGCACCCGGCTGACCGCCCTGGGCATCAACAACGCCCTGGCCGTGCTGGCAGTTGCCGAGCGCGGAACCATGTTCGACCCCTCTGCCGTGTTCTACATGGAGAAGCTGGTCACCGGTCCCGAAGCTGCGGACATGGTGGACCTGCGCCTGCCGGTCAAGCAGAACCTGCACCTGATCGCCAAAGCCAAGGGCAAGAAGATCAACCAGCTCAACGTGATGATCCTCGAGCGGGACCGGCACAAGCCGCTGGTCCAGGAAATCCGCGACGCCGGTGCACGCACCCGCATGCTGATGGACGGCGACGTCGCCGGCGGCATTGCGGCAGCCCGTGAAGGGACCGACGTAGATGCGCTGATGGGTATTGGCGGCACCCCGGAAGGCATCATCACCGCCTGTGCCGTGAAGACCCTCGGCGGGGTCATCCAGGGCCGCCTGTGGCCCACCTCGGACGAGGAAAAGCAGAAGGCCATCGACGCCGGCCACGACCTGGACCGTGTGCTCTCCACCAACGACCTGGTCACCAGCGACAACTGCTACTTCGCGGCGACCGGCATCACTGACGGCGACCTGGTGCGCGGCGTGCGCTACAAGAAGGACCGGGTCCTCACCCAGTCAATCGTGATGCGCTCAAAGTCCGGGACCATCCGTGTGGTGGACGGCGAGCACCAGTCCCACAAGTGGGAGTCCTACGCCCGCCTGCGCTAGGCGCCCGCGAAACCGCAAAGGGGAGGGCTCGGACAATGTCCGGGCCCTCCCCTTTGCCATGGGGTGGTCTTTGCTACGCGGGCTGATGCCGGCGGATCTCCGCCACCCGGGCGCCAACCGTCGCAACCACGATCACGGCGGCGGCAGCAGCAGCCATAACCGCGGTTGGCGTCGAGAGCAGCTCTCCGTTCACCCGTGACACCGCAATCCAGGACAGCCCCCAGGCCAGTGCAGCAGCGGGAGCCAGGCGGCCCCGGCCATACAACGCCAAACCCACGCCGACGGCGGCAGCAGCGGCCAGCACGATGCCCGCCCACACCACGGGATCCAGCCCAAAGCCGTCAAATCCGCCGTCGGTCAGGGCTGAGGCGATGTTGGCGCAGATGGCCACGCAGACCCAGCCCAGATACAGGCCAAGCGTTCCGTCCACGACGACGGCGCCGAGCAGGCTGTCCGGCCGGCTGCGGGCGTAGCGGGCGAAGATCAGTGCCAGTACCACCAGCAGGGCGGCAATGACGACGGCGGAGAGCGGTACGGAACCGGCCTGCACGCTGAGGATCCAGGCGGCGTTCAAAACCAGTGAGGCGGACACCAGCCAGCCGAGCCGGCGCTGACGGCTGGAAGCGCGCTGCGAAGGCAGCCACTGGTAGATGGTGTAGGCGCCGAGGCCGGTGTAGATGACGGACCAGATGGAGAAGGCCGGGCTTGCCGGGGCAAGATAGGTGGCGTCTGCGCTCAGGGCCCCGCCCGCGGCTTCCGCGATGGGGGTGCCGCCGAAGACTCCCACGCCGATGACTGACCCGGCGATACAGATGATGAAGGATGCGGTGACCGTGAGCTGCCGGGCCAGGTCCCTGCCCGAGTAGCCCTGCGATCCCATACCTGCCGCACCTGGTGGTTCGGATGGACTGGATGTTCTGGGGGTCGAGGTAGCCATATTCGAGCCTAACAAAGCATGCTTATGATTTTCCGGAGTTTTGGGAGCGCCCTCGGTTTCAGCTCCATAACAACAGCGCGTTCGAGGCCGGTGCCGGCAGCGAAGTAGGCTAGTTGGCATGACATTGAGCGTTACTCCCTGCACCGATCCGTCCCGCTGGAACAGCCTCGTCAACCAGTACGACGGACACCCGCAGCAATTGTGGGGGTGGGGGAAGACCAAGGCAGAGCACGGATGGCAGGCCGAACGGCTCCTGCTTTCGGACGGCACCGGCGTGGTGGGCACTGCCCAGCTGCTGCTGCGCAGGCTGCCGTTTCCCTTCCGCGCCCTTGCCTACATTCCCCGTGGCCCGCAGGGTGTCCCCGGCCGGGAAACGGAACTGCTTGCCGCCGTCGCCGGTTATGCCAGGCAGAAGCACCACGCCGTGGCGCTGACCATCGAACCTGACTGGGACGCGGACTCGCCGGCGGCTGCGGCGCTGCCGGGTGCCGGTTTCCGCCCCAGCACCAACACCATCCTGATTCCGCGCACACTGATCCTGGACCTCAGGAAGGACGAAGAGGACCTGCTGGCCGCCATGGGCAAGAAGCACCGGCAGTACATCCGCAAGTCCGGCAGGGAAGAGCTGGACTACCGTGCCGTAAAGCGCGACGAACTCCAGCAGTGCCTGGACGTGTACAAGCAGACTGCCGAGCGTGCGGGCTTCGGCATCCACGAAGACTCCTACTACTTCGACATCTTCGACAATCTCGGGGACGACTCGCCGGTGTACGCCGCGTTCAAGGGCGGCGACGTGGTGGCTTTCCTCTGGCTGTCAGCGAGCGGTTACACCGCTTTCGAACTCTACGGCGGCATGAGCGACGAAGGGGAACGGCTGCGGGCCAACTACGCCCTGAAGTGGCTTGCAATCCAGGAAATGAAAGCCCGCGGCATCACCCGCTACGACTTCAACGGGCTGCTGAACGACGGCGTCTCCAAGTTCAAGATGGGCTGGGCGAAGCACGAAAACATGCTGGCCGGAACCTGGGACAAGCCTCTTTCCCCGCTCTACCCGGTCTTCACCGGTGCCCTGCCGCTGGCCAAGACGGCGCTGCGGAAGCTCCGCGGCGGGGTTGGCGCGGTCCGGAGCCGCCTGGGCCGGTAGGACGGGACGGCGGTCCGGGTTAGATCCGCAGGGTGGGGGCGTCCGGGTCTGCGGCAGGTGCCGCGGACCCGGTGGTCACCGCGAAAGCCAGCGCGCCGTCGTCGTGCTGTGCTGAATGGGATGCAAGCTTCGCGATCACCGGTGCTTCATCGGCGCCGATAAAAGCGCAGTCGCCCGGGTTGAGGATGAGGTCCTGCTTCGGCGAATCCAGGACCAGGGAGCCGCGCAGTGCGATGACCAGCGTGGGACCGTTCTGCAGCAGCGGAACGTCCGCCGCGGACATGCTGCCCTCACCCGCGCTCTGCGCCAGTTCAAGCCGCTGCAGGGAGAATTCAGAGAACGGGGGCCGGTAGAGTTCCTGGCCCAGTCCGGTGTGTTCCGCTTCGACGCGGGGAATGCCCAGTGCCTGGAAATCGATGGTCTTCAGCAGTTCCTGCAGGTCCACATGCTTGGGCGTGAGGCCGCCGCGGAGAACGTTGTCCGAGGACGCCATCACCTCCACTCCAAGGCCGCGCAGGTACGCATGGACGTTACCCGCCGGCAGATAGATTGCTTCGCCGGGGGAGAGCGAGACCCGGTTCAGGAGCAGGGATATCAGGACGCCCGGATCTCCGGGGTAGTAGCCGTCCAATGACCCAAGTTCAGCGACGGCCGGATCAAGTTCGGCCCGTTCAGCGTCGTCCAGGGACCGGACGGCACCAGCCGCGGCGGCAACAGCCTCACGGACTTCTTCGCCGCCGGTGATGAGGCGGCGGAAGACGCTTTCGAGCCGTTCGGTTTCCGGCCGTCCGGACTCGAGGTCCGACGCGGTCTGGACCAGCAGTTCCGGTGCCGGGATGCCCGTTGCCTCGACCAGCCTGGAGACCGAGCGGAACAGCGTGCCGGCGTCTTGAGGCCGGCGGAAGCCGCAGAGGGCCTCAAAATCCGTCAGCGCGAAGATCATCTCCGGCTTGTGGTTGGCGTCCTTGTAGTTCCGGTCAGCCGCTGCGCGGTCAACCCCGGCGGCTTCTTCGGCGGCGAAACCCGCCTGCGCCTGTTCCCGGGTGGGATGGACCTGCAGCGAAAGCGGTGATCCGGCAGCAAGCACCTTCGCAAGGAACGGCAGGGCCGGTCCGTGCACGGCAACGGTCTCCCGGCCCAGAAGCTGTTCCGGGTCCCGGGAAATGAGTTCGTCCAGCGTGGCAGGTTCCCCGCCCAGGACGCGGGAAGGCGCTCCGGGATGGGCGCCGAACCACAGTTCGGCTTCGGGGTCCCCGCTCGGGTCACGGCCGAAGAGCTCAGCCATGGCCGTCAGGGAGCCCCAGGCGTAGGGGCGGAGGGTGCCTGAAAGCAGATACATGTCTCTCTCTTCGGTTAGTGGTGGCCGCGGACCGGAAAGGACGGGCACACGGCGGGGGAGCCTGGCCGGCGGATTAGCCGACGCTGCAGGACCCGTTGTTGTCCAGCAGCATGGCCAGCGTATCGGTGTCCCCGATCTGCGCCAGTTCCTGGAGATACGCTTCGGTGATTTCCGGTCCCGAAGGCTGGGCGGGAGCGGGGGCTTCCACTGGCGCCGGTGCCGCCGGCAACTTGGGCTCGGCAGGATCCGACGAGCCGATCGCGCCGTCTTCCACCGGTTCCGGGGCGGGCTCTTCAGCGGTCCCCGCCGCGGCAGCAGCGGATGTGGCCAGCTTCTCCTGCACTCGGGAATGGATGAGGTCAAAGTCCGGGTAGGTTGCGAAGTTATCCGCTGCCGTGCCGAAGTCCGGCGGGCCGATGGTCATCCGCTGGACCTCGTGGTTCTTGGATTTCAGGGCGAGGTCCACGAAGCTGCCCAGCTGGTCCTGCGGAATGTCCGTATGGACCACTTCTTCACCGGCTGAGGCAATTGCCTGGAAGCGGGTCAGCAGGGTCGCCGGATCAAGCTGGGCCACCATTGCCTGCTGGACGCACTGCTGGCGGGCAATGCGGTGGAAGTCGGTCACGAATTCGCGTGAACGGGCGTACCAGAGGGCGGTATAACCGTCCATGGTCTGGACTCCGGGAGCGATCCAGCCGTCCGGCGGGTAGTGGCGGTTGGTGCCGGGGATCTCTCCGGCGGTGATGGGAACCCAGCCTCCGACGTCGATCTTCACGCCGCCCATGGCGTCGATCAGGCTGGAGAAGCCCTCCATGTCAACGATGACGTAGGACTGGATTTCCAGGCCCAGGATTCCGCTGGCAGCGTCCATCATTGCCTCTGCCCCCGGGTCTTCGGACTCCGGGTAGAGCTCGGGATACTGCTCGGTGACAACGGGGTACAGGCTGTTCAGAATGCACTCGTCACCGCAGCTGTAGCCCTCGGGGAAGACCTGCCACAGCGGGGAGTCCGCACTGAACTGGGCGTTCTGGAAGTTGCGGGGGAGGCTGAGGGTGACGATTTGGCCGGTGTCCGCATCCACGCTGAAGACGGACATGCTGTCCGGCCGCAGGCCCGTGCGGTCCGCCCCTGCGTCTCCGCCCAGGAGCAGGAAGTTGTAGCGTCCGTCCACCGGGTCGAAAGCGGGCCCGGAGGCGAAGATGTTGTCGAAGGTCTGCCGGCTGACATTGAGCAGCCAGGCGCCGTAAGCCAGCGAGCCGCTCGTGAGGACCATGAGCAGGACCATGGCTCCGGCAACGGCAGGGCGTACGTTCCGCTTCAGCAGCGGCGGACGGATGATGCGGAAAGTGTTGATGAACAGCAGTGCCCAGCCCACGGCCAGTGCGGCCAGCAGCGCCATGATGAGGAAAGACGCCCAGCTGTTGGTGAAGATGTTCACCAGCAGGACCCGGTTGGTGAGCGCTACCACGGCAACCGCGATCAGGGCTGCCCAGGCAAGGAACGTGATGCGAAGGGCCATGCGGCCCAGCCTGCGGTCTCCCGCGACGATCTGCGCCGAACCGGGCAGCACAAGGGTCAGGAACAGGAGCAGGAAGGCCCGTTTGCTGCGCAGGCGCGGCGACGCCGACTGGGGATAGCGGACCGGGTCAGTGTAGACGGCTCCGGATGAACCTGGCGCTGTACTGGCCATGCGCCTGGCCTAGGCGCTTTCCGAAACGGAAGCGCGCAGCCGGGCGCCCTTGGCCATGGCGGTCTGGCGCAGCTCCCCGGCGAAATCGACCAGCTTCTCCTGCAGACTGGCGGCGAGCGGGTCAGTTCCTGCAGCCAGCATGCGCACTGCCAGGAGGCCGGCGTTGCGGGCGCCGCCGATGGATACCGTTGCCACGGGAACGCCGGCAGGCATCTGGACGATGGACAGCAGGGAGTCCATGCCGTCCAGGTACTTCAGCGGAACGGGGACACCAATGACCGGCAGCGGCGTCACGGAGGCGAGCATTCCCGGTAGGTGGGCTGCGCCCCCGGCACCGGCGATGATGACGCGCAGCCCGCGGCGGTGTGCTTCCTGGCCGTAAGCGATCATTTCTGCCGGCATACGGTGGGCGGAAACGACGTCGGCTTCGTAGGGAATCCCGAATTCGGCCAGTGCTGCTGCGGCTGCCTCCATGACGGGCCAGTCCGAATCGGACCCCATGACCAGGCCGGCCAGCGGCTTGTTGGCGGTGCTCATGCCTTCTCCTCATTCGGTTCGCGGCCGTCGCGGATGATTGCGGCGGCCCTCTCGGCGCTGCGCCGGACGGCCGGCAGGTCCGCAGCGGACGCTCCGACTACATTAACGTGGCCGACCTTGCGCCCGGGACGCACGGCCTTGCCGTAATTGTGGACCTTGGCAGCGGGTTCGGCCGCGAGGGCCAGCCGGGTACCAAGGTACAGGTCCGGGTTCCCGGCACCGAGGAAGTTCTTCATTACGGCCACGCCGCCCAGCAGTTCGGTGCTGCCCAGCGGCAGTCCCAGCACGGCACGCAGGTGCTGCTCGAACTGGCCTGTGACCGACCCGTCCATGGTCCAGTGTCCGGAATTATGCGGCCGCATGGCCAATTCGTTGACCAGGAAGCCCGGTCCGCGGCCGGGCGTTTCGAAGAGCTCGGCGGCCATGACTCCGGTAACACCAAGTTCGGCAGCGATTCGCAGTGCAGCTTCGGACGCGGCGGCAGCCGTCTCCGGAGCGAGGTCCTGTGCCGGCGCGATGACTTCATCACAGACACCGTTGACCTGGATTGAGTGGACCACGGGCCAGGCAACGGACTCGCCGTCCGGCGTCCTCGCCACCAGCGCCGAGAGCTCGCGGGTGAAGGGGACCTTTTCCTCGGCCAGCAGTGCGGTTCCGGTGAACCAGTCCGCCGCGGCCTCGGCCGCTGCGGCGTCGTCGATAATCCGTACGCCCTTGCCGTCGTAGCCTCCGCGGGGAGTTTTCAGCACTACCGGCCACCCCGTGGCCTTGCCGAAATCAATGAGGTCAGCAACCGAGGAGACAGCGGCCCAGGCGGGATTCGGCAGACCGAGGCGGTCCACGGCTGCGCGCATCACCAGCTTGTCCTGGGCGTGTACCAGGGCATCGGGCCCGGGCTGGACGTTGATGCCCTCCCCGGCCAGGGCACGCAGATGGTCTCCGGGAACGTGCTCGTGGTCGAACGTCAGGACGTCGACGCCGCGGGCGAAGGAGAGCAGGGTGTCATAGTCCGTGTAGTCGCCGACGACGGCGTTTGCCACAGCGGGAACAGCGGATACATCTGGGCCTTCTGCCAGGACGCGCAGTTCAAACCCGAGTTCTGTGGCCGCCGGGGCCATCATCCGGGCCAGCTGGCCGCCGCCGACAACGCCGATAATAGGAAATCTCACGTGTACAGGTTACCGAAGCTGCAGGTACTTCCTGCCGTGTGTCATCGCCCGGACGCCTTCCTTCAGGGCCAATTCCCAAGAACTGAAGGTAAAGTGGGTTTCTTACTGCCGTGCCATAGCGCGGCAGTTCCTTCGTCCGGCGGGGATCCCCGTGCGTACACGATTGGCCGCGGAGGGTCATGATTCGATCATTTATTTCCTGGCTCAGGTCACTGGCGTCTGCCTTTTGGCGCGAAGTGGCAAAGTTCGGGACCGTTGGCGCGGTCGCCTTCGTGGTGGACAACGGGCTGACCTGGATCTTCATGCACTCGGTGATGGAAGGCAGCCCGGCTAAGGCACGCTTCGCCGGTGCCACCATCGCCACCATCTTCTCCTGGGTGGCCAACCGCTGGTGGACCTTCCGCCACCGCCGCCAGTCCAACGTCGCCCGCGAATTCGGTCAGTTCATCCTCATCAACGGCGTCGGGATCTTCATTTCCACCGGATTCACCTGGATAGCCCGCTACCCGATGGGCATCACGGATAACGGCACCCTGTTCATGGCAGGGGTCATAGGAATCGGCGTTGCCACTGTGGTGCGCTTCTTCGCCTACCGGTACTGGGTTTTCAACAGCTCAGCCAGCGATGCTGAGGCCGACGAGCTGGCCATGGAACTGACCGTGGACCCGGCCCACTCGGTGCCGCAGGAGCCTGCGGCAGAGACGGCCAAGCCGCTCAGGCCCCAAGCCGAGCAGTAACCTTCTCCGCCGCCAGCATCCGCTCGGTGGCCTCGACGCCGGCTCCGGTGAGCACGAGTGTTCCTCCTGCGGACCAAACGGCCAGTGCCGTGCCCAGGATCCTGGCCAGTCCGGCTTCGGCGGGGGCCAGCAGGGTCACCGCCCCCGCTGCTTCCCGGTCTTCGAGCCCGGGCAGGGCAGTGAAAGGGGTTGCCTCCGCGCCCGGACCGCCGGCAAGCGCCGCCCCAGGCTCGTCGCCGTATTCAGGCCCCGCCCAGGTGTCGGCAAAGGAACGGACCTCGGCCGCGTAGTCGCTGGTTCCGGCCGGAAGCGCTCCCGGCCAGGACATGGCGAGTGCGGGAAGGGCAACCGCCGCGACGATTTCTCCGGAGCTGCGTGGCTCAGGATGATCCGCGGTGGCCCTTACCGGCGCACCCGAGTCTGCCGATAAGGCTAGTTGGCAGCCGGCCTGCCAGGCTCCCAGGGCCCAGACCAGGGTTTTCCAGTGGGCTGGCAGATCCAGCTCCACGGTCGATCCGGGTTCGGCATCAAGTTCTTCCGCGAGGTAGTTGGAGGTCTTGGCGGCCCAGTTGTCCAGGACCCTGCCGGAAAGCTCCACCCGTTCCGAATCCGGTCCGTACCAGACCAGGGCGGGGGAGGTTGCCTGCTCTGACCTGAGCGTGTTCAGGATGCGGGGGACTGGGTTGGTTGTCATATGCTTTTCGCTTTCGCTTCGAGTGGCGCCGGGCTGCGGGAGCCCCGCCGGGCAAATTCTCGGCGTGGCGCGCCGCCGTCAGAGGGTTCCGACTCTATAGGATGCCGAAACAGCTTGACGTGACCGTATTACACGCGTGTAATTAGGGAACGGATTTGTTCCAGCAAACCATGAACTACATGCGTTCACAGCAGGCTGATTGTCGCCTGTGTGAATCCAGATATCCGCTGCTGGAGCATTTACACCGGGAGGACTCCATGGGGCAAGCAGAGAAGATTCAGGGCCGGCCGGACATCGAGGCGCAGGCTTCCACGAGTTACGGCTCACGCGGCGTGCCCGGCGACTGGTACGTCGATCCCGCTGATCCCGAAGCTGCCGACCGCTACCGCGAGGGAGCAGGCGCCAGCCTGGAAGATGCGGCCACCGCCTTCCTGGCCGCGCATGAGGCCCTCGACGGGGGCGAGACGAAGGGTGCGGAGGATCTTCTGGATCCGCCGGTATCCCTCTTCTCCGCTCCGGCAGAGACCGAGCAGCGCCCGGTATGGATTGGGCTGCCCGGAATCGGCGACGGCTACGCCGACGAGAGTGAACTGGGATGGCAGGCCGACGCGCTCTGTGCCCAGACCGATCCCGAAGCATTCTTCCCGGAAAAGGGCGGCTCAACACGGGATGCGAAAAAGGTCTGCGCTGCCTGCACGGTGCGCTCACAGTGCCTTGAGTACGCTCTGGCCAACGATGAACGCTTCGGCATTTGGGGCGGTCTCTCCGAGCGGGAACGCCGCCGGCTACGAAAGCAGGCAGTCTAATTCTTTCGCACGTCCGCGTATGTGCCGTTGTAGTTGCCCACAACGGTGCCGAGTACCTCCCCGAAACACTCTCCGCACTGGCGGCCCAGACCCGGCCGGCAGATTTCTGCATCGGCGTTGACGCCGGATCGACTGATGCCTCCGCGTCCCAGCTGCAGCTGGGACTGCCGGTAGGAAGCCCCGTGATTGGCGCCCCCGCACGGTCCGGTTTTGGCGCAGCCGTCAAGGCCGGGCTCGAGCAGCTGCCCCGGCGTACCGAGGCAGGGGACCCCACCCAGGAATGGCTGTGGCTTCTCCACGACGATTCGGCGCCCGATCCCGGTGCGCTGGCCCAGCTGCTGCGTGCCGTTGAACTGGCCCCCTCGGTGACCATTGCCGGCACCAAGCAGGTTGAATGGGAAAACCCCCGCAAGCTCCTCGACGTCGGCGTCTCGATCAGCCGCTGGGCTGAACGCCTGACCATGATCGACGTCGATGAACTGGACCAGGGGCAGTACGACTCCCGCAGCGACGTCTTTGCGGTGAACTCCGCAGGAATGCTGATCCGCCGCGACGCCTGGGACGCCCTGGGCGGATTCGACCCGGCACTGCCGGGCACCGGTGACGACATTGACCTCTGCTGGCGGAACCGGCTCGCCGGCAACCGCGTGGTGGTGGTTCCTTCCGCGCGTGTCCGGCACGCCGGCAGCCGGCCAAACCCGGCAGCGTCCGCGAGGGCTGCCCGCAAGGCTGAGGTCTTCCTCCGCCTGAAACACGCTCCCGGCTGGCAGGTTCCCTTCCTGGCACTGGGCGCCGTCCTGGGCGGTTTCGGCCGGTTCTTCCTGGGCATGCTTGCCAAGGACCCCGGTTATGCCGCCGGCTCCCTGGTCTCGAGCATCGCCGCCGTGCTGCGGCCGGTGGATCTCTACCGGTCCCGGCGCAAGGCAGCCGCTACCCGCAGACGCCCCCGGAGCGCCGTGCGGGCCCTGGTCACGACACCGCGGGAAGTGCGCGAGCACCGGCGGTCCGTCCACGAATCCGAGGCCGCCGCGAACGCCTACCGGTCCGAGGAGACCGGCGCAGCGCCTGCGCCGCACGCCTATGAACCCAGCGGCGACTCACACGACGACTTTGCGGCCCTGGCCACCCGTGGGCGGGCCTGGTCCGGGGCGGGTGCGCTGGCCGCCGTCCTGCTCCTGGCCGCCGCGTCGCTGGCCGGCCTGCACCGCCTGGTTGGTGCCCCTGCACTGACCGGCGGCGCCCTGCTGCCTGTATCCGATTCCCTCGCCGTCATCTGGGCCAACGCCAGCGGCTGGTGGAGTGAAGTGGGAGCGGGATACCAGGGGCACGGAGATCCCTTCGATTACGTGCTGTGGCTGCTCGGGGTGGCAGGGCTGGGGAACGCCAGCGCCGCCGTCGTAGTCCTTGTCCTGCTGGCCATGCCCCTGTCCGGGCTCGCGGCCTGGATCGCGTCCGGGGCCCTTACCCGGCGCCCCGGCGCACGCTTCTGGGCCGCCATGGTGTGGGGTTCGCTGCCTGCGCTGCAGGCATCACTCAGCGAAGGCCGGCTTGGTGCCCTCGTGGCCCACATTGTTCTGCCGCTGACCGTCCTGGCGATGGCGCGCGCCGTCGGTGCCGGAACCGCCGCCCCGGATACGCGCGGTGCCGCCGATGCCGATTCCGCGGCTCCCCGGAAGCCCGGCATCCATGGGGTACCCAGCTGGACGGCCGCGGCCGCTGCAGGTCTCCTGCTGTCAATCCTGACCGCCAGCGCCCCGCTGCTGTTCGTCCTCGGCGTCCTGCTGGTCCTGGTGCTCTCACTGCGGCTTCGTTCCCGCGCACGGACCCTCTGGTGGTCCCTGCTTGCACCGGCAGCGCTCCTGCTGCCCGTAGTCCTCTCCCTTTCGGATAATCTCCGGGCGGCCGCGGCAGACCCGGGAGTTCCGCTGGCCTTTGCACCGGCCGCGCTGTGGCAGCAGCTGCTCGGCTATCCGGAAGCGTTCGGCATCTCTGATCCGCTGGCCGGACTCGGCTTCCTGCCCGAGGGTCCCTGGGCCCTGGTGCTCGCCCTGATGGTGGGCGGACCGCTGGTGGCACTGTCCGCCGCGGCGCTCTTCCTTCCCGGCCGCGCCGCGACCGCCCGGCTCGGGTGGGTCATGGCGGTCCTCGCCCTTGCGCTGTCCGGTGCCGCGGCCTATCTCGTCACCGGAAGTGCGGCCGCAGCGCTGGTGACTCCCTACCCCGGTCCGCTGGTATCCGCCGCGGTGTTTGCCCTGCTGTGCGCCGCGCTGCCGGCACTGGACAGACTGCTGGCCGCCCGCAGGACGGAAACCGGCCAAACCCGCCGTCCCGCTGCCGCCGCAGTAGTTCTCCTTACCGTCCTCCTGGGAGCCGGTCCGGCCGCCAGCCTGGCTGCGTGGACCGTGCCCCAGGCCGCCGGCGAGACAACCCCGGCCGGAGCCGGTGGAGTCCAGCCCGGCACCCGGCTGGACCTCCGGGAGACCGGGACGCGGGTGCTGCCCGCAACCGCGGCGGACCGCGGGAACAGTGCCGACCAGACCCGGTCCCTGGTGCTGTCCCTGGGACCCGGCGACGACGTCACCGCCACGCTGATGCGCTCGGGCGGAAGCACCCTGGACGGACTCAGTGCGGGCTACGCCGCACGCGCCGTCGAAGGCATGCCGGGCAGTGAAACGCTCGGTGAAGACGACGGCGCAAGCGCCGCCCTTCGCAGCACTGTCGCCGTCATCACGGCCGGAACGGGCGTGGACCCGCGCGAGGAGCTCAGCCGGCTGGGAGTGGGCTATGTGGTGCTGCAGGCATCCGATACCGCCGCCGAACTGCTGGCCGACCGTTTGGACGCCGTGCCAGGCCTGGCATCCGTGGGCCAGACCGGATCCGGCTGGCTCTGGCGCGTAACCGGAGCGCTGGATGAACAGGGCACTGAGACGCTCGCAGGGCAGACCGCACGGCTCCGCATTATTGATGCCCAGGGCCAGACCCTCTCCCTGGTGCCATCCGGCAGGGTCACGGCAGATGCAGCAATCCCGGCGGGTCCGGAAGGGCGCCGCCTGGTCCTGGCTGAACGAGCCGACACCGGCTGGCAGGCAACGCTGAACGGCGAAGCGCTCGAACCCTCCACGGACGGCTGGGCCCAGGCCTTTGACCTGCCGGAAGAGGGAGGCGACTTCAGCCTCAGGTATTCAAGTCCCTGGGAACCGTGGACCTCGATTGTGCAGGTCATCGTCTTCGGTTTGACCGTGCTGCTCGCGGTGCCCACACCCTCCCGCTCCGGTGCCATCCGGCTGCCCGGCAAGCAGGGGCCCGTGCGTTCCGCTGCCGCGGCTCCCAAGGAGGAGGCCGACGCCGACGCGGCGGGTGGGGAGCCTGGTCCCCGGGAGCCGGCCAAGGAACCGGCGCTGGCCCGGGATCGCAAGGCCGGGCGTGCCCGACGGGGCAAGCCTGCCGGAGGGAAGGCGCCCGGCCGGAGCCGCGGAAGCGGCGCAGCCCGCCAGCGTGCGTCCGACGCAGGAGCGCCGGCCGCCAAGAGTTCGTCTGAAGGAGTGCACTGATGGCCGAGTTGACCGGGTCAACCGACGCGGGGGCATCGCGTGCTCAAACCCGGGAGCGCCGCGCTGCGGGCCGGAGGACGGCGTACGCGGCAGTCTCAGGGACCGTCCTGGTAGTGACCGCAGGCGCGCTCATCACGGCATCGGCCATCGCGGCGCCGCCGCGCTCCGAGCTGGACGTGCCGCCTCCGGCCACCAGCGTTCCCGCCGGAATACTCACGGGTGTGTGCCCTGAGCCGCTCCGGCTGCTTGCCGGCAACGCCGCCTCGACCGACGCGGAGTTCAGCCCGGTTTCCGAGTCCGCGGCCACCGCGGTGACCACTGCCGTTATCTCTGCAGCGGGTGCTTCCCTGCCTCCGGCCCAGCTCTCAGCACTGGACAGCGGAGACGCCGTGGCCTCCCTCAAGGACAACCCGGAGGTCCCCCTGGCCGGCACCAGGCTGGCCGGTGTCCTGGCGAAACAGCAGGTCACGTCTGTTACCGCCTTCGAAGCTGAACCCAGCGGGGACCAGCCGGCTACGGCCAATGCGGTCATGGGCTACACCGCCACGGACGGAGACCTTGCCGGACTCGCCGCGGCGAACTGCCAGACGCCTTCGAATGACATGTGGCTCCTGGGTGCCCGGACGACGGTCGGGGCCACGGCCGTGCTCAAGCTGAACAACCCCTCCGCGACGGCCGCCACGGTTGACCTGGAGATCATCGGCTCGGAGGGGCGGGTAGAGGCCGGAGGCAGCCGCGGGATCGTGGTGGCACCGGGCCAGACCCGTTCAATCGTCCTTGCCGGCCTGGCATCGGGGCAGGAATCGGCAGCGGTGCGGGTGCGCAGTTCCGGGGGACCGGTCAGCGCCTTCATCGAACAGAGCATCCTGCGCGGACTCACCGCAGGCGGGGTTGAAATCATAGAGCCCACTGCGGCTCCTGCGCCGCGCCAGGTGGTCACGGGGGTTGCGCTGCAGTCCCCGCAGGACACCCGCGAACTGATGGAGCAGGAAGGCTACGATTCAGTCCAGCCCGTCCTTAACGTCGCCGTTCCGGGGACAACGGACGCATCCGTCCACCTCCGCGTTTTCGGCGAGCGGGGCGAAGTGGAGATTCCCGGCGGCGGTGTTTTCAGCGTTCCTGCCGGCACGGTGGGAAAGATTCCGCTGTCGGAACTGCCAGCCGGGACCTACTCCCTGGATTTGTCTTCGGACGTCGCCGTGGCCGCTTCAGCTGTGTTCAGCCGCGGTACCAAGCCCGAAGAACCGGTGGAGCTGGCAATAGCCCCTGCGGACACGAGGCTGGGCAGTGAACACCTCGCCGTGGCAGCGCCGGGCGGCAGTTCCACCCTGGTGCTCACCGCGCCTGACGGCGACGCCGAGGTACGGGTCCGGGCTGTGGGAGCAGACGGAACCCTGCAGGAGGAGAAGGTAATCCAGGTTCCCGGCGGCAGGACACTGTCACTGAAACCCGGAGATCTCGGAAGCGGCGAACTGGCCGCCGTCCTGGTCAGCGCACTCGGCGACGCCGTCTACGGAGCGCAGCTCGTGACGGGGGAGGGCCCCGGGATATCGGTGCTGCCGCTGCCGGAGGGAACCTCGGGAAGCCAGTCCATTCAGGTGGGAATCGGCTACTGACTCACGGCCGATACCCGCGGGCCGTTAGAGCGGCCGAAAGCGGCCGTATGTTGGATCGATCGACTCCGGATCCATCCCCTTCAAGGACGCCAGCTGTTCCACCACGACGTCGTGGATCAGTTCGTTGACAGGTACCAGTCCGCGGGCTGTCGACTCCACGGGACGGCGGTAGATGGTGATTACCGGCGGCCGGGGGCCACTCCCCGCGCTGGAGGAAGCCAGTGGCACGGCGCCTCCGCGGCGTACCAGTTCCTCCAATCCGTCCGGAATTTCCTGGACGATGAACTGGTAGGTCTGGATGTCTTCGCCCCAGAGCCGCTCCAGCCGCTGGGCGGATTCCATCACCCAGTCATCGAAGCGTTCGGCGCGGGTCCTGGACCCGGCCAGGTGTGCCGGGAGCAGCTCCCCGCGCAGGCCCCGTCCGTGCCTGTTCCGGCGACGGCGGCGGAACGGGCGTGCGGCGGGACCCGGCTCACCTCCGCCGGATCCGCCGTTGGTGCTGGGGGAAGATCCTGGAACCATGGCACCTACTCTAGCCCGCACACTGCCCGCCGGGGAGACCATGTCCGGGGCCTCCCGGGCTCCGGCGTGGCTGCCCAGGGCAAGAGGCGCCTGGGGGTACAGTTATGACCCGTGGGATCCTTACGTCTTTGTTCACGTTCAGCGTGCCGGCAGGCCGCCGTCGCAACTTTGACGTACGTGTACGCAGATTCAACCGCAGTGCTTGGTCCCCTGGCCACCTACGCCGAGCCGCACTGCTATGACCTGTGCGAGCTCCACGCCGAGCGCCTCACCGCTCCCCGCGGCTGGCAGGTTCTCCGCCTGGATCTCGGCGCACTGCCGCGGACACCGGGTCCGGATGAACTTTCTGCCCTGGTGGATGCTGTGCGTGAGCCGGAGGAAGCTCCCGCCGCGGAAGAGCCCGTCCGCCGCAGCGGCAAGCATGCCCTGGAACCGCCGGCGGATCTCCCCGCTACCCGCCGTTCGCACCTGCGTGTGCTGCGCGAAGAAGTCAGCGAACCAAGCTGAGCTGAGCCGTGGGGCTTCGCACGCTATAGGCTGGGGGAATCAGCCGGGGATGAACCGCGGCCGTGACCAGTCAACCGTTTCGCAAGGAAGTGCCGCAGCATGGCTAACCTGACCGCTGATCTCCTGGATGTCCTGCGTTGCCCGCAGACCCACTCACGCCTGGTGCAGGAGGGGGACGAACTCGTTTCCACCGCGCCCGGACCGGACGGCAAGCCGCTGCGCTACGCCATCGCGGAAGGCATTCCGGTGCTGCTCCCGGCATCCGCCGCGCCGGCCGACGACTCCGAGAACTGAGGATCCTGAACCTGTGAGCATCGATTTCAAAGTAGCTGACCTCTCCCTGGCCGAAGCCGGCCGCCACCAGATCCGCCTGGCCGAGCATGAAATGCCCGGCCTCATGGCACTGCGGCGCGAGTACGGCCCAAGCCAGCCCCTGGCGGGCGCCCGGATTGCCGGGTCGCTGCACATGACCGTCCAGACCGCCGTGCTGATCGAAACCCTGACCGCACTGGGTGCCGAGGTCCGGTGGGCCTCCTGCAACATCTTCTCCACCCAGGACGAAGCCGCCGCCGCAGTGGTGGTGGGCACCGGAACACCGGAGGATCCCCAGGGCGTCCCGGTCTTCGCCTGGAAGAACGAAACCCTCGAGGAATACTGGTGGACGGCCGAGCAGATCCTCACCTGGCCCGAGGGCTCCGGCGGCCCGAACATGATCCTGGACGACGGCGGAGACGCCACGCTCCTGCTGCACAAGGGTGTTGAGTTCGAAGCCGCAGGCTCCGTCCCGGCCAACCCGGGCGAAGATGATCCGGACTACTCCTACGAGTACACGGTCATCCTGGACACCCTGCGCCGTTCGCTGGCCGAGGCACCGGCTAAGTGGACCGAAGTCGCCAAGGGCATCCGCGGCGTCACCGAAGAGACCACCACCGGCGTCCTCCGGCTCTACCAGCTGGCAGCAGACGGACAGCTGCTGTTCCCCGCGATCAACGTGAACGACTCGGTCACCAAGTCCAAGTTCGACAACAAGTACGGCATCCGCCACTCGCTGCCGGACGGCCTGAACCGTGCCACGGA
The DNA here is from genome assembly GCF_051337705.1 of Arthrobacter sp. IK3. Lineage (NCBI taxonomy): Bacteria > Bacillati > Actinomycetota > Actinomycetes > Micrococcales > Micrococcaceae > Arthrobacter > Arthrobacter sp. IK3. Next base: position 74,379 of record NZ_JBPPSW010000011.1, on the reverse strand, counting down.
CACCCTGATCGGCGGCAAGGTCGCCGTTGTCTGCGGCTACGGCGACGTCGGCAAGGGCGCCGCGGAAGCACTGCGCGGCCAGGGCGCCCGGGTGATTGTTACGGAAATTGACCCGATCTGCGCGCTGCAGGCGGCCATGGACGGCTACCAGGTGGCACGCCTGGAATCCGTGGTGGGCCAGGGCGACATTTTCATCACCACCACCGGAAACAAGGACATCATCATGGCCTCCCACATGGCCCAGATGAAGCACCAGGCGATCGTGGGCAACGTTGGCCACTTCGACAACGAAATCGACATGGCCGGACTGGCCCGCGTCCCCGGAATCCGCAAGGTGGAGATCAAGCCGCAGGTCCACGAATGGATCTTCGACGAAGGCACCGAGGACCAGCGCAGCATCATCGTGCTCTCCGAAGGCCGCCTGCTGAACCTGGGCAACGCCACCGGACACCCGTCCTTCGTCATGTCCAACTCCTTCGCGAACCAGACGATTGCCCAGATTGAACTGTTCACCAAGTACGGACAGGACAAGGAAGACGGCACCCCCGAATACGCCAACCAGGTGTACGTGCTGCCCAAGATTCTCGATGAGAAGGTCGCCCGGCTGCACCTCGACGCCCTTGGCGTAGAGCTCAGCGAACTGACCAAGCCGCAGGCCGAATACCTGGGCGTGGACGTGGCCGGTCCCTACAAGCCGGACCACTACCGGTACTAGGCCCTCACGGCGGAATCCAAAGCCGCGCCGCTCCCAACGGAGCGGCGCGGCTTTGTTGCGGGATTGCTGGTGCGCGGTCTAGGGGTCCGTAAACGGGAGGCGGTGCAGCCGGCGGCCCAGCTGTTCGGACCGGTCGTGTTGTGCGCTCAAACGGGCGAAATCACGCTCCCGGCGCTGGGCAACGACGGCGCGGAGGTAGGACTCCGGATAGGTGCCTGCGGGCGGCGGCGGAGAGACGAAGGCGGACACCTCTGTTGCCAGCGAAGCGGCCATGGAGGCGCGGGCCGGAGGCGCCATCCGCTCCGACTGGGCCAGGAACCGGGACACGCGCCGGGAAAGGGGGTCCGGCAGCCGGCCAATGTCCGCCAGCTCCGCCCAGGGTGCGAGTTCCTGAGGCATGGCCACGGCGGCCGGCGGGGGAGCCTTGACCCGCTCCCGCATCGAGTACGTCCCGGCAAGCATGTCCCCGAGGCGCTTGGACTTCTCGTTGAAGACCGCGGTGACGAAAGCCAGCGAACCGGCCAGCATGTAGATCTCCAGGACGGCCAGGAGTCCGCGGGTGAACGCCTGGCGGAAACGCACCGCACCGCCGTCGTCACGCACGATGCGCAGGCCCATGACCAGCCGTCCCAGCGACTTGCCGCGGGTCAGCGTTTCGACTGCCACCGGAATCACCACGATCACCAGGACAACACAGGCCAGCAGCAGGGCCCGGGTCAGTGCCGGATCGAGTGCCCCGTCCAGAGTATTGCCGATCAGGAAAAACAGCAGGAGCAGCAGGAGCAGCTGCGAGACGACGTCGATCAGGACGCTGAGCCCCCGGGCCGCGAAAGAGGCCGGGCGCAGTTCAAGGACAACGGCTTCACCCGTGACCACCGTGCTCATGCCAGCCCCCTGCTTCAGCTTTCAACGTCAGGGTTCCCACTTTACCCATCCGTGCCGTGGAGATGGGCGGTCCACGCGGCCGCGCCCGCTAGGGTGGAGGCGTGGACCTGGATGCCTTCGCCGCCGTACACAGCCCGGACTGGAAGCGGCTTGATGAACTGATCGCCCGCCGCCGCCTGAGCGGGGCTGAGGCGGACGAACTGCTGCAGCTGTACCAGCGCGCCTCCACGCACCTCTCCGTGATCCGTTCGGTGGCGCCTGAAGGCGCGCTGTCCGCAGCCCTGTCAATGCGGCTCTCCCGCGCCAGAACCCGGTTTACCGGCGCCCGGTCGAATTTCTTCGAGGACCTGGCCGGTTTCTTCGTGTACTCCCTGCCCGCGGCGTTCTATCGGGTCCGGATACTGACCGTGGTCATCGGAGCACTCTTTGTCCTGGTCTCGGCGCTGACCGCCTACTGGGTGGTGAACACGCCAGGTGTCCTCGCAGCCATGGGAACGGATGCCGAGCTCCGCCGCTACGTGGAGTCGGATTTCGCTGCCTACTATTCGGAGAATCCCGCGGCGTCCTTCGCCGGCATGGTCTGGACGAACAACGCCTGGATCGCGCTGCAGGCAGTGGCTTTCGGCGTCACCGGGATATGGGTGCCCTACATCCTGTACCAGAACGCAATCGGTGTGGGCACGGCGGCAGGCACCATGGCGTCCTTCGGCGAGCTTGACACCTTCTTCACGTACATCCTTCCCCACGGGCTCATGGAACTCACGGCAATCTTCATCGCGGCGGCGGCCGGACTCCAGATCTTCTGGACCCTCGTTGCGCCCGGACCGCGTCCCAGGGTAGCCGCGCTGGCTCAGGAAGGTCGATCCCTGATGACGGTGGCGCTGGGGCTCGTGGTGGTCCTGTTCATCTCCGGGCTGGTGGAAGGTTTCGTCACCCCCAGCGGGCTTCCGGCCTGGCTGCGCATTACCATCGGTGCGCTCGTGCTCGCCGCCTACTGGGCGTACACCCTAATCCTGGGCAAGCGTGCCTACGAGGCCGGATTCCGCGGTGACCTGCTGGCACGTGATGCGGGCGAGGCCGTGGTCCGCTCGGCCTAGGGCCCGGAACCTCCGACGGAAACGCTGTCCGGACTCGCCGTGAGCCCCTTCGGTTCAGGGACCTGTGGCCGGTAGTGTCTATGAAGGACGAAACCGGACCCCCCACCACCCCGGTGACTTCAAACAGGATTGGGATGAGAGACGAAGCAGTGGCAAGCCAGGACCAAGACCCCACTACGGAAGGCGTCCCCTCAGGCAAGACGCCGGACGGGCACGGCGAGAACCCGTCCGACGCAAGCGAGACCATAGTCAGCGGAACCCACGCGGCCGCTACGGGCAAGGCCCGGGACAACGCTGCTCCGGCTGAACACGATGCCTGGGATGCGGAGTTCGCCGGGCTGGCCGGAACGGGGCCCGACGCCGGAACCGCCCATGAGCGCAAGGAGGCTTCCGCTGGAACGGCTTCCGAGACCGGAGACGCCCCCGCGCCTGTGGCGGATGCGCCGTCCGCTGACGTTAACGAAACCTCCCGTTCCGGCGCTGCGGCTCCGGACGATGCGGGCGGCGCGGCAGCACCTGCGCGGACCCGTGAGGAAGTGCCGGGAGGACACCCGTCCCTGGCCCAGCGGAGCACACTGCCCATGCGCGCTGCCAGCACGATGCCCGACCTGAGCCGGTACGGCTCCGACGACTCCGCCGGAAATGACGTCTCCGCTGGAACAGGAGACTCCACCGGAACTGGAGACTCCACCGGAACAAAGGGCACGGCCGCCACGGACGAGACTGCTTCAGCAGTTACCGGCACTGCGGACAAACAGGCATCCGGGCAGGATCCAGCGGTGTCCGAACCGCATCCCACTACCGCCGAAGGCGGTCCGTGGTACGGGCCGCCGGGCACGGGAGAGCGGCAGGTGTCCGGCGAGGACAGCGCCGCGAACGCTGCCGTGCCGGAAACCGCAGCCATGCCGGCCGCCGATCCCGCCGTCCCGGCAGAGGAAGCTGAGCGGCGGAACGCGGAGCGGGAACGCGCCGCCAGCGCCAAGCCCGTCCTCGGCCGGGTCATCCAGGTTGCCATCGCGGTGTTCTTCCCCGTCATGCTGCTGGCCGCCGCGATCCGCGCGGTGGCAACGCCGCTGTTCCTGTGGATCGAGTACAACCGGCCCGGCTTCCCGGCGGACAGCTTCGGTTTCAGCACAGATGACCGCATGACCTACGGTTCCTACGCCGTGGACTACCTGCTGAACTTTGCTTCTCCGCGGTATCTGGGAGACCTGGTGACGCCGGACGGCGATTCCCTGTACCTGGCCACCGAGGTGTCGCACATGGCCGACGTCAAGATGGTCCTAAGCCTCGCATTCGTAACGGCGCTGGGCATGGCACTGCTCAGCATCGCCGGCGGGATCTACCTCGCCCGGCGCTGCCCGGGCGGGATCCGGCGCGCGCTGTTTGCCGGTGCCGTAGCAACCCTGGCACTTATTGCCGGACTGCTGGTAGCCGCCGTCCTGGCCTGGGAAGAGTTCTTCACCATGGTGCACACCATCTTCTTCGCCCAGGGCAATTGGACGTTCCGCCTTGACGACACCCTGATCCGCCTGTTCCCCGCCCAGTTCTGGATGGACGCCGGCGGAGCCATTGCGGCCATCGTCCTGATCGTCTGCGTGCTGGTCATGGTGTTCACCTGGCCAACGAAGAAGCGCCGCGAACGCTCCCGCCTCGCCCGCGAGGAGAGCCGCCGCCGCTACCTCGAGTCGCTCGAAGCGCTCTAGCCGAGCAGGCTGAAGAAGACACAAGCCGGGGCCCGTGAATCGGGCCCCGGCTTGTGTCTTGTCCGGCAGATGCGGCAGGACTAGTTCGCGTACAGCTTCTCCACCTCAGCGGTGAAGTCCGCGATCACGGCCTGGCGGCGGAGCTTCAGCGTCGCCGTCACATGGCCGCCGTCCAGGGAAAAGTCCTTCGGGAGCACCGTGAACCGGCGGATCTGCTCGGCCCGGGACACTGAGGCGTTCGCAGCATCCACTGCTTCCTGCACCTGGGCGAGGACCCGGGGATGCTCAGGAAGCGTCTGACTGCCCGCGTCGATGCCGTTCTCGCGGGCCCACGCAGCCAATGCCTCGTCGTCGAGCGTTACCAGGGCACCCACGAAGGGGCGGCCTTCGCCGACCACCACCACCTGGGAGACCAGGCGGTGTTCCCGGACCTTTTCCTCCAGCGGACCCGGGGCGACGTTCTTACCGCCGGCGGTGACCAGCAGGTCCTTCTTGCGGCCGGTGATCCGCAGGAAACCGTCCTCATCCAGCGCTCCGAGATCGCCGGTATGGAACCATTCGCCGGTGAACGCTTCCGCCGTTGCCTCGGGGTTGCGGTGGTAGCCGGAGAAGACACCGACACCGCTCACCAGCACCTCGCCGTCCTCGGCAATCCGGATGGAGTTGCCCGGCATCGGCAGCCCGACCGATCCCACCCGGGTGAGCGGAATGGTGTTCACCGACGCCGGAGCGGTGGTTTCCGTGAGACCGTAGCCTTCCTGGACCGCAATTCCGGCGCCCCGGAAGAAATGTGCGAGCTGCGGGCTCAGCGGACTCGCGCCGGAGATGGCAATGTCCATCTCGCCGCCAAACGCGGCCCGGACCTTCGGATACAGCAGCCGGTCGAAGGCAGCATGGCGCAGCCGCAGTGCCAGGGACGGGCCGGACCCGCCGCGAGCCTCGCTGTCCCGCGCTTCAGAGTAGGCGACGGCGGTGGAGGCAGCGGCGTCGAACAGCTTGCCTTTGCCGGCGGCAGCAGCCTTCTCCTCGGCACCGGCGTAGATCTTCTCGAAAATCCGGGGCACGGCCAGGAGGAAGGTGGGACGGAACGTCCGCAGGTCCTCAACCAGGACAGCGGCGCTGGAACTATGGCCCACCGTGACCCCGGCGGCCAGGCAGCCAACCTGCACAGCGCGGGCCAGGACATGGGCCAGTGGCAGGAACATCAGTGTCCTGGCGCCCGGGCGCTTCAGCATCTCGGGGAGGAGCTCAATCACGTTCACGGCGAACAGGGCAAAATTGCCGTGGCTGATAGTGCATCCCTTGGGCCGTCCCGTGGTTCCGGAGGTGTACACCAGGGACGCCGCATCGGAGAGCGCCGCGGAGGAACGGGCGGACTCAAGTTCCTCGTCCGCCACCTCCGTTCCGGAGGCGGCGAGCGCGGCCAGCGTGTCCGGCCCCTCGCTGCCACTCAGTTTCCAGATCCGGACCGGGGATTCGGCCGCAGCAGCCCCGGCTTCGATGACCCTGGCCTTGGCGTCGTCACCGGCGAAGACGAGCCGCGCACCGGAATCGGTGAGGATCCACTGGACCTGGCTGGGGGAGGAGGTCTCATAAATAGGAACAGTGACCGCGCCGGCAAACCAGATGGCAAGGTCTACGACGGTCCATTCGTACCGCGTTCCGGACATGACAGCGACCGTATCGCCTGGACGGACCCCCTGCGCCAACAGGCCCTTGGCTGCCGCCCGGACCTCGGCAAGGAACCCGGCGGCACTCACATCCGTCCAGCCGGTACCAGTCCGGCGTGAGTACAGGGGCTTCTCAGGAGACCGTTCTGCGGTAGCCAGCAGGAGATCGGTGATGTTGGAGTCTTCCGGGAGTTCCACGAACAATCCGGTGGAGGATTCGCGCACGGGACCTCCCTTTCTGTGCGAGTTCATAGCGTTGAGACCTAGATCCAGCTCGGCATCCAGATGCGGAGCCGCCAATCAGAGTAGGGAATGATTTCAGCCGTCCAGACCGGATAGAAGAAGGCGGAGACCAGGACAACAGCGATCAGGAAGCACGCTGTGACGGTTGCTCCGCGGCGTCTGCGCAACGGCGGATCTGCTGCCCGCCCCAGGACGAGTCCCAGTACGTAGGTCAAGGCCAGCACCAGGAACGGCACAAAGGAGACGGCATAGAAGTAGAACATGGTCCGGTCCGGAAAAGCGAACCAGGGCAGGTAGCCGGCGGCGATGCCGGAGAGCACTGCTCCGGCCCGCCAGTCCCGGCGTCCGAGCCAGAAGGCGAGGACGGCGACCAGGCTCAGCAGTGCAGCCCACCAGATCAGCGGGTTGCCCACGGATGTGATGGCGGAGGTGCATGAATCCGCCCCGCATGCTGCCTGCTGCGGATCCAGGCTCTCGTAGAAGAACGAGGTGGGGCGGCCCAGGAAAAGCCAGGTCCAGGCGCTGGCTTCATAGGAATGCTCAGAGGACAGGCCGTTATGGAAGCTGTAGGCACTTCGGTGGTATTCGGCGAGGGACCGCAGTGGACCGGGAACCCATTCGAGTCCCGCAGGGGCGGGATTGGTCTGTGCCCACTGGCGCCCGTACGCCCCGTTGGAGAGGAACCAGCCGGTCCATGTGGCCAGGTATGTAACGGCCGCTGCCGGAATGATGGTGAGGAAAGCCGGAATGCCGTCCTTGAGCAGGCCCGCCGGCCAGGCGCGGATTCCTGCCACCCGCCGTGCGCTGACATCCCACAGGACGGTCATGATGCCGAAGACGGCAACGAAGGCCAGTGCCGACCACTTGGTGCCCACGGCCAGGCCAAGGCACACGGCGGCCGCAAGCCGCCACGGACGCCACAGTACCCATGGCCCGGTCTGTAGGGCAGCGGGATCCGGCAGGCTTCCCGCGGGCCGGTGCAGCTTCCGTGCCAGCCGCCGCCGTCCGTCGTCGCGGTCCAGCAGCAGCGCGCCAAAGGCCGCAACAATCCAGAAGGTGAGGAAGATATCCAGCAGTGAGGTCCGGGACAGGACCAGGTGATGTCCGTCGACGGCCAGCAGCAGGCCCGCAACTCCGCCCAGGAGGGGAGACCTGAACAGGCGCCACGCGATCAGTGCCAGGAGCAGCACGGTCAGTGTGCCGGCTGCGGCGGCGGAGAAGCGCCAGCCGAAGCTTGAACCGGGCCCGAACAGTGCCATGCCGGAGGCAATCATCCATTTGCCCACCGGCGGGTGGACCACATACTCCGCGCCCTCCAGCAGGCCATCCGGCTGGCCGGCTGCGAAAGAATCGTTGGCATCTTCCGGCCAGGCGCGTTCGTAGCCGGAGACAAGATAGGAGTAGGCGTCCTTGACGTAATACGTTTCGTCGAAGACCAGGGACCCGGGCTCATCCAGCCGGATGAAGCGAAGCAGTCCGGCAAGAACTGCGGTAACCAGGGCAGCCGCCCATGCCCAGGAGCGGTAGGGAAGCGCGGCTCCCAGCAGCCTCTGGCGCAGCGACTGCTCCGTAAAGGCCCGCTCCGCCGGCTGCACCAGGGGTGCGGTGTCCCGGGCCGGGGCGGTGGGCAGGGGCAGGGTCACGGGCTCAACTCTATAGCCTGTCGCGTAGGGTTGAAGGGTGAACTCCAGCAGCAGCGAGACCCAGCAGCCCAAGAGCGTTGAACGCGCAGAGAAGCGTGAGGCCGCAGGCGCCGGCCAGATCGTGCTGGCAGCCACGCCCATCGGAAATATGGGCGACGCGACGGTCCGCCTGATCGACCTGCTGCAGCACGCTGACGTCATTGCGGCAGAGGATACCCGCCGGCTGCACCGCCTGGTCAGCGCCCTGGATATCAGCACCAGCGGCCGCATCATGAGCTACCACGAGCACAACGAGCAGTCGCGAACCCCCGAACTGCTCGAACTGGTGCGCGGCGGAGCCACCCTGCTGATGGTGACCGACGCCGGCATGCCTTCGGTCTCCGACCCCGGGTACCGGCTCGTGGAAGCCGCCGCGGCGGAAGGAATTGCCGTTACCGCGGCGCCCGGGCCGTCTGCTGTCCTGACCGCACTGGCGCTCTCCGGCCTGCCCACCGACAGGTTCTGCTTCGAGGGTTTCCTTCCGCGGAAGCCCGGTGAGCGTGCTGCCCGGCTCTCCGAGCTGGCCCGCGAGGAACGCACCATGGTTTTTTTCGAAGCTCCGCACCGCCTCGAGCCCATGCTGCGGGCACTGGACACAGCATTCGGTCCCGAACGTCCCGCCGCAGTGGCCCGGGAACTGACGAAGCTGCATGAGCAGGTACTGCGCGGTCCGCTGCGTCAGCTTTTGGAGTGGGCTGAGTCCAGCGAAGTCCGCGGCGAGATTGCCGTCGTCGTCGGGGGAGCGCCCGACGCCGAGCCGGAGGCACCGGAAGACCACGTGGGGGCCGTGAATGACCTGATCGCCCAGGGATCCCGGTTGAAGGACGCCGTTGCCACCGTGGCCTCCGACGCCCGGATCAGCAAGCGCGAACTCTACTCGGCGGTGCTGGCGGCGCGGGGAACCAGCTCCTAACTCTCCTCTGGCCAACTGCACAGGGTCGCTGGAATTTCCTTGTGCAGGGGTGCATTTACACTGGTCGGCGGCGGGCTCTACGGTGAAAACAGCACCGGGCAGATTGTGATCCGGAAAACCCGCATACTTTGGAGGCTCACTCATGGCTGTAACCGCTGAACGCGAGGCCGCACTGCTGGCCCAGGTTCCCACCGGCCTGCTGATTGACGGAGAGTGGCGCGAAGCCACCGGCGGAAAGACCTTCGAAGTCGAGGACCCGGCAACCGGAAAGGTGCTGCTGAACATCGCAGATGCGAGCACCGAAGACGGCGCCGCAGCCATGGACGCAGCCGCAGCCGCGCAGGAATCCTGGGCCGCAACCGCTCCCCGGGTCCGCGGCGAAATCCTTCGCCGCGCCTTTGAACTCGTTACTGCCCGCGCGGAGGACTTCGCGCTGCTCATGACGCTCGAAATGGGCAAGCCCCTGGCCGAAGCACGCGGTGAAGTTGCCTACGGCGCCGAGTTCCTGCGCTGGTTCTCCGAAGAGGCAGTCCGCGTCACCGGCCGCTACGGCACCGCACCGGACGGCAAGTCCCGCATCATGGTCACCAAGAAGCCGGTTGGGCCCTGCCTGCTGATCACGCCGTGGAACTTCCCGCTGGCGATGGCCACCCGCAAGATCGCTCCTGCGGTTGCTGCCGGCTGCACCATGGTGCTCAAGCCTGCCAAGCTCACCCCGCTGACCTCCCAGCTGTTCGCCGCCGTGATGATGGAAGCCGGCCTGCCCGCCGGCGTCCTGAACGTGGTCTCCACCACGAAGGCCGGGGAAGTTACCGGTCCGATCATGAAGGATGACCGGCTCCGCAAGGTGTCCTTCACCGGCTCCACCCCGGTGGGCCAGGGCCTGATCCGCGATGCCGCGGACAAGGTGCTGCGCACCTCCATGGAACTGGGCGGCAACGCGCCGTTCGTGGTGTTCGAGGATGCCGATATCGACAAGGCAGTTGAAGGCGCCATGGCGGCCAAGCTGCGGAACATGGGCGAAGCCTGCACCGCCGCCAACCGGTTCATTGTGCACGAGGACATTGCCGACGAGTTCTCCGAGAAGTTCGCGGCCAAGGTCGGCGCCATGACCACCGCCCGCGGAACCGAGGACGAGTCCAAGGTTGGCCCGCTGATCGATGCAAAGTCCCGCGACAAGGTCCACTCCCTGGTGGAAGACGCGATCGACGGCGGCGCCACTGCGGTAGTCGGCGGTGCGCCCGTGGACGGACCGGGCTACTTCTACGCACCAACCGTGCTGAAGAACGTTCCCGCCGGCGCCCGGATCCTGCAGGAGGAGATCTTCGGCCCGGTGGCTCCGGTGATCACCTTCTCCACCGAAGCCGAAGCCGTGAAGCTGGCCAACGCCTCCGAGTACGGCCTGATCGCCTACGTCTTCACCGAGGACCTGAACCGCGGCCTGCGGATCGGCGAGAAGCTGGAGACCGGCATGCTCGGCCTCAACGCCGGCGTCGTGTCCAACGCCGCCGCCCCCTTCGGCGGCGTCAAGCAGTCCGGCCTGGGCCGCGAAGGCGGCGACGAAGGCATTGAGGAATACCTGTACACGCAGTACATCGGAATCGCTGACCCCACGGCATAGTTCCCGGCCGCTGAGCGGCGTTCGCAGGCCCCGCACCGGAGAACCCCCGGTGCGGGGCCTGCGGCGTTAACGCCGGGAAGACGGTTTCGCCGGTTCCCGGGACGCGGCCGGCGTGGGCCCGGTGCGTTGGGCCGGAAACAACGACGCCGGAACGAAGGCAGCCCGGAGCCGCGCCGGAACGGTCACGGACGCGCGCAGCGCGGTGCGAAGGGTCTCCACGTCCTGCCAGTCCGCGGGCGGCTTCCCGGCGGGGCCAGGCCCCGCCGGGTCGGCGTAGGCCTCGGCTTCGTAAGCGGCGCGCAGCCGGGCCAGCGCGTTCGCCGCCGGCTGCGGCAGCCCCGCCTGCGAGCTAAGGCGCTCCGCGTAGGACCGCGGACTGTCAGCGGTCCGGGCACGGTAGCCGAAATCCTGTGCCAGGTCCGTGGCCTCGGACCAGGCCGGAGCCGCACGGCCTGACCCGGCATGTTCGCTCCTGCGCAGCCCGGTCCTTCTCCGGCGCAGGGCCCACGGCGTGAGTACCGCTGCCCCGGCCACCAACAGGCCTATTCCAACGCCGGCCCACGGAGCCGCGGCAGTTTCCCCCGGCTCGAGGGGCTGGGACTGGGCATCGGGCTCGGGAGCGGCCGAGGGAAGCACCGGCGGTGCCGGGTTCCGCATATCCCGCGGATCGGCGTCGGCCTGCGCGGCGGACGCGGCGTTCTGCTGCCGCTGGACGGCGTAGGAGGGCACGACGCCGCGGGACGGCGTGGGCTCGAAACGCACCCATCCGGCACCTTCGAAGTAGAGTTCGGGCCAGGCATGCGCATCGCGCGCGTCAACCGCATACTCATCCAGCTCCGTGCCGTCCGGACCGGGGAGGGTATTGCCCGTCGCCCGTCCGGGAGCGTAGCCCAGGCCCATCCGGCTGGGGATGCCAACCTCGCGGGCCATGACGGCCATGGCGGAGGCGAAATGGATGCAGTAGCCGGACTTCTGTTCGAGGAACCTGGACAGCACGCCAATACCGTTGCCGTCATAACCGCCCTCGACGGGGGCCTCGAGCGAGTAGTCGAACTGCGGACCACGGAGGTAGGACTGAAGGGCCAGCGCCTGGGCATAGGGGCCGTCGGCGCCCGCCACTGCTTCCCGGGCCGTGTCCCGGATGATTTGCGGGAGGTCGCCCGGGAGGTCCGTGAACCTGGGTTCCACCGCATCCGCGGGAGCAGCCCGGAGCCCGGAGAGGGCCTCGCTGGTCACCACGGGAGACTCACTGACGACTTCATAACCGGAACGCGGTTCCGAACTGCCGCTGCCGGACAGGATGGTCATGGTGGTGGGATCCCAGGTCCAGGCGCCGTCCAGCCCGGACACGGAGGATGGCGCGTAGGGAGCCAGCAGCCAGGGGCTGGCGTAACTCGGAGAGCTGATCAGGGTGCGCACGGTCTCCGTGGGGATGGCGGGATCCGCGGAACCTGCCGGGGCCATTTCTCCTGCCAGCGACTTCCGCTCGTTTTCCCGGGTATCCGGAGCCCAGCGGGTGCCGGAGAAGTCTTCCAGGGTGGTTGAACGGAGGTAGACCGGCCGGGTTGAGTCCGTGGCGTAGGTGATCCGTCCGGTTGCGGTTGGCTGGCGCAGGTCATTGCCCAGGGACACCACGGGGTTCAGTCCGGTGGAACCGTTCAGGAAGTTGAACCGTGCGCCCTGGGGAAAGGCGCCTGCATTGAAACCCGGAATGGCGAGGGAAACCAGCAGGGCTGCCACCACGGCCGCCGCACCGATTCCTGCGGCACCTGCGGCCTGGGCGCCGCTGGGGCGGGCCGGGACGTCCGGTGCCGCATGCGCCGCAGACCGTTCTCGCCGCTCCTGCCAGGTTCCGGCAGCCAGGATCAGGAGGTATCCGGCCGCTGCCGCCGTGAAGCCTGCCACTCCCACGCTCTGCGGCTTGATGATCGCGGGAACCAGCAGGACGGTGAACAGGCCAAATCCGCTGGCTGCGGGCATCCGAAGGGTGACTGCCAGCGTATCCACCAGGACGGCGATCAGTCCCACCGCAAGACAGGCAACGAACACCACGCCGGCGTCCGGGTTGACGGGGATGACCTGGGTGATCACCGTGGTTTGGGCGGCCGAGAGCAGTGCCTGTGCCCGGCCGAGCGTGGCACCCGTGGGAAGGATCCCCAGGAACGCGGCGTCAGCTGAGAACATCACCGTGAGGATGAGGGCCAGTGCAGCCATCCCTGCTGCCGGTACCAGCGCAGTGGGCAGCCTGAACCACCGGGCGAGCGCCGTTCCTGCTGCGACCGCGGCGAGCGCAGTCCCAAGCGGCCACACCCAGGCGAACCCGTCGAGCACCCCGTGGATACTCAGCGCGCACAGCAGCACGGCCGCAGCGCAAACCGCTCCGCCCACCCACTGGGCATCTCCCGTCCGGCGCCGGCGCGGGCGTGGCTCCGACTGCCGGGGCTCCGGCGGAGCGAGCGTCGCCGTCATGGCCTAAGCCCCTGCTGCGCGAGTGCTGCCGCGTGTTCCGCTGCACCGGACCACGCGGCGGCCACCGGCTGGGAGGGCGCTGCGGCTTCGGCAGTCCAGCCCGCTGACCGGAGGAGCGCCAGCTGCGCTGTGGCGGCTGCCGGCCGTTCGGTAACCAGCAGGACAAGGGCGGACGGCACCGCGTCTGCGGCCGGTGCGAGCCTGCGGGCATCTTCTTCGCTGAGCGCGCCGGTGATGACCACAAGCGGTCCCCGATGGCGGGCGTCCAGCAGGGCTTCGAGCAGGGCGTCGCCGAAGGGCTGGTGCTGTCCGGGGTGTGTGCTCCGATCCGGGCGCGGGCTGGCGCCGGATGGAGCCGGCCTGCCGGGCCTGCGGAGGGTTCGCCGTGTACGGGAACCGTGCCGGGGGCGGGGCCCGGATGCTGCCGCTGCCTCTTCCAGCCCGAGGGCGGCCAGCCCCTCGCCGAGGTCTCCGGCAGCGGCCGCTCCGCTGAAGACCGCTGCCCGCGGATCGGCGCTGGAGGGTGAACGCTGCAGGCCGGGACGGGCCTGGGCGTCCAGGAGCCGCACGGCGAACCCGCGCTCCAAAAGATCAGCGCCGATGGACATGACGGCAGCGACCGCCCATTCGAACGATTCTGAGCTGGCAGGAGCGGCGTCGTCTGCGGTTTCGGCCCAAAAGGGTGAAAGAAATCCCTGATCATAACTGGATTCCCGCTGGTCCAGCACGAGGGTTGCGCGGGGCGTTGCCACCGTTTCCTCCTGGCGGACCATCAGCTCGCCGTGGCGGGCCGTGGCGGACCAATGCACCCTGCGCATCGGATCTCCGTGCCGGTATTCGCGGGTTGTCACATCATCCTGGCTGGGGACTCCCTGGACCCTCGTGGCAACCGATCCGTCGCCGCCGCGCAGTCCGTCCAGCACCGCGGCAGGGAGTTCCACCGGCACTGGCTTCACAATGAGGTCATCCGTGCCGCCAATGGTGTGCCGTGCCAGTGCGAGTCCGAAGGGATCCAGGAAACCTGCGCTGACCGGGCCAATGCGGTAGAGGCCCCGCCGGGAGGAGACCAGCCGGTACTCGTACCGGCTGGCCAGGCCGTCCGCCCGCGCGGCAGGGAACAGGAACTCGGGGCTGGTGCCGAAACGGGCCGGCAGTTCCTCCGTCATGCGGGCCGTTCCGCCGAAGGGTTTCACCGGCCGCACCGTTAGTCCCACGCTTACCGGTATCCCGGTCTCTGCGGTGGACGGACGAAAGGACCGCTGCACGCTGAACTGCGGCTTCAGCAGCCGAAGTGCCAGTGCAGAGGCCAGCGGCGTCAGGATCAGAAACACTCCCAGCAGCAGCAGGTCACGCCGGCCCAATACCTGCGCGCCGAGCAGCGACACGACTCCGGCTGCTACCAGTCCCCAGCCGCGTCCGGTGAGCATGGGCCTGCTGGCTACGGGCTGTCCGGGTTTCCTCACCGGCTACGGCCGCGTCATTCCGGCCCGGGCACCCGGAGGCCGCGGAACGGGCACCTTGGAGAGAACAGCCGCCAACAGCGAGGCAGGGGTTTCACCGGCGCCCAGCGCCTGCCGCTCGAGGATCAGCCGGTGCGGCAGCACCGATCCGGCCAGGCGCGCGACGTCGTCGGGCAGGACGAAGTCCCGGCCCTCCAGCGCGGCACGGGCCTTGGAGGCGCGGAGCAGCTGCAGCAGCGCCCGGGGGCTGGCACCGAGCCGGATGAACGGGTGCTCACGCGTCGCCGCTCCGATGGCTACGGTGTACTCCTTGACCGCAGCGGACACGTAGACGTCCCGCACCTTAGCCGTCATGGCAGCGATGTCCCGCACTGAAGCCACCGGAACTATCGACTCCAGGGGAGAGACGGACTGGTGGGTTTCGAGCATTTCGATCTCTGAGGCGGTGTCCGGGTAGCCCAGGGAAATACGTGCCATGAACCGGTCCCGCTGGGCCTCCGGAAGTGCGTAGGTCCCTTCCATCTCCAGGGGATTCTGGGTGGCGACCACCATAAAGGGCTCCGCGAGCCGGTAAGTGCCGCCGTCGACCGTGACCTGCCGTTCCTCCATGCACTCCAGGAGGGCGGACTGCGTCTTGGCCGAGGCGCGGTTGATCTCGTCGCCGATCACGATGTTGGCGAAGACCGGGCCCTGCCTGAATTCGAACCGGTGGGCGTCCTGGTTGTAGATCGACACCCCCGTCACATCCGAGGGGAGAAGGTCCGGGGTGAACTGGATGCGCGTTACTGAACAGTCCACAGCACGCGCGAGGGTCTTGGCCAGCATGGTCTTCCCGACACCCGGTACGTCCTCCAGCAGCACATGTCCCTCCGCCAGGAGGACCGTGAGCACCAGGCGGGCTGCCTCGTCCTTGCCGTCAATCACCGTGTTGATTGCATCGAGGATCCGCGTGCTGACGGAAAGGAACGAATCCGCCTCCCCGGCCGCGCTCCCGGCGAACGGCGCCACGGCGCCCGGCGCATCGAATCCTGCGGTGGCAGCAGATGTGTTGCGGGTGTCCATGGATACCCTCCAGGGCTCGGCTCGTGGGCCGGGGAAGAGCCCAGTCCCGGCCGGCGGTTGAGTGCCCCATGGGCTGCCGGGCCTGCGGCGCGCGGGGCCGCACCGGCACCGCCAACACCGTTCCCGGCAGCCGCCGGGGCACTTAGTACGTACAGGGTACAAGCTCACTTAGGCTTAAAGACATGACTATCGACGGCGCATACGTTCCGGGTGAAATACCGCAGACCTACCTTGCCCGCGGACACAGCCAGCGAGAGGAAGGCCGCAGCGCCGAAAAGGCGTTCGCCCCCGCGCCGGAGCCGCTGCCCGTTCCGGTCATGGACAACCACACACACCTGGATTTCGGCGTTCCGGGTGCCCGGACGGCCTCCGCAGCGCTCGACGCCGCAGCCGCCGCGGGCGTGCAAGGTGCCGTCCAGGTGGGAACGGACCTCGAATCGTCCCGGGAAGCCGCCCGGCTTGCCGAAGAGGACCCGCGGCTCCTGGCGGCCGTTGCCATCCATCCCAACGATGCGCCGGAGCTTGCCCGGGACGGAACTCTGGACGCGGCCCTCGAAGAGATAGAAGCGCTCGCGGCCCGTCCCCGGGTTAGGGCGGTGGGGGAGACGGGGCTGGACTACTTCCGCACCGGCCCCGAAGGCGTGGATGCCCAGAAGTATTCATTCCGCCGGCACATCGGCATTGCGCGGCAGGCGGGGATTGCCGTACAGATCCACGACCGCGACGCGCATGAGGACGTTGTGCGCATCCTCGGGGAAGAACAGCTTCCGCCGGCCGTCGTTTTCCACTGCTTCTCCGGCGACGCTGGCCTGGCCCGCATTTGTAACGAACACGGGTGGTACATGTCCTTTGCCGGAACCGTGACCTTCCGCAACGCAGAAGGGATCCGGGACGCCCTGGCAGTGGCGGATCCGTCCTTGATACTGGTTGAAACCGACGCCCCGTTCCTCACCCCGCACCCCTTCCGCGGACGGAACAACGCAAGCTACATGGTTCCCTATACGGTGCGGGCCATGGCCGAAATCCGGGGTGCGGACCTGGCTGATTTCTGCTCCTCGATAGCAGCGAACACCACCGCCGTTTACGGGTCCTGGGACTAGCTGTCAATGCTTCGGGCCGAAACCGGAGTTTGCCCGGAGATCACGGTTCGGTTACGGTAGGGACCTATTAGCCGGGGTCGGGGAAGGCTTCCGGACTAATAACTACCGCCTTAGAGAACCATGCCCTGCCTCGGCAGCCGGTGTAGCCACGACGGCGATGGTCCCTGCCTGCGCGCGCCGGCACTCCGTGAGACCCGGAGCCCTGCCCGGCGTGCGCCCAAGTCCCCGTGCCCGGAAGCTCAAAAAGTTTGGAATTCCGTGGCAACTTCACTCATGAGGCGCGGGCTGAAGCTCGGAGGCCAGGCCGCCGTCATGGTGGCCCTCATCCTGGGACTCGTGGCCTTCGTCGGCACCAACAAGTCCGTCGTCCTGAACGTGGACGGTGAGACAAGCGACATCATGACCTTCGGCGGCACCGTTGAGGATGTCCTCGCGAAGGCCGACGTGCAGCTTGCAGCAGCAGACCGCGTGGTCCCCGCCCCGGATACCGAGGTCCGGGACGGCACCACGATTGAAGTGACCACGGCCAAGACGGTTAACGTCAACGTTGACGGCACCGGCCACACCGTCCAGACCACCGGCTCCACGGTGGCAGACCTGATTTCCGAACTGCGGGTCTCCGCGAAGTCTTCGGTCTCCGCCTCGCTGGACGCCTCCCTGGTCTCCGTTCGCGGACTCTCAATCTCCACTCCCAAGACCGTTACCCTGCTTGCAGACGGCAAGACCTCGCAGCTGGAGACCACCGCGTCGAGTGTCGAAGAACTCCTGGCTGAAGCCGGCGTGACCCTCGGAGCGTCGGACCGGATTTCAGTACCGACCCGGGCGGCGATTGCTGACGGCATGACGCTGAAGGTGACACGGGTGGCCGCAGACACCCAGGACACCGTGACAGAGCCAGTGCCGTTCGAAACCCGCACGGTGGATGACGCGGAGCTCTTCGAGGGCGAAAAGAAGGTCACCGAGCCCGGCGTGGCCGGCGAGCGCACCCGGATCTTCAACACCGTGGTGGTGGACGGCCGCGAAGTCAGCCGTGTCCTAGCCAGCGAAAGCGTTACGCGTGAACCGGTTGCCGAGACGGTCGCCGTCGGTACCAAGAAGCGTCCCGCAGCAGCAGCTGCGTCCAGTGCCGCATCCGGTTCGGCACCCGCCGGGGGTGCCTGGGCGGCGCTTGCCCAGTGCGAGTCCGGCGGCAACTGGCACATCAATACCGGCAACGGCTACTACGGCGGCCTGCAGTTCAGCACCCAAAGCTGGCTTGGTGCCGGCGGCGGCGCCTACGCCCCGGTGGCAAGCGAGGCTACCCCTGAGCAGCAGATTGCCGTCGCCGAAAACCTGCGTGCCAACGGTGGATGGGGCCACTGGCCCTCCTGCGCCAGCAAGCTGGGACTGCTCTAGCCCAGCCAGCACACAGATGGAAAAAGCCGGTCCCTGAGGCCGGCTTTTTCCATGCCTGGCGCAGATGCGGTGTCAGCGAGCCGGACCGGGATGCTCCGCCGGCGCATCCGCCAGGGTCCGAACGTGTCCCGAACGGTCAGGTGCGCCGGCCAGGCGGAACAACGACTCGCTTTCCTCCAGGTGACGCCTGGCGGCCTCTGCCTGGCCCAGGCGCCCGAGGCTGAGGCCGAGCTGGAGGGCCACTTCTGCTGCCGTTTGGGGAGAGAGCAGGCCCCGCGCGTCCCAGACTTCCGAAAGCAGGTCCACGGCACGTGCGTAGTTGCCGTTCAGATGCTGCCAGCGCCCGTGGGCGTGGATGATGTCCAGCGCATCACCGGGGGACGCGCCGACGACGGCGAGGGCGGCTTCCGCCCTGCGGATACAGGTGAACGTCTGCTCATCGTGCAGTCCGGAGGCAAGTCGCATGCTCGCCGAGGCCTTGTTGAACGAAGCCCACAGCCCGACGTCGAGCCGAGGGCTGAGCAGCGCTGCCGCACGCTGGTGGTATCGGACACCCGCGGCGGCATCCCCGCGCCGGAAGGCCACGTTTCCCACGGCCCAGAAGGCCTTGCCGGCCAGCAGCGTGTCCGGCACTGCCTCCGCCAGCGGAAGCAGCATGACCCGGCAGTACTCCCAGGCCTGGGAAACCCTGCCGCTCTCGGTCAGCGCTGCGGCCAGGCTTAGGCAGGCGGCAAGGCTCACCTCTGCCGGCACAGGTCCCTCCTGCGCCGAATCGACCGCCTCCCGGC
The DNA here is from genome assembly GCF_051337705.1 of Arthrobacter sp. IK3. Lineage (NCBI taxonomy): Bacteria > Bacillati > Actinomycetota > Actinomycetes > Micrococcales > Micrococcaceae > Arthrobacter > Arthrobacter sp. IK3. The sequence goes on along the minus strand of NZ_JBPPSW010000011.1, from coordinate 55,573 downwards.
CGTGACGGACCGCTGCGGGCAGCCGGCCCGCCCCCTGGCAAGCCCGGGCGAGCAGCTCCAGGGCCCTGGCCCTCAACTCCGCGCGGCCGCGGGCCTGCGGATGCCGTGCGAGCGCAGAAGCCTGCCGGATGCAGAAGCGGTAGTGGCCGAGCTTCAACCGCGCGTTTCCTGCCAGCAGGGACAGCTCGAACCAGTCTTCGCCGTCGCCCTCCGCCCGAGCCGCGGCCGCAGCAGCCACCGCGGTCTCAAGGCACTCAAAGTAGCTCCTCTCATCCCAGGCCTGGCTCGCGCAGAGGCCCAGGTAGAGGGCGCCGTTCGGACCGCCCGGGCGGGGCGGGCACCCCGGCGCAGACGCGAGCCGGGCTGCGAGGTGGCTGAGCATCTGCTGTCCCGGCTCCCGCCTCCCGTTTTCCAGCAGTGAGACCTCCCGCTCAGCCAGCCCGGGTTCCCCGAGGTCCCGGCGGCTGAGCAGCCTCTCCTGCCGGTTTGTTCGAAGCCTTTTCCCAAAGGTTTTGCCCATGACCGTTACCGCCGTTCTCCCGGTGCGCCAGACTTGGATCAGCCGCGGTAAGGGACGCTACAGTCCCGCTCGCGGCTGCGGCAGAGCAATTGCGAAAGCGTGGAGGGAATCCGATGAGTCTTTTCAAGACACCTTTCCACCCGGCTCCCAAGCCCTGCGTGGGGGACTGGCCTGACTAGCGGCTACACCGGCCGACACGGTCCGGGGCGGCTGCGGGCGCTAGTATGAGGCAGTGACTGAATCCGTTTCTGCGCCCGTTCCGCGGCCCAAACCGCTCCTTGGTGCCTCCGATATCCGCGCGCTGGCAGATGAACTTGGCGTACGTCCAACCAAGACCCTTGGACAGAACTTCGTCATTGACGGAAACACGATCCGCCGGATCGTCGCCGCCGCGTCGCTGGATCCCTCGGAGACCGTGCTGGAAGTCGGTCCCGGCCTCGGCTCGCTCACCCTGGGACTGCTCGACGCTGCCCGGGAAGTAGTGGCAGTGGAGATCGACCCGGTCCTGGCCGCACGCCTGCCGCAGACCGTGCAGACGTGGCGTCCGGAACAAGCGGAGAACCTGCACGTAGTCCTCGCGGACGCCATGCGCGTCACCGAGCTGCCGGCCCAGCCCACCGCCCTGGTGGCGAACCTGCCCTACAACGTTGCCGTTCCCGTGGTACTGCATCTGCTTGAAACGTTCCCCAGCCTGCGCCACGGCCTGGTCATGGTCCAGGACGAGGTGGCTGACCGGCTCGCCGCGCGCCCTGGGTCCAAGACGTACGGAGTGCCGTCCGTCAAGGCCGCCTGGTACGGCACCATGCGCAAGGCCGGGGTCATTGGCATGAACGTCTTCTGGCCGGCCCCTAAGATCGCCTCCGGCCTGGTTGGGTTCGAACGCCACGAGCCGCCTGCCACAACGGCCACCCGCGAGGAAGTCTTCGCGGTCATCGATGCAGCTTTCGCCCAGCGCCGCAAGACGCTGCGCGCTGCGCTCGCCGGCTGGGCCGGGAGCCCAGCCGCTGCGGAAACCGCGCTCCGCGCCGCCGGAGTGGACCCCAGCGCCCGCGGCGAGGTTCTGGATATTGCCGCCTACACCCGGATCGCCGAGGCGAAGACTGCCCCGTGAGCACCACCGCCCAGACCCCGGCCTCAGTGACGGTCAGCGCGCCGGGGAAGATCAATGTTTCCCTCCAGGTAGGCCCGCTGCGCCCGGACGGCTACCATGCCGTGGCCAGCGTCTACCTGGCCCTCAGCCTTCGCGAAGACGTAACGGCCACGGCCGCCCCGAAGCCGGGCATCGCCGTGTCCGTGACGGGAGGCGGCCCGCTGCGGATTCCCGTGGCCGGCATTCCCCTGGGACCGGACAACCTGGTGGCCCGTGCCGCCGCGGCGCTGGCCGAACACGCCGGCATAGCCGATCCGGCGGTGGAACTGACCATCACCAAGCGCGTTCCGGTCGCCGGAGGCATGGGCGGCGGCTCGGCCGACGCCGCGGCCGCACTGCTGGCCTGTAACCTGCTCTGGGGAACCGGATTGGACGCCGCCGAACTCAGAACGCTGGCAGCCGGGCTCGGTGCGGATGTTCCGTTTGCGCTGGAAGGCGGTGCCGCCGTCGGGCTCGGGGTAGGGGACCTGCTCACCGAAGCACCCGCGGGAACCCCGCTGCACTGGGTCCTTGTGGCCTCCTCCGGCGCTGGCCTGTCCACCCCCGCGGTCTACGGCCGGTTGGACGCGCTGCGCTCGGAGGCCGAATCCGGGGGTGCAGACCCGGCGCCCGAGCCCTACGCGGCCGACCCTCGTGTGCTCGAGGCACTGCGCACCGGGAACGCTGCGGCACTGGCGGACGTTATCTCCAATGACCTCCAGCCAGCGGCCCTGTCCCTCGCCCCGGAGCTTGTTCCTGTCCTGGACCGGGGACGCGCCCTCGGCGCTTTGGCCGGAATCGTTTCCGGATCCGGTCCCACCCTCGCTTTCCTGGCCGCGGACGCCGCGTCCGCCGCGCATCTCGAAGCCGACCTGCGGTCCGAGGGGCACAATGCCCTCGCCGTCCACGGCCCTGTGGCCGGGGCGCAGCGCACGGCCAGCAAAACCTGAACCACCGACGAAAGTAGCTCCGATTGGCACACCTGCTTGGCGCTGAGAACCTCAGCATCGCCTTTGGCACCCGCACTATCCTCGATTCCGTTTCCCTTGGGCTCGACGAGGGGGACCGTATTGGCATGGTGGGCCGCAACGGCGACGGCAAGTCCACGCTCATGCGGCTGCTGGCTGAGCGGCAGAGCGCGGACAGCGGACGGGTCACCCGCCGCCGAGACGTAACGGTGGGCTACCTGGACCAGTCAGACGTGCTCGACGGTGACCTCACCGTGGGACAGGCGATCGTGGGTGACGCCGCTGACTACGAGTGGGCCTCGGACCCGAAGATCCGCGACGTGATGAGCGGCCTCGTGCAGGAAGTCGACTGGAACGCCCGGGTCTCCTCCCTCTCCGGCGGCCAGCGCCGCCGCGTGGCCCTGGCCAAGCTGCTGATGGGCGACGACGACGTCATCATGCTTGACGAGCCCACCAACCACCTCGACGTCGAAGGCGTCGCCTGGCTGGCCCGGCACCTGAAGCAGCGCTGGCGGGCCACCGACGGGGCACTGCTGGTGGTCACCCACGACCGCTGGTTCCTGGACGAAGTCTGCACCCGGACCTGGGAAGTGCACGACGCCGTCGTCGAGCCCTTTGACGGCGGGTACGCCGCCTACGTGCTGGCCCGCGCCGAACGCGACCGGATGGCCGCCGTAGTCGAGAACAAGCGCCAGCAGCTGATCAAGAAGGAACTGGCGTGGCTGCGCCGCGGCGCCCCGGCACGGACCTCCAAGCCGAAGTTCCGCATCGAGGCCGCGAACACCCTGATTGCCGACGTGCCCGAGCCCCGCGACACGCTGTCCCTGAACAAGATGGCGACGGCGCGGCTGGGCAAGGACGTCCTGGACCTGGAAAACGTGTCCCTGGAACTGGGGGACACCCAGCTCTTCCGGAACATCACCCTGCGGCTGGCTCCCGGCCAGCGGCTGGGCATCGTGGGCGTGAACGGCGCCGGCAAGACCACCCTGCTGCGGCTGCTCAACGGCACTGTTGAGCCGACGTCGGGCCGGCTCAAGCGCGGCAAGACCGTGCAGACCGCCGTGCTGACCCAGGAAGTCCGTGAACTGGACGACGTCGCGGACCTGCGGGTCATCGAGGTGATCGAGAACGAGAAGCGCGTCTTCAACGTAGGCGGGCGCGAGCTGTCCGCCGGGCAGCTGGTGGAGCAGCTGGGCTTCAGCTCCCAGCGGCAGTGGACCCCGGTGCGTGAGCTCTCCGGCGGCGAGCGCAGGCGGCTTCAGCTGCTGCGCCTGCTGGTGGGGGAGCCGAACGTGCTGATGCTCGACGAACCAACCAACGACCTCGACACCGACACCCTGGCCGCGGTTGAAGACGTGCTGGACGGCTGGCCCGGGACCCTCGTGGTGGTCTCGCACGACCGTTACCTGCTGGAGCGGGTCACTGATACCCAGATGGCACTGCTCGGTGACGGCAAGCTGCGGGACCTGCCCGGCGGCGTCGACCAGTACCTTGAGCTGCGGGAAGCCGCGCTGGCCTCGGGTGCCGGCGGTGGAAGCTCCTCGCAGGCCAGCCGGGCCGCGCAGGCAGGTGCCTCCCGCCCCGACGCCGCGCCGGGCGCCGTCGCCACTGCGGTTGCCGGGTCCGCGCATTCGGAAGCGGATAAGCGCAACGCCCGCAAGGACCTCACCCGGATCGAGCGCCAGCTGACCAAGCTGTCAGGCCAGTCGGAGAAGATCCACGAGCAGATGAACCGGGAGACGGCCGGCGGCAGCCCCGATTTCGAGGTGCTGGCGGACCTCAACGCGAAACTGCAGGCCGTGGCAGCGGAGCAGGAAGAACTCGAGATGCAGTGGCTCGAAGCCTCGGAGATCCTCGAGTAATCCCATCCAGATGACAGAAACTGCCCGTATCAGCGCTGGTACGGGCAGTTTCTGTGATTTCGATGGCTGGGAGCTGGGGAACTAGTCGTCGACGCCGGCCGCCGGGCTTTCGGTGGCCAGCAGCTCGGGCAGCACATGGTCGCGCAGCAGCGGCGAAATGTCGTTGCGGGCGAGCGCTTCGGCCGGGGTGAGCCAGAGCGTTTCCTCGATCTCCGCCGCGGCCTGCGGGACGACGGCGCTGCCGGTTCCACGGGGTCCCTCGAGGTTGAGGGAGAACAGTCCGGCGTCGATGTAGGTGTTGGCCTCATTTGCTGCAGGCCCGTACCAGCGGCCAATGTCCGCGAGATCCCCGGGGGCCACGGCCAGCCCGAGTTCCTCGTTCACTTCGCGGGCGGCAGCGGTGCGGAAGTCCTCGCCGGCCTCCAGCTTGCCGCCGGGCTGCATGAACTTCCGGGTGCCGCGCTTGCGGACCAGCAGGATGCGTCCGTCCGAGTCACGGACCAGGACTGCGGAGAGGGTGAGTACCAGCGGCGCTCCGCCGCCGGGAATGTACCCCAGGGCCGGTTCCTTCTGCAGTCCGGTCAGACCGTTCCAGGACAGGTTGACCAGGTGGGCGGCCACGGTGGCCTTGTCCGGGGTGCGGGCATCGAGCCACCACTGGCCGGTCATGGCAACCATGCCCACCAGCATCTGGGCGTACATGCCGCCTACCTCCGCGCTCAGGCCGCGGCTGCCGAATTCCTTGGAGAGGATGTGCTCAACGTCCGCGGCGATGCGGGAGAGCAGGGTTGAGAAGGTGCCTTCGGGCTGCGACGGCGGAGCGTCGCGGACCAGGATCCGGAAACCGTCCGTGTGGTTCTCAATGTAGTCGAGCAGTGAATAGGCGGCCCGTTCCAGCAGCACCCGGGGGCCCGCGTCGGCGCCCAGCGCCTGCGTAATGGCTGCCAGCAGCCGGTCGAACTCCGTATCCACTACCTCGGTATACAGCGCTTCCTTGGAACCGAAGTGTTCGTAGACCACCGGCTTGGACACTCCGGCCCCGGCCGCGATGTCCTCGATGGTCGCGCCTTCAAGTCCCCGCAGGGCGAAAAGGGAGCGGGCGACTCCGATCAGCTGGGCCCGCCGCTGGACTCCTGTCATACGCGGCCGTGACCGCGCAGTTGTTATTCTCGCCACCGTCCCAGTCTACGCACTGGCACGCGCCGGCCCGCGGGCCGCCCGGACACCGAGTCGCGGAGCGGGGTTCGGGCATGGCAAACTGGACTCTTGTGTGCGGCATCAGCCACACATTTTCCGCCCTGGTGTAACGGCAGCACCCCGGCCTTTGGAGCCGTGGAGTATAGGTTCGAATCCTATGGGCGGAACGCTGGGATGCAGCCCGCCGCAAGCTTGGAACTGCCCCGGTGCCGTGGCCGGACAACGTGTAGGAGCGCCTTTTCGTGAGCATGCAGGATACGCAGGGAACCGGACCAAACGAAGGCACCGCACCAGCTGCGGTCATCGTCCTCGCAGCCGGAGCAGGCACCCGAATGAAGTCCCGCACGCCAAAGATCCTCCATCCCGTGGGCGGCATCTCCATGGTGGGACACGCCCTGAACGCAGCGGAAGCCCTGCGCCCGCGCACCCTCGCCGTCGTCGTCCGCCACGAACGCGAAACGGTCGCGGACCACATTGCCTCGCTGATGCCCGGCGCCATGATCGTGGACCAGGACGAAGTTCCCGGTACCGGCCGCGCCGTCCAGTCCGCCGTCGAGGCCATTGACGCCCTGACCCCGCTCGAGGGGACGGTCGTGGTGACCTATGGCGACGTTCCGCTGCTGGAAGCGGGCACCCTGCGCGAGCTGGTGGCCGTCCACAACGTGGACTCCAACGCTGTCACCGTGCTCACCGCCCGGGTTGCGGACCCCACCGGCTACGGCCGGGTGCTGCGCGCCGGGGACGGAACGGTCACCGGCATCGTGGAGCAGAAGGATGCCACTGCCGAGCAGCTGGCCGTGAACGAAATCAACTCCGGCATCTATGCCTTCGACGCCGCCGTGCTCCGTTCTGCCCTGTCCCGGGTCAGCACGGACAACGCACAGGGCGAGATGTACCTGACCGATGTCCTGGCCATCGCCCGGGCAGCCGGCGGGCGCGTGGCGGCAGTGGAGACAACCGACCAGTGGCAGGTCGAAGGCGCCAATGACCGGGTTCAGCTCGCAGCACTGAACGCCGAGCACAACCGCCGCACCCTGGTCAGCTGGATGCGCGCCGGCGTCACCATCGTCGACCCGGCGACGACCTGGATCGACTCGACCGTCACCCTCGACGAAGACGTCACCATCCTGCCGGGCACCCAGCTCCACGGCACCACCACGGTGGCGCGCGACGCCGTCGTCGGCCCGGATACGACCCTCACCAACGTGGTCATCGGCGAGGGCGCCAAGGTGATCCGCACCCACGGATCCGACGCCGTGATCGGCGCGGGTGCCGACGTCGGACCCTTTGCCTACCTGCGCCCGGGCACCCAGCTCGGTGAGCGCGGGAAGATCGGCACCTTCGTGGAAACCAAGAACGCGCAGATCGGCACCGGCTCCAAGGTTCCGCATCTTTCCTATGTGGGGGATGCCACCATCGGCGAGCACTCGAACATCGGCGCCGCCTCCGTTTTCGTCAATTACGACGGCGAAAAGAAGCACCACACCACGGTTGGATCACACGTTCGCATGGGCAGTGACAACATGTACGTGGCGCCCGTCACGGTAGGGGACGGGGCGTACAGTGGAGCTGGAACGGTGATCCGCAAGGACGTTCCGGCGGGCTCGCTGGCCATCAACGTGGCGCCCCAGCGCAACCTCGAAAACTGGGTAGCGGCCAACCGCCCCGGTTCCGCTGCAGCGGAGGCCGCCGGGCGCGCCCAGACACAGACTTCCCTCTCCGGTACTGATAACCCCACGCGAGAAAGCGAACAGTCATGAGCAGCGTAATCACCGCACAAGGTGAAAAAAGGCTTGTCCTAGCCACGGGACGGGCACACCCTGAGCTGGCGGAGGAAGTGGCCAAGTGCCTCGACACCGAACTGCTGCCGCTCGCTGCCTATGACTTCGCCAACGGCGAGATCTACGTGCGTCCCGGAGAGAGTGTCCGCGGCAAGGACGTCTTCGTCATCCAGGCCCACCCGGCACCGCTGAACAACTGGCTGATGGAACAGCTCATCATGATCGATGCGCTCAAGCGTGCCTCGGCCCAGCGCATCACCGTGGTCTCCCCGTTCTACCCGTACGCGCGACAGGACAAGAAGGGACGCGGCCGCGAGCCGATCTCCGCCCGCCTGGTGGCAGACCTGTACAAGACCGCCGGAGCGGACCGCATCATGAGCGTGGACCTGCACACCTCGCAGATCCAGGGCTTCTTCGACGGCCCCGTTGACCACCTGATGGCGATCCCGCTGCTTGCGGACTACATCCGGACCCGGGTGGACGTTTCGAACGTCACCGTCGTTTCCCCGGACACCGGCCGCGTCCGCGTTGCCGAACAGTGGGCCGAGCGCCTGGGTGGCGCTCCGCTGGCCTTCGTGCACAAGAGCCGCGACCTGACAGTGCCCAACCAGGCTGTTTCCAAGCAGGTTGTAGGCCAGATCGAAGGCCGCACCTGCGTGCTGATCGATGACATGATCGACACCGGCGGAACCATTGCCGGCGCCGTGCGCGTCCTCAAGGAAGCCGGGGCGAAGGACGTCATCATCGCCGCGACGCACGCCGTGTTCTCCGACCCGGCTGCCCGCACCCTGGCCGAGTCCGGTGCCCGCGAAGTCGTAGTGACGAACACGCTGCCGATCCCGGTCAACAAGCGCTTCGAGCAGCTCACTGTGCTCTCCATCGCTCCGCTGATCGCCCGCGCCATCCGCGAGGTCTTCGAAGACGGTTCCGTGACGAGCCTCTTCGACGGCAAGGCTTAGTCCTCGACCACGCTTTCATCACCCCTTCCCGTCATCGAGAGGTCAGTTACGGCCGGTTTGAATGCTCAAACCAGCCGTAACTGGCCTCTCGGTGGTTGAGGGGCGGGGAGGAGAGTGGAAAGCCCGACGCCGTGTTGCTGGTAGCATTGTTTCCGATGCCTAGGCGAGGGAGGCCCCGGAATTTCCGGAGGACCTCCGTTATCGACGGTGGCTGGCAACTTCTCAACTGCACCCGCTCATGATCAGTTTCTGCTGACCGAAGCGGATGGTGCAGCTGGTTCGTTCCGATACCGGCGCCGAATAGGCAACTGAAATCCCGGAAGAACCATCACAGGAGTTAGCAATGTCTGAGCAGAAGCTCGCAGCAACCACCCGCACCGAATTCGGCAAGGGCGCAGCTCGCAAGGCCCGCGTCGCCGGCAAGATCCCCGCTGTCATCTACGGCCACGGCGCCGATGTTCTGCACATCCTGCTGCCCGCCAAGGCCACTACCCTGGCTGTCCGTACCCCCAACGCCCTGCTGGAGATCGACGTCGACGGCGAAGGCCACCTGGCCCTGGCCAAGGATATCCAGCGCGATCCGATCAAGCAGATCATCGAGCACATCGACCTCCTGACCGTCCGCAAGGGCGAGAAGGTCGACGTCGAGGTCAACGTCCACGTTGAAGGCGAGGTTGCCCCCGGCGCCGTCTACAACCAGGAAGCCGTGACCGTCCTCGTTTCCGCCGACGCCACCAACCTGCCGGAAACCGTCACGGTCTCCGTCGAAGGCCGTGCCGCAGGCGAGCACGTCACCGCCGGTGACATCGAGCTCCCCGCTGGTGTCGAGCTGCTGCTGGACCCGGAGACCATGGTTGTCAACATCTCCGAGCCTGCCGTTTCGGCTGCCGATGAGGCCGAAGAAGCTTCCGCAGAAGCTGCTGCCGAAGAGGCGTAGTCCTTCTTGACCAGCAACACCTGGCTAGTAGCCGGGCTCGGGAATCCCGGGCCCGGCTACAGCCGTAACCGGCACAATGTTGGCCAGATGGTCCTCGATGAACTCGCATCGCGCACAGGCGGCAGCTTCAAGTCGCACAAGTCCCGGGCACAGGTCGCCGAAGGCCGGATTGGCATCGGCGGGCCGCGCGTCATCCTGGCCAAGCCGCTCACCTACATGAACCTCTCCGGCGGGCCGGTTTCGGCGCTGGCACGTTTCTACGGGATCGAACCGGAAAACATCGTGGCCGTGCACGACGAGATCGACATCCCGTTCAACACCGTGAAGCTCAAACGCGGCGGGGGAGAAGGCGGACACAACGGGCTCCGGGACATCAGCAAGGCCCTGGGCACCAAGGACTACCTCCGGGTCCGCGTGGGCGTGGGCCGGCCGCCGGGCCGGATGGACACGGCGGACTGGGTCCTGAAAAACTTCGGGACCGCGGAGTCCAAGGAGCTGCCATTCCTTGTATCCGACGGCGCAGACGCCGTCGAGTTACTGGTCACTGAGGGGCTCCTGGCCGCTCAGCAGAAGTTCCACAGCGGAGCCTGAGCGGCCGCTGCCTCGATGCTGCGGACATAACCGCAGGTCACCGGCACCGAGTAGCGCCTGCGGAATATTTAGGTATGGAACCCGTGTCCACAGCACGGCAGGCGAGCATTGTTTGGCCCCGGAGGCGGGCCTACACTGGCGGTAGCCTTCGGGCTCCTGAAGCGGGGCCGGCGTCGGGAGGCCTCCGAGACTGGGCCACCCCCATCCCGGCGCCGGTCCCTTATCAATCCTCCAATTCCCTACAGGCTTCGGCAGTTCGCTTCGCGGCACAGGTCCGCCCCCAATCCAAGACGCTCCGGGAAGCCGTTCCACAGCTCCGGCAAAACAACCGCGCCCTTAAATAGCTTCCTATGGACGCCGTTGGAGCGTACTCTTTCCGCAGTGGTTTGATCTGTCGCAACGGTGCAAACGAACCGAGTCAGACAGTGAATCGGGGATCTGGGGGAGAATTATGGGAGGGCCTGATTCATACGGTCCTGTCAGCGGTCCGCGCCTGCGGCCTGCTGACACAACATGAGGCTGCTCAGGCCATTGGCGGGACTTGTGGGCCGGGACGCTCTCCTTGGACGCATGGAATCTGCCTTGGCGGAAGGGCGGGGGGCCCTCATCGCCGGGCCACAGGGAATTGGCAAGAGCGCCCTGGTGCAGGCCCTGGCCGACCGCGCCCGGGGACACCGGATCGAAGCCTTGTACGGCACAAGGGTTTCGCGGCGCACCCCCTACGGCGCTTTGGCGCCGCTGTTGAGCGAGCTGCCTCTGGCCGGAGGACTGAATCCTGTGACCGCGCTCCACGAAGTACGCCGGCTCCTGCGCGCACGGGCCGCCGGCCTGCCGCTGCTGCTGGTGATTGACGACGTCGATGAACTCGACGAGCTTTCGGTGCAGGTCATCGCCCAGCTGGTGCGGGGTGGGGAAGCCACGGTTGCTGCCACGGCCACGGACCTGGTGCAGGCTGAAGCGGAAGTCTTTTCGCTCTGGGCGGAGGGGCACCTGGTGAGGGTCGACGTCGAGCCCCTCAGCCAAGCCGAAACCCGGACACTGATGGAGGGGTTCCTCAGCGGGGCGGTCTCTGAACCTGCGGCGCGGAGCATGTGGGCGGAGACCCGCGGCAATCCGCACTTTACCCTGTTGATGACAGCTGAGCAGGTGCGGCAGGGCCGGCTGGTCCTCTCCGACCATACCTGGGTCCGCGCCGGGGCCTATGTGCACACCGGGGCCGTTGCGGAGCTTTTTGATACGCAGCTGGCCGGGTTACCCGCAGAGTATCGCAAACTGGTCGAAGTCCTCTCCCGGGTTAGTCCGCTGCCGCTGGCCACGGCCCTGCAGCTGGTGCCTGCGGAAACAGTGGATGCGTTGGAAGAAAACGGCACGGTGATGCTGGAACGCGGTACACAGCCGGCCGTGATGCTGTCGAACTCGCTCTTTGCCTCGGTGGTGGCTGCCAACATGCGGCTGGGCCGCAGCCATGAGCTGTGGAAGGAACTGACGGAGGTTCTTCAGGACCCGGGAAGCCTGGCCCCCGCCGCGCTGGCCGGATTCGTCACATGGTCGCTGGACTGCCAAACGGATCCTGGCCCCGGGCTTCTCCGCAGGGCCGCTGCGTATGCCAATGATTCCGGCAAGCAGTCCCTGGCACTGGAGATTGTTGGTTCGGCCGGGCCCGGGAGCCGTGAGGACGGTCTGGTCCTCGAGGAGATCCGGGCACTTATGGCACTGGGGGAGAACCAGAAAGCCCTTAGCGTCCTGACGGCCGCCGAAGCCGGACTGGATCCGGACAACCGGGACACCTGGGTTGCCGTCATGATCCAGAAGGCTGCGCTGCTGCGCAGCATTTCGAAGTCGGATGACCCGGCCCGGGTCCTGGACAGCCTGGACCCTCCTTCCGGCGTTGCCGACACCCCCCACATCTCTGCTGAAATCGACTACGCCAGGGCCGAACTCCAGCTCGCCGAAGGAAACTGCGCTGGAGCCGTTCAGCCCCTGGCAGCACTGGCCCGCCGCCGGGACATAGCGGTCAGGACACGCGCCCTGGCGGCAGCGGCCGCAGCTGAAGCCCTTGCGGTGACCGGTGACGCCAGGGCAGCACTGCGCCTGGTGGAAGAACACGGGGAAGTGCTGCGTGCTCCGCTGCCGGCACCGGACCAGAGTGTTATCCTCAACCGCCTCTTTTACACTTTCTACGCTGCCGGCGACCTGGAGCGCGCACTCCGCTTTATCCGCGACAACACCGACGGCACTGATGGTGCCTACCGCGGGACCGCCGGCGAGCTGGTCTGGGGCGTGGTCCGTGCGGCAGCCGGAGAATCCGACGCCGCCGTCGAGGCACTCGAACCGGCAGTGAGCCAGCTGCGGTACCGGGATCCCCAGGACCTGCTTCCCCTTGCCGCAGCACTGTTGTCCTACGCCCACGGGCTGAGCGGAAACGCCGCCCGAGCCGGCATTTACCAGAAGCTCGCGCCGCGGTTCCGCAACCGTCCGTTCTGGCATGCCGCACGAGTCACGGAGTTCTTCCGGATACTTGCCCGGCAGGGCCGGGAGAGGGAAACCGCAGCACGCAGCCTGGTGCAGATGGCGGAGGACGCAGAAGCCCTTGGAAACGTTTCCTTCGCCCTGGGCTGCTACGAAGCTGCTGCCACGAGGGGAGACCTGGCCGCAGCAGCGCACCTGGGGCGCTTGGCATCCACCGCGACGGGACGATGGGCCGAGGCCCTGGGCTCTTACGCCAAGGGATTGCTCAGCAGCGACCCCTGGGTCCTGCTGGAAGCTGCCGAAGGGGCTGCACAGCTGGGCCACCATCTGCTGGCCCACCACGCCGCGGGCATGGTCCGCACCATGACTGCGGCCGGCGGCGGCAGCATAGCCCGCCGCGCCGCCGCTGTGGAGAATGCTGCGTACCGCAGGCTCCTGCGCGAAAACACCATGGAGAACCTGCTGGCAGGACTCAGCGACTTCGACGCGCGGTTGGTGCGGCTAGCAGCCGGGACAGCGTCCAGGAACCACATTGCGGAGGAGCTGCACCTCTCGCCGCGCACCGTTGACTGGCACCTGAACAAACTGTTTCGGAAGCTGCACGTGTCGGGAAGAACTGAGTTGCGGGATGCTTTCCGCTCCGCAGAGTGAGGTTTGGGGAGAAAATGCAGGGTTTTGCAACACAGCAGCTCGTTGGCCGCGAGGCCGACCTCCAGGCGGTCCTGACCGACCTGCGCTCGGGGGAACTGTGCGGCGCCCTGCTGGTGGCAGAGGCAGGGATGGGCAAGAGTGCACTCGCTAACGCCGTCGTCCGTGAACTCGAGCGTGAGCTGCCGGTATTCCGTATACATGCCAGCTCAGCGCTGACCGGCATTCCGTTCGGTGCCCTCGCGCCGCTGCTGCCCGTGCTCTCCGCAGATGAGACTGACTCTCCGCTGGCGGTCATGCGTGCACTGCTGGGAAGAGTGCGCCCCGCAGGGGGACAGGACGCCAGTCCCGCGCCGCTGCTGGTGGTTGACGACGCACACGCCCTGGACGAAGCCAGTGCCGACCTGTTGTCCCAGCTGATGGCGTCGGGACGGGTGCGGATGCTGCTGCTGACCAGGAGCATCACTGACATCCCGGCAGGCATCCCGGCCCAAGTATGGAGCGGCGCCATCTCACGGCACCAGCTTCAGCCGCTGACCGAAACGCAGGTCCAGGAACTCTGCACCAAGGTGCTCGGCGGGCCGGTGCTCAGCACCACCAGCGCCGAGCTTGCGAGCCGCAGCGGCGGGAACCCCATGTTCGTGCTGGCGCTGGTCGCTGAGGCGCGCAAGAGCGGGGCGCTGACCGAACGCCACGGCGTGTGGCTCATGGAAAACAACGCCGGTCCGCCCGAAGGGCGGTTGGCAGACCTGCTGAAGGCGCACCTCTCGGGGCTTTCCAGCGCAGAGCGGGAGGCAATGGAGATCATTGCGCTCGCGGAACCGTTACCGGTGGCGGTCGCCTTCAAACTCGGTCTTCACCGCTCGGTTGACGCCCTGACCGCGGCAAACCTGGTCAGCGTTGAGGACGAAGGCGACAGGCTGCTGCGGCCGCGGCACCCGCTGTACGGCCAGCTGGTGCGGCACATGGTTCCAGCAGCGCGAAGCGCCCGGCTGCGTCAGCGGGTCCAGGAAGTCATGCCCGATGACATGGAATCGATGGACGGGCTGCTGCGAAGCGTCGGCTGGTCCCTGGACTGCGGAGCCGCGGTTCCGGAGGCCCAGCTGCTGCGGGCGGCCTATATGGCAAACAACTTCTTCGACAGTGATTTTGCGCTCCGCGCCGCCGGCGAAGTGAAGGATCCGGCCCTGCTGCCAGCCGCGAGGATCCAGAAGGCCCGTGCCCACTACAACCGCGCCAACTTCAATGCTGCCTGGGAACTGGTGAGCGGAACGGTCGAAACAGCCGCGGACCTGACGACGGCGAAACTGGGCACGCTGCTGCGCGTGCAGCTGCTGCAGCGGTTCACGGGCGAGGTGGACGGGCTGAAGGAAGCATGTGCGGCCTGGGAAGCCGCGATCCGGCGGATTGAGACGGCAGCGGAGTCTTCCGGAACACTGGACGAGGAGCTGAGGACTGACCTCGACTCATCATGGCGCGGAGCATCACTCCTGGAAGCATTGATTGAAGTGTCCGCGGGTAACCACCGGGGCATGGAGGCACCGGTCCGGGACCTGCTGGCCCAGGCCCGGCAGGCGGGGGATGCTGAAGCGGTGATGGTGTCCCTGGCGATCCTGGGGGAAATCCACTCCTGCAGCGGCCGAGCGGAAAGCGCGGTGACACTCACCCGGGAGGCGCTGGGGATAGTAGCCCACAGCGAGCACCGGTTCCTGACGTACTACCAGTTCGTCCTGCACCGTCACCTGTCGGCCCTGTTGTGGGCCGGCTACTGGGACGAGGTCCTCAGCACCGTCCACAAGGACCTGCTGGCGGTGTCGCGGAGTTCACTGCGGGTAGGCGGCACCGTGGATATGTGCCTCGCCGTCATGGAGCTGCGCCGCGGGAACATGGAGGCGGCGCTGCCCAAGCTGATGGCTGCGATCGAGGGAATGCGTACCCATGACCCGGACGGCAACCTGCCCGTGGCCCTCACCATCGCGGCCCAGCTGGCTGCGGGCGCAGGAGACCTGGACCGGGCGGACGAGCTGCTGGCCGACTGTGACAGGGTTCCTCCGCGCGGAACCCTCAGCACCAGGTTCATAGCACGGGGCAACCGGCTGGCGGCGGGATATGCCAGGACCGGAGATCCAAAGGTGCTGGCTGCACTGCGCGACGTAGGAGAGCAGGCTGAAGAGCATGGCCTTCCCACGGCTGAATTCGAGCTGCGCTGCCTGAGCATGAGGGCCGGTGATCCGACTGTCATGAACCGCCTGCTCAAGCTTTCCGAGGATATCCAGGGCCCGCGGGGACGGGCCGTGAACGTGTTCGCCAGGGCGGTCCTGGACCAGGACGTATCGGCCCTCCTCAGGTTCGCGTCAGAGCCGGCGGATGCCGATGCGGGTGCCCTTGGGCCCCTTGCCCTGCAGGAGGCCCTCCGAATCGCCAAGACGGCGGGCGACCGGGCCCAGCTCCAGCGGGTCCAGCGGATGATCGGCAAATCAGCCGCGGAGCCCGGACGCAGCCCTGCCGCGCCTGCCCTGACCCGCCGGGAGAAGGACGTCGCGGGGCTGGTTGCCAGGGGGTACCGCAACGCGGAGATAGCCGGTCAGCTCTTCCTCTCCGTGCGAACCGTCGAGGGCCATATCTATCGAATCTTCGAAAAACTCGGCATCAGCAGGCGTGAGGAACTCACCGCTGAACTGATGGGGGAGTAGTCCCCGCGAGTCACATGGGCAGGCTTTCCTCCGTGCGGCGGGGCGCGCATCCGGCGCGCACACCCCGTCCGGTAGCTGCACCCGCGGGACGGGTAGGTACTCTCCGTCCCCAAGTAGTCGCGGTGTTCCGTGTGCCCGGCAGCCGGCGGCAAGTGGTCCAAAGCCAGTAACGACTACGTGTTGGCGGAGGGACTGCCTCTCTTTACGCTCGGTTCCAGGCTCAATACCTTGAGGCGGGAATCCCATGCGCTCTGCACCACCCCTACCCCTATACCGAGACCGGGCGGACCCCGGGTCACAGACCCGGCTGGTCGGACGGTCGGAGGAACTTCGCTGGGCAGTCTCCGCCATCGAGTCCAACGGCGGCGCCGTAATTGTCGGCCCGGAGGGAATTGGCAAAACAACACTGGCCAATGCTGCAGCCCGAGCGGCCCGGCAGGACTTTCACGTAGTGCACGTGCTGGGCAGCAGGGTCTCTGCCGGAACGGCCTACGGGTCGCTGGCCTGGGTGCTCAGCGAAATGCCGGAGACATCTCTTGAAAATCCGGGGCACGTCCTGCGTGCGCTCAAGGAACACCTGGCGGCACAGGCCAGCGGGCGGCGGACCCTGCTGCTCGTAGATAACGTCCATGAGCTCGACGCGCTGAGCCAGACCGCATTGGTCCAGCTGACGCGTCAGACCTCGGCCGCACTGCTCGCCACTACACCGGATCTGCTGCGCTGCGGTGAGGAACTGGTGCGGCTGTGGTCCGAGGGAATGATTCGCAGGATCGACTTGGGGCCGCTGGATTCCGCAGCTTCATTAGCGCTCATTGAAGGGATTACCGGCGGCAAACTGTCTGCCTTGGCGGCACATGCCTTGTGGCGTCAGGCACGGGGAAACCCGCTGTTTACCTCATTGCTGTGCCGTGACCAGATGGACGGCGGGCGGCTGAAGGAACGCAGCGGAATTTGGACCCTCGAGGGTCCGCTGACTTTCCGAGGCGAGATTTCGGACTGGATTGAAGCGTGGTATCAGGAGTTGGACATCTGCGAGCAGCGAATCGTGGACTTCGTGTCGCTGTGTCCCGGGATGCCGCTGCGCGCCCTGCTGGACGTGGCAGATGCCCCATCCGTTGAAGCGCTCGAAGAACGGGGCGTGCTGACTGTGAGCCACGGCGAAGGATCGGTATATCTCCTCAACCCGCTCTACACTCAGCTGGTTGCTGAGCGGGTACCCATGGGCCACTTCTTCGAACTCTGGCAGGAGCTGCAGTCAGCAGGGTTGGATCCCGAGACCTGGCCGGACGCAGCGGCGAAGGCATACGCTTTGTGGGCTGCGGACGCAGGTAGTCCCATCAGCGCCGAGCTGGCAGCCCGTGCCTGTGCATCGGCGAACAGGGAGGCAGACCCAGCCGGCGCGCTGCGGATAGCCGGCGCCGTTCAGGCTTCTGGAACGCATCCACGGCTCAGACTCGAACGCGCGCGTGCACTGCACGCCCTCCATGAGTTGCAACAAGCCGCAGCAGAGCTGGAGCAGCTCCTGGATTCTGGCGATTCCGCAAACGCTGTACCGGCGCTACTGGAGCTGGCCATGGTGGCACGGATGGTGTCCTCACCGCGGCTGTCGCCGCAGGCAGCACTGGCCCGCGCGGAGACTGCTGCGCAGTCCCTGCCGGAACCACTGCGGACCCAATCACAGCAGCAAGTGACTGCTGCACGGGCCGCACTCGCCGCGCTCGAGTCGGATCCGGCGTTGGCGCCGGCAGAACTCGGGGCGCTCTGCCTGGACTGGACAGTTCCCGCCGCTGTGCTGCTGCCGGCGAGGGCCAGCCGCTGCCAGCTCCTGGCATTGGAGGGCAGGGCGGGGGAAGCCCTGCTGGAGGCAGCGGAGCTCTGGGAGAACTTAAAACACGCCCGCGGACTGCCCCTCACCGTCGGGGCCGAGACCTTGAACGGGATCCTGTGCACTTACATCCTGTGCGCTGAGCCGCTGCAGGCACTTGCGCTGCTGGACCAGGCCGGGAAAGTCCGTTACCTGGAAACCCATCTGAGCGCATGGTCGGAGCTGCCGGCGGGAGTGATCCATGCTTTGTGCGGCAGAACCGATGCGGCCCTGGAATGCCTTGTTCCGGCATGCCGGCAGCTGGAGGTGGAGGACAGGGGCGGGTTGCTGCCGCTGGCACTCGCGGCCATGGGCTACTGCCACGCGGAACGGGGGGACTGGGACCGGATGACCGAGTGCCTCGCCGCAGTCCCGGGTTTCAAGGCTGCTCCCGCATCGCATGTGCTGACTGCAACCCGTTATTTCCAGCGGACCGCTGCCCTTCGCTTTAGTGCCGAAGGGCAGTCAAGCGCTGAGCTTGCGTTACAGGGGCGACGGGCTGCCCGCCGGGGCAACTATCCGGTGGCGATTCTGTGCCTCTCGGCGGCCGCACTCTCCGGCGACACGTCGTCCGCTGCGATGCTGCAAACCACCGCGGGTACCGGTGACGGCGAGTCCGTTCGGATGTGGCAGGCGCTCGGCGACGGCCTCGTCGGAAATTCGCCGCAGGAGCTGTATGAGGCCGCCGGTGCTTTTTTGGACCGTGGGTTCTACCTGCACGGATACCGGACTGCCGTCGCTGCGCGGGAAGCTGCCGAAAACGCCAGCCGGCGGGAGCTGAGCCGGCAGGCCCGGATGGTGGCGAACGAGTGCTACCGCATGCTGGCTGACGCCAACAGCCTGGAAAGCCGTTTGAAGAAGCTGTCGGATTTTGAGCGGGACCTGGCCCGCCGGGCTGCTTCCGGAGCAAGCAGTGCCCGGCTGGGAAGCGTACTTCACCTGTCCCCGAGGACCGTGGACTGGCACCTCGGCCGGATCTTCCTAAAACTGCACGTCTCCGGACGCGCGGAGTTGAGGCGCCTGCTCGGTGACGGGAAAGACAGCCGGAAGGGGGAACCGGGACAGTACTCCAAGTAGCGCATGTGCCGTTGAAGCGGGCGAATCAAGTAGCGATCCCAAATCACACTGGTGTAACCCGAGTAGGTGCTGATGATTACTGGTGGTTGCTACTCAGGCTGGTTCCCCACCTCCTACCTAGTGTGTTGAACGCCTGCTGCCGCGGGCACAGACGGTCTGCTAGGAAGAGGTCTCGCAGTGGAGAAGCATCATTCGTCAGACGCCTACTCACTTGTGGCGCGTACCGCCGGTGGCGTGCCCGCTCCCATCCGGCAAGGACACGATTCGCCCTTCCTGGGCCGGACCGCCCTTGTCCAGGCCATGGCCGGGTGCCTGACCCCGGATTCGACTGCTTCCGGGTCCCTGATCATTGGGGAAGCCGGCAGCGGTAAGAGCGCCCTCATGCGGCATGTACTGGCGCTGTACGGGCAGGATGTCTACACGGTCAACGTCCGCGGTTCAGCATTTGCCGGCAGGACTGCTTTCGGTGCCCTGACTTTCCTGCTCTCCGAGCTCGATCCGGAATCCGCTTCGCACCCGGTGCTGATACTGCGGGGTCTGTCCGAGCTGATCCGTGAACGGGCGCAGGGACGGCAGGTCATCCTGGCAGTTGACAATGCGGAAGAGCTCGACGAGTTCTCTGCCATGGTGCTTAGCCAGATGGTGGCGAACCGGTCAGCCCACATGTTCGCAGCCTTCCGGGATTTCAGCGCCGCGCCGGCCGAGTTCATGGGGCTTTGGCGCGAGGGCCTCCTTGCCCGTCTGGATCTTGAGCCGCTGCTTCCCCCTGAATGTTCCCATCTCCTGGAATCGGAACTTCGCGGACCGGTAAGCCGGGCCGCTGCGGAAGAACTGACCGGGATCAGCGGCGGCAATCCCAGCCTGCTGCTCGCCGCTGCCGAGGACTACCGCGAGAGCGGCCGGATCCGTTCTTGGGATGGTGTCTGGGTGTTGGACCGGGCTCGGGAATGCGCTTTCCCTCGGCTCGCTTCCACGATGGGCACGAAGCTGGCGGGGCTTCTTGACGTCCAGCGCGAGCTGCTGGACGTGTTCGCTCTCGCCGGTGCACTGCCCCTCAGCCAGGTCCTGGAGCGGGTGGACAGCCGACAAGTGGATGCCCTGCAGGAGGCGGGGCTGTTGCAGCTGGAGCACAGGACAGTTCCGGCGCTTTCGCTGGTTGATCCCGGCCTCGGGATGGTTCTGCGGGGGCGGATTGATCCCGGCCGGCGACGGGAACTGTTAGAGAAGCTTCCGCCGGATCCGGTGGTTTCATGTCCGGTACACGCAGCACGGTGGCTGCTCTCCTCGGGTGCCAAAGTACCGGCGGAGCTCGCGCTCGCAGCCGCCCGGGCTGCGAACGCGGAAGGTGATCCGTTGTCAGCCGCGGCGTTCATCGCAGCAGATCCAAACCATCTGTCTTCGCCGGCGGCTGTGCTTGAGCTGGCCCGAGCGGTACTGGCAGGCGGAGATGCGGCCGGCACATCCGACGTCGTCACCCGGCACCGTGCCTTCGGTGCGTCAGGTGTCCGTTCTCCCGAGACCGTGCGCCTGCTCATTGTCGAAGCCGAAGCCGGCTGCCGCGCGATGGCGGAGCAGCAGTTCGAGGCCGGCTCATCGTCCAAAGCGCACAGTACCCGCCTTGAGGAAGCCGAACAGGTCCTTGCCGTGCTCGCCGCCGACGGACTCGCTCGCGGCGAGTCTGCCCAGCTGGAGCGGGAACTCATCCTGGCGCGGGCCCGGTGCCTGACACAGCACGGCGAGTACGGGCAGGCGGCCGATTTCCTCTCCGGGGTCTATGCCCGAGGGGATGAAAACGGCAGGGGATTCAGGGCCCTGGTGGGTTCGTGGCTCTGCGTTGCCTGGGGCATGACGGACCGTCAGTCCGATGCTCTTGAACTCGCCGCGGCGCTCTGGCCCTTGTTGTCAGATGCCCAAGAGCCGGATCTGGATGCCCGGGAAGCGTCCCGGGCGCAGGCCAGAATACTCCACGTCCTGATGATTTCCGGCGCCCTCGACTCTGCTGCCGAGTTCCTTGCCCGAGCAACGGGAAAGGAAGGCGCCAGTAGCTTCGGCGGAACACTCCACGAAATCTGCGAAGGTGTCCTGCATGCCTTCGCAGGCCGCGGAGCCGCTGCTACCGCGCGATTGCTCCCGGCCGCCCGCCAGCTTGCAATCTCTGATCCCGGAGGCCTCCTCCACACGGTCAGCGCCGTCGCCGCATATGCTGCTGCGCTACAGGGCCAGAATCAAAGGGCAGAAGAGCATCTTCGCACTGCCGGTTCAGTTCCTGCCACGCCTTCGTGGGCGCTGCAGCGCACCGCAGCACACTTCGCCGTCCTTGCCGGGAACGTGCTGGGCTCAGTCGATTCGGCCGAAGCGCTGAGCGAAATGGCAGCCAAGGATGAGGAACGCGGCGCCGGGGCGTACGCCGTGCTGAGCCTGCTCGGCGCCGTCCGGCTGGGGGACCTGTCCCAGGCGCAGCAGCTGCTCGACACAGCATCCGGTCTGCAGGGACGCTTCGCCCGGCTGTGCGAGGACTACGCGAAGGGTGCAGCAAGCTGCGACCCGCAGCTGCTGCTGCTGGCAGCCGACGCCGCTGCGGCCCTAGGACACGAACTGCTGTCCCGTGAGACCGGGGAACGTGCCCTGCAAATCGCCGCCGGAGCAGGGGACCGCGCAACGGTGCGGTTCATCCATCGCACACGGCGGCTCCAGTCCGGAGAATCGGAGAACGACGCCGAAATCGAGGACTGCCTGCGCGGCCTCACTGGGCGGGAGCGGGTGATCGCCAGACAGGCAGCGGCCGGAACCAGCAACAAGATGATCGCAACCGAACTCTCGATTTCGGTGCGCACCGTTGAAGGGCACCTTTACCAGATCTACTCGAAGCTCCACGTGGGCAGCCGAAGGGAATTGGCAAAACTGCTAACCGCCGGCCATGCGGACAGCAGCATCCGGCCGAACGCAGTACAGGGGGTTCGGTGATGAACCACCAAGCGTCAGCTGCACCGGAGATACTGCGCAGTGCCGAAGCTGAACAGGTTTCGAACCATCTCCTGGATCCAATGTTCAGGGGGGCGGTTGTCATGGCTCCGGAAGGGATGGGCAAGAGCGCACTCGCCGAGGAAGTACTGCGCCGGCTCGAAGGAATCGTAACGCCGTACCGGATCCACAGCAGCCCGGTGCTGGCCCGTATTCCCTATGGAGCACTGACACCGTTCATGGAACGGGCACTGGCTGGAGACATGGACTCCCCGCTGATGGTCCTCCGGAACATCCGCCGGTTCTTCCGTGTTCGCGCAGAGGCCGGGGACGCCCCGGCACTGCTCGTGGTGGAGGACGCCCACCATCTGGACGAAGCGTCGAGCCACGTACTGGTCCAGCTGGCGATGTCAGGGGAACTGCGCCTGCTGGTCCTCTCCCGTGCCCGCAGCACGAACCTCCAGGAGCTCCTTTCCCTGGCACGGGACGGCCTGCTGTCACGGCTGGACCTCCAACCGCTGACCCAGCAAGCGATCCACCGCCTGTGCGTTCGGGAACTGGGCGGCACGGTGTTACGGGCCTCCAGTGGGGTGCTGGCACGGGTATCGGGTGGAAACCCGCTGTACGCGAAGGCACTTCTGGAAGGCGCACGCAGGCGCGGCGAACTGCTTGAGAGCAACGGCTCCTGGTACCTCCGCGCCCTCTCCCCAGGGCTGGAGCCTACGGTCCAAGACCTTGCCAAGCGGCTCCTCATGAGCCGGACAGATGCGGAGCGCGCGGTACTGGAGGCAGTCGCGCTGGCCACGGCCATTCCCCGTCCCATCCTGACGGCCTTTGGGGATCCGGCGTCCGTGCAGGCACTGATCGACGAGGGATACCTCGCTCCGGTTCCGGAAGCTGCCGACCAGCTTCAGCTCGCCCAGCCACTCCATACCCATGCCATCCGCTCCCTGGTGCCGCCGGTGCGCAGTATGGAAATCCGCCGGCAGCTCATGCATTCCGGTGGGCCCGCGGGCGGGCCTTACCGGGATACTCTCCACGCCGCGTGGGCACTGGACTGCGGGGAAGCGCCCAAAGATACGGGCCTCCTGCAAGCGGCTAGGACGGCAAACGCCGACGGCGACAGCGAACTGGCCCTCCGTCTCGCCCAGGCGGTCCAGCCCGGTCCTCTGGGAGGAAGGTCGCGCATCGAGGCGGCAGTTGCCCAGCTGATGCTTGGAAACATAGCTGACGCCAGGGCGGGGCTGGAAGACGCACTTGCGGCAGCCGCGGACGCAGAGACCCTGGACCTTGCAGTACTCGCTTCGGCGCAGCTTGCCGCCTGTTCGGAATCTGCGGGCAAGCGGCTCCGCAACCTGGCTCGGAAATGGGCTGAGCGGGAGGCCCTGCTTCAGGACCACGGAAGCCCGCGTACCGATTGGGTTGCGGCGGGACAGAGCGTTCTGGCTCTTTGGGCGCGGATAGCCGACGGAGACCTGCTGGTTCCGGGAGAAAGCCAAGCCACTACCCGGGACCTGCTGGATGCGGACACCGCGAACCCGGGACGGACAGCTGGGCAGCATGAGCTTCGGGCACTGGGCTATTCCCTGGTATGCGAGGCGTACACCGCTGCCGGTGCCATTCAGGACGCCCTGCAGGCTGCCGGCAAGGCACAGAGGGAACTCGAGCTTGACCCCAATTCACAAAGCGGAGTACGGGCAGCCGTGTGGGTCCGTCGTGCCTTCGCGTTGCTGCACGGCGGAAACTTCGCGGAACTTGAAGAACTGCTCGCCGGACAGCTGAGGGCGGAACCCGCCAGCCTGCTGGCTTACGGCGGCAGTATCGGCGTGCTCGAAGGTGCCCTGGAGATTCACCAGGGCCGGTTCCGTAAAGGCCTTCGCCGGTTGAAGCCGGCTATCGGCGCCCTTCGATCCAGGGACCCGGAGAGGCTGCTGCCGTATGCGATGTCCGTTGCAGGGTATGCCGCAGTTGTTGTGGATGACGATTCCCCGGCGGCCAGGTTCGCGGCTGAGCTGAGGGGGTTAGGTTACTCGGGACCGAAGGGGCTTCAACTGGCAGCCCGTGCGTTCGCGGCGGCAGCGCTGGCTCCCCAGAGCAGTGAGGAACCACCACCGGCGCAGGTACGGTCGCTGGCTGAGGAGGCTCGTGCTTTGGGACAGTTCGCAGCTGAGAAGGACATCCTGGAATTGGCGCTCGCCGTCGGTGACCTGAAGCAGTCAAAACGACTCATGGACCTTACCGGCTTTTTCGAAGGCGGTGAAGCTGCGGCCCTTCACGCATATGCTGCCGCTGTCGCGGCAGACAATCCCGAACGGATGGTCGCTGCAGCGGACGAGGCAGTGCGCCGCAGGAAGTACCTGGTTGCTGTCGAGTGCATGGGCCATGCCATTCGCTACTACGGTGCCCACAACAACCTGCGCCGCCAGCGGGCTCTGATCCAGCAGCTGAGGCGGCGACGGGAAGAACTCGCAGGGGTCACTGTCGCATACCTCAGCCCGAGCGTGCACCAGGTCAGGCTGACCAGACGCGAGCACGAAATCGTTGAGCTTCTGCTGGAAGGTGCAGGGTCCAAGGATATTGCCACGAAGTTCACGTTGTCGCAGCGCACTGTGGAAGGCCATATCTACCGTATCTACGTGAAACTGGGTATCAGCAAGAGGACCGAGCTGGAAGCCGTATACCGGGCGCTTGAGGCAGAGCCGGAGGCCCAGAGGGTGCCGTAACTGCCGATCATTCACGTTCCGCGCCGCACGGTCCAAGTAGAAGCAGTAGCCCGTAGGGTACCTAACCGCCCGGACCGAGTGACGCGCTGGCGTTTTGAGGTGCGAACTACTGGTGTGGCGTCAATAGTCCTGTAGTTGAATCGCCTTGTCAGCGCGTCAAAACGGCTCAGCCAGGCACGTTTGCCTCGTGCTGAGCTTAGGTGCTCCGCTGACCGTCAGGACCGCACCTCCTGTGTGCGCGGGCCTCCCGAAGCGGAGCCGGCGGCGTCGAAGTCTGCTGAGACCCAGGCTTCCCCCCAGCCGTCGCCGGCTCCTCCGCTTTGCTGCCACATCTGCTCAGAAATAGCCGGGCCTTGGGTGTCATCTGGCATCGCGCCACTGCGCTATGACCAGCGGCAGCCGCCGTGTTTTCGTACGGGGTTGGTGAGGCACCCTTTTCAAGCGCGTAGCCGTGCAAGTAGGCGCAGGTCCAGGGGCGAGATTGGTTTCATGAGGCGAGTATCCGGTACTCGTGCCGCGGGGCGCGGGTGATCCTACGTTAGTGGCCGTTGGAAGGCGTAGCGACGAAGGATGACGGACTCTATATGAGCGCACATACACATCGGCTGCCGGGCAAGGTCCTGGAGGGGGAAGCAAGACGTGTAGCCGAACAGGTTTCGGCCCCTCCTGGAATTCGGCGTCGGACACAGGCACCAAGGCACGGTGGCAGTGAGGAATTATCGCAGGCTCCGGACAGCACGCTGCACACCAAGTACGCGCTTACGCCTCAGGATGCCTTAGCCACACCGGAACCTGCCGGGGCAGTATCCGCAGTGCTGCCGGTACAGCCTTTCGTCTTCCCTTCATTCATCACGCGTTCCCCCAGCGCGTCACGTGTCCCGAAGGGTACTGCAGTTTTCTGGAACCGCCGTTACGAACGGATCCTGATCCTCACGGACGCCATGGTTGTAAGCCTGGCGCTGCTGGCTGGGACATTGGCCAGGTTTGGTACGCAGGCAGCGGAACTGCGCGTAGGAAACCTCGCCACGACCTATTGGGTTTTCTCAGGGCTGCTTTGGGCAGGCTGGATGGTGGCCCTCCACGCGTACCGAAGCCGGGACCCCCGAATCGCCGGAATGGGAACAGATGAGTACAAACGGGTTGCTAACGCCGCGTTCGCGGTGACTGCTGGGATCGTCTTAGCGTCTTTCGTCCTGCAGTTCGACATAGCCCGGGGGTACTTTGCGTTTGTGCTGCCCGCGGGAGCCGCCGGCCTCATCTGCTCTCGTTGGACGGTGCGTCAGTGGCTTAATCGTCAGCGCCAGCGTGGCAGGTTCCTCTCCCGTGTCGTAGTTCTTGGGCGCCCGAAGGACGTACGCTACGTAACTCATCAGATCGCCGCGAAGGCAGGCGCCGCATACAAGGTGGTGGGAGTGGCGACCACCGGCAAACCGCGCTCCAGCCTGGACGTGGACGGCGTCAGGCTGCCGGTGGTCGCGGACGCCGAGCACGTAGTTGACGCAGTCACCAACCTCGGTGCCGACGCCGTCATTGTTGCCGGACCTACCAAGGGCGGCAGCCGGTACGTCCAGGAATTGGGCTGGAAACTCGAGGAATCGGCGGTGCAGCTGATTTTGACGACAGGCCTGACTAACGTCGCCGGACCGCGCATCCATTCCCGGCCGGTAGAAGGCCTCCCTCTGATGCACGTTGAGCTGCCGCAGTATGCGGGTGGAAAGCACCTTCTCAAACGCGCAATGGACGTGGTCCTCTCCGGATTCGCGCTTTTGGTTCTCATCCCGGTGTTCCTCGTACTCGCGCTACTGGTGCGGCGGGACAGCCCCGGCCCTGTCCTGTTCCGCCAGGAACGTGTGGGGCGCGGAGGGGAAGTCTTTGAAATGCTCAAGTTCCGCTCCATGGTTCAGACCGCCGAAGACGACCTTGCGGGACTGCTGGACCGCAACGAAGGCTCCGGCCTGCTCTTCAAGATGCAGCACGACCCGCGAGTAACTGATGTTGGCCGCTGGATGCGCAAATACTCCCTGGACGAACTGCCCCAGCTTTGGAACGTCTTTCTGGGACATATGTCCCTGGTCGGTCCCCGCCCGCCGCTGCCGCGCGAGGTTGCCCAGTACGGCGATCGCGTCCACCGCCGCCTCTACATCAAGCCGGGCCTCACCGGCATGTGGCAGATCAACGGCCGGTCGGAGCTGAACTGGAAGGACGGCGTCCGGCTGGACCTCTACTACGTGGAGAACTGGTCCGTTGCGGGCGACCTCATCATTCTCTGGCGCACGGCAAAGATGCTGCTGCGTCCAGTCGGTGCTTACTAACCCAAACACACCGGCACTTGCTGGTCTCACATTAAGGAACAGAAATTATGAAAAGTCTCGTTACGGGAGCCGGCGGTTTTATCGGTGGACATCTGGTGGCCAAACTCCTCAACGAAGGGCATGAAGTTCGTGCCGTCGACTGCAAACCCATTGCAGAGTGGTACCAGGTCCATGGCAACGCCGAAAATATTCAGGGCGACTGCTCACTGCTGGAAACCGCGCAGGAGGTAACCCGTGGTGTCCAGCACGTCTACAACCTGGCGGCGGATATGGGCGGCATGGGGTTCATTGAGAATAACAAGGCCGCCTGCATGCTTACTGTCCTCACCAGCACCCACATGCTGGTCGCGGCCCGGGACCAGGGAGTTGAGCGCTTCTTTTACTCCAGTTCGGCGTGCGTGTACGCCGCGGAGCACCAGACCAGCTCTGAAGTCACCGCGTTGAGGGAAGAAGATGCTTACCCGGCCCAGCCTGAGGACGGTTACGGTTGGGAGAAACTCTTCACCGAGCGTATGTGCCGGCACTTCCAGGAGGACTTCGGGCTGCAGACCAGGGTGGCCCGGTTCCACAATGTCTATGGGCCGGAAGGCACCTGGGATGGCGGACGGGAGAAGGCCCCTGCGGCACTGTGCCGGAAGTTCGCGACGGCTTCCCTTAGCGGTGAGCCGGACCTGGAGATCTGGGGCGACGGCGAGCAGACCCGCAGCTTCATGTACATCGACGACTGCGTCCGCGGCATCCTGGAAATCATGAATGGGGACTCGGCGGAGCCGGTGAACCTCGGCTCGGCTGAACTTGTCTCGATCAACCAGATGGCAGACCTGCTGGAGCAGATCTCCGGCACCGTGGTAAACCGTCAGTACAAGCTGGACGCTCCACAGGGAGTTCGCGGACGGAACAGCGACAACACCCTCTTCCGGTCAATCTACGGTTGGGAACCCTCCATCTCGCTCAGGGACGGCCTTGAGCGCACCTACGAGTGGATCCTTGGCCAGGTCAAGACGCAAAGGGGGGCGGTTGATGCGACTCCAGGTACATGATTTTTCCGGGCACCCGTTCCAGGCTCAGCTTTCCCGGGAACTGGCTGCGCGCGGCCATAGCGTGGACCACGTGTACTCCGCGCAGTACAGCAGCGGGAAGGGAGTCCTGAAGCGCACCCCCGGCGATCCGGTGTCACTGGAGTTTTCCCCGCTGGACTCGGGTAGGCCCTTCCAGAAGTACAGTGCATTGGGCCGGCTACGGTTTGAACACGCCTACGCACGCACCTGGCTGGAGCACAACCGACGCACTGCCCCCGATTGCATCGTGGCGTGCAACGTCCCGTTGTTTGCCCTGGACCAGTTCCGCCGGGCAGCAGCGCGCAGCAACCAACCCTGGTTACTGTGGCACCAGGACCTGTTCAGCAACGCGATCTCCGAGGAACTGACCCGCAGGCTGCCGGGCCCCGCAGCCAGTTTTGGGGGCGCTATAGTGCGCCGCATAGAAGCAGGCATCGTCCGCAGTGCCTCGCAGGTGGTGGCAATCGGAGATGAATTCCGCCTCGCCTACCGCAGGTGGGGGCTGGACACCGCCCACGTGTCGGTGATTCCTAACTGGGCACCCCTGGACGAGATTGTGCCGCGGCCGCGCAGCAACGCCTGGGCTGCGGCGAATTTGCCGGCCGACCCCGGCCTCAGGTTGCTTTACGCCGGAACGCTGGGCCGCAAGCACAATCCACTCCTGCTCGCGGACCTGCTCCGGTCGGCCCTGGCAGCAGGCCTTCCGGCACGGCTGATTGTGGCGTCGGAAGGCGAAGGCATCGAGATGCTGAAGGCTGATCTGAAGAAGGACCCGGAACTCCCCGTGACGCTTCTGCCGTTCCAACCTGCGGCGGATCTTCCGGACATGCTCGGATCCGCGGACGTCCTGGTGACCATCCTGGAGCCGGAAGCGTCACGATTCTCCATACCCAGCAAGGTACTTTCATCTCTCGCGGCCGGCCGCCCGTTGCTGGGACTCATGCCGGAGGACAACCCGGCTGCCGCTGACATCCTCGCTGCGGATGGATACGTGGGACCACCCACTGAGTACGGGGTTGCAGGGGCGATCGTCTGGCTGAGGTCCCTGAACCGTGATCCGGCGGCAGCGAAAAATCTTGGAGCCAGGGGCAGGGAACTGGCCGAAAATCGGTTCGGGATTGTTCCCATCGCTGACCGCTTTGAGGCTGTGCTTCGCCGGGCGCTGCCCGGTGCTCAGCCTCTTCCGCACGAGTCTCATCCCCATCCGGCCCATGCCGGCCCGTCCCTGTTCCGGAGGAGGCAGCCGGATGCTGCGGCCTAAGCCGGCAACGGCAGTGGAGAACGGCGGCTCTGCCAGGCAGGGCCGCCTTCGCCCTGTCATCGATCTGTCCAGGGCACCAGGCTCAGGAGAGTCCTGGGGCCGGCCCAAGCCGGTCGTCTATCTGTGGTCGGCCTGTGAACTGCTCTTTGTCACCAACCCGTGGCAGATCAGCTCGCGGCTGCGTGTAGCCGTGCTCCGGGCTTTCGGGGCGGACATCGCCGACGGCGTGATCTTCCGTCCCCGCACCAGGGTCAAGTCGCCGTGGAAACTACACATTGGTCCGCGGTCATGGATCGGAGAGGGCGTGTGGTTCCACAACCAGGACCACGTGTGGATTGGAGCGGATGTGGTGATTTCCCAAGAGAGCTTTCTGACCACCGGAAGTCATCGCGTCCGCACAGATATGGGACTTATAACCAGTCCCATCCGGATTGACGACGGCGCCTGGGTGACTTCCCGCTGCATTGTGCTGGGCGGTGCCCGCATCGGCCGGTCAGCAGTCATCCAGCCGATGACCGTGGTCAAGGGAATCGTGGGGGAGAACCGCGTCTACGGTGCCGCCGCGGTGCCGGAAGAATTGGGAGACCGGTTCCCGGATGAGGCTGCCGGCCCCGGACTGGCAGGCAGACCGTGAACTCCTCCGCGTTACTTGCCCAGCGACGCCACCGTCTCAGCCAGCAGCGGATAGATTTTGTCCGCCAGGTATATGTGGCCGGCGTCCGTAGGGTGCACCCCATCCAGACCGATCAGGCTGCCGTCCGTGTCGGCGAACCAGCCTTCGGCGACGGCGTCGACGTAGCGGACCTGGGTATCCGCCGCGGCCCGAGCCATGGCCTGGTTGTTAGCAGCGATGAAATCCGGCACGAACTCGTCCACCCACACCGGACCCACGACAATGATTTCAGCCTTCGGGGCGAGGATTTTCAGATCCGAGTAAAGCGTCCGGGCTGCGTCGTACATCGCGGCATCGGACTGGCGTCCGTCGTTGCGGCTGCCGAAGACCAGTACGACGTCGGCATCGGGGCTCAGGCGCTGGGTGGCAGCTTCGCGGAACACCAGTCCGGTGACACCGCGGGCGATGTAGCCGGAGTTCGGCTGGGCCACCGGGTTGATTTCAACGCGGGTCTCGCTGGCGTTGAACCGGGTGCCTACCAGGCTCGTCCAGTTTGCAGCGCCCTTGCCGCCCTCCGCGGAACCTCCTACGTAGGAGTCACCCAGGATCTCAATGCGAGGCACGGACGTTGCTTGCGAGGGGGCAACGGCAGTTGCATCCGGGGCGGCGTTTTCCTCGGGAGCCACTCCAGTTGCGGCACCGGACTGGGACAGGGCGTAAAGGGTAAGCAAGAGTGCGGCCAGTACCAGCACGGCAAAAGCCATAATTTGCGGCCTGCGGCGATTGGGAGTTCGGGAAGAACGCGGAGAGGCGTGTCTGCTAGGCATTTTTCAACCCTAAACCAGGCGTCCCGCCCGGAATAGATTTAATAGCCAAGAGAAAATACCTGCTTCAAGGGGGGAAGTACGTGAAGAAAATACCTATATCGGTTTTGGTCCAGACGAAGAACGAGGAAAAGGGAATTACGCAGTGCTTGGCTGCACTTGCTGATTTTGACGAGGTCATAGTTGTTGACTCCAATAGCACCGACCGTACTGCGGAACTGGCGGAGAAAGCGGGCGCCCGAGTGGTCAACTTCACCTGGAACGGTTCTTTCCCGCAGAAAAAGCAGTGGCAGCTGGAGCACGTGGAAACCCGTCACGACTGGATCCTGATGCTGGACGCTGACGAGTACCCAACGCCCGAGCTGGTCCTTGAACTGGCTGAAATCGCCGAGGATCCAGCTGAGGAACGGGTGGCCTTCGACCTACCCATTGCCTACTGGTTCGCGGGCACTCGCCTGGAGCACGGTCACCGCGTGGTCAAGCGGTCATTCCTGCTCCGCGGCAGGAACGCATTCCGGAACATCGACTTGCTGCACCTGCCCGGAATGGGGGAAGTGGAAGCACACTACCAGCCGCGCCCCAGCGGCCCTGTGGGTCGCACCGCGGCCCTGCTGGTGCACAACGACGCCGATCCGGTGCGGACCTGGTTCGACCGGCATAACCGGTATTCAGACTGGGAAGCGTACCTGCGGAACAACCCCAAAACGCGCGGCTATGTGAGGGAATCCAAGAGCCGACAGGGGAGGCAGTTCGACGTCATCCCGTTCAAACCGTTGGTTTTCTTCCTGTACAGCTACGTGCTACGGCGCGGGTTTCTGGACGGACGTGCCGGTTTCGACTACGCCATGGCTCTGTCCACGTACTACTGGCAGATTGGCCTAAAGAGCCGGGAACTCCTCCGATTGAGGCAGGAGCAGCCAGCCGATCCCACCAAGCTAGCGGATTCTGCCGCATCAGTGGATCCGGCATAGGAACCCGGCCGTGGCTAGTTACCGGGATTTCCAAGACCGCCCCCTGCGGGTGTTGCAGCTCGGAGGGCTGGCCGGACCGGGCGCAGCGGCGGGCGGAGTGTGGGCTGTGGCCCGGATGCAGAGTGGTGCTCTGGCCGCCGCCGGCGCCGCCGTCGAACTGGCCGGTGGCTGGTTGGGACCGCCGCCTGCTCCAGCAACCGTGCCGGGAGGAGCGCATGTGCGCTACTTCCGCGTCCGGCGTCCGTTTCCCGGGGCGCGGCTCCGAGGGCTGGTAAGCCTGGCCTTGCCGCGTTTTGCTGCCGCGCGGGCAAAAAATGCCGACGTGGTACACGTCCACCTCAGCCGAGACTTCATCACCACGACGGCAACCTTGTTGCTGAGCCGCCGAGGAACGCCCGTAGTGGCACAGCCCCACGGAATGCTGGTGCCGTCGCGGGCGCTGCCGGTCCGTGTATTCGACTGGTTCATCACCCGGCAGCTGGTCCGGATACCGGACCGCTGGCTCACCTTGACCGCACAGGAGGAGGAGGGACTGCAAAACCTGGGTGTGATGCGAAGCCGTATGCGCCGCGTTGTCAATGCGGTGCCGGAGCCCGCAGCTCAGTGGCAGGACCAGGAGCAAAAGGTGTTCCTGTTCGCCGCCAGGCTGGCCGAGCGCAAACAGCCCGTGGTGTTTGTGCTTGCAGCGATCGAAGCGCTGGATGCCGGACTGGACGCCCGCTTTGTCCTGGCCGGACCTGACCAGGGCGAAGCCGGAAAGGTCCGGGAGCTGATTGCTGCCTCCGGATACACGGACCGCTTCGAGATCTGCGGAGAACTTAGCCCGGAGCAGGTCCAGACCAGGATGGTCCACTGCACGGCGTTTGTCCTGTCCTCTCGGAATGAGCCCTATCCAATGGCCGTGATTGAGGCGGCGTCGCTGGGGGTGCCGCTGATCGTCAGTACCGAATGCGGACTGGCCGCGGAGCTGGACCGGGCCGGGGCCGCGGTCCTGAGTGAACCGTCCGCCGGCGCGCTGGCCGAAGCCATGCGTAAACTCGCGGCGGACGCCTCGGCCCGGCGCATCCTCGGAGCGAACGCTCGGAAGGTGCACCGCAGCGTCTGGTCAGCGGACCGGCTTGCTGAGGATTTGCTGGGGCAGTACGGGGAACTTGCCGGCTCAGTTCAGTGCGCGGGCAGCCCGTCCAGGAGGGCGGCACCGTGAGGAATGCCCTTGAACCGCCCAAACTGCGGGCGGATCTCCTTGAACCCGAGCACAGGCGCGGCCTCCGCTCGGCCGCCGCGCTGGTTGCGTTCCTGATTTTTGCCGTTGTGCTGCCGTTGCTCGCCCGCGGTGCAGCAGCGGTGGTGTACACGGATACCGATTTCCTGATCCGCTACGCCGTTGTCCTGTACGCAGCGGTAAAGATCTCAGCGCTGCTCTGGCATCCCGATATCCGGCCAGTGGCCGGTGTGTTCTGGATTTTCGTGTACACCGGAATGGGGCTGGCACCGCTGGCTCAGTTGACTACCGGTCGATCCACCGCACTGGCAATCCAGGTTGATGAAGGCTTGCTTACACTAGCCAGCTTCCTGACTCTGCTGGGCTGCCTTTGCTTCGACGCCGCATACCACCTACGGCTGCGACACCGGCGGCAGGTGTCGCCGGGGTTCAGGAAACTGCGCAGCCTGCAGACGCTGCGGTTCTTCTCGGTTGCTTCCATTGGTGCGGCGTTGGTCTACATCGCACAGGTGGGCGGATTGGGGGTGTTCTTTCTCAGCAGGGAAGAGACGAGTGAAGCCCTGGACGCGATCAACCCGGATAGTGGTCAGGCACTGCGAGCCATTGTTTCCGCGGCGGGCTCGGTAACCTGCCTCACCGCTCTGATCTTCTACCTCCACGTGAGACGGAATCGCGAACGCCCGCTCGCGGCCGTCGATGTTTTCCTCATCGCCGTGCTGGTCGTCATGAACGTAATAGTCAACAATCCCATCTCCAACTCCCGGTACTGGACGCTGGCTGTACTCTTCGGGCTGCTGCTCCCGCTCATCCGGGGGCGCAAGGGCATTTTCAACGTGATATTGGGAGGTGGGGCACTGGGTTCGATCCTGGTGTTTCCACTGTCCGATGTGACCCGCCGCGCAGCCGGCACGGGCAACGCCGTGCAGTTCGATTCAGTCTGGACCACTATTGCCACTAAGGATTACGACCAATTCACGATGCTGGCCAATACCCTTGGTTACACTCAAGACCACGGACTGTCCTGGGGCCAGCAGGCGATGGGTCCCCTGTTCTTCTGGGTGCCCCGCGTGATCTGGCCGGATAAGCCGTATGACACCGGGGTGGAGGTGGGCATGTGGATGAACAGCGTCAACCTGAACCTGTCTGCGCCGCTCTGGGCGGAAGCCTGGATCAACTTTGGGCTCATCGGCCTGATTGTGGTGTTCGCCGGGCTCGGGTTCCTGGCCCACAGGCTGGATGCCGGCTTCAGAACTGATGTCCTCAGCCGCGGTTCGGTGGGATACCTGGGGATCTCGATCTTTGCCGGTTACCTGTTCATCCTGCTGCGTGGATCCCTGCTCCAATCCATGGGGCGGCTGATGATTCTCACCCTGTCCATCCTGATCCTCACTGCTGTGGCCGACCGTAAAGAAAGAGCAAAAGCATGAGCCGGACCATGCCCCAGGCCGCCGCTAAGGCGGGATTCCGTGAATCGTTCGAACAGTTGAAACAGGCGCAGAAGTCGCGCAAAGGCGTGCCGCTGTACCTGCTGTGGGTGAATCGTCCGGCCGGGCGCGTGATTGCCGCTGCTTTGCGGAACACGCGCATCCGGCCCAACCATGTCACCTTTGCAGGAGCCGTCCTGACGTATGGTTCGCTGCTGTGGCTGGCGTTCGGTGCGGGAGCGGACCCTTCGTCTGCGCTGGTCGGGGTGCTTCTCGCCCTGGGATATGCGCTGGACTCAGCGGACGGCCAGCTGGCCCGGCTACAGGGAAGCAGTTCCGCTTATGGGGAGTGGCTGGACCACATTTTGGACAATGGGCGGATCGCAGTCATGCACGTTGCCGTCTTCTGTTTCCTGTTTCGGAACACTGACTACGATCCGGTGCTGCTGGCCTCGCTTACGGGTGCATTCCTGTTTGCAAGCTCCACCATCTTTTTCGGCGGCGCGCTGCTGGACCAGCTGCGCCGGAACGCTGCAGCGCGTGCAGCTGAGCAGGTCCAAGCGGGTCGGCAGAAGCGGAACGGTACTCCCGGGCCGGTTATCGGGCGCTCGGGGCGATCCCGAGCCGTGCCTGGACCAACTAACGGCGCTGCTGCTGGCACCGCTAACGCGGCAGCCGAAAGCCGACGGTTGATGCGCCGGTCGATCGTTACCCTTCCTGTGGACTACGGCGTGACCTGCCTGGCGTTCCTCCTGCTGCCCCTCCCGGGTGTATTCGTCAGTGTTTATGCCGGTCTAGCTGCGGCACATGTGCTGATGTGCGCGGCTTTCCTCCCGAAATGGCGGTCTGAGCTGTTAGGGCTGGCCTGAATGGGCGGACTACGGCGCGTAGTTACCTTCGCAGACCAGGGTGTCTCAAGCGTCTCCAATTTTGTAGCAGTTGCCATTGCGGCCAACGTCGCTTCTGCCCACGAATTCGGTCAGTTTTCCCTCGCCTATGCCGGGCTGCTGCTCTTTCTGGGTGCCCAGCGTGCCCTTATTGGGGAGACGCTGCTGGTTCGGTACTCGCGCACAGGCCAGCTGACGCGGGACGTCGCTGCAGCAAGCCTGGGCGCAACTGCCCTCGTGGCCGTGCCTGCCGTTCTGCTGCTCCTCGTCGGAGCAGCCACGGCGGGAGCGGACGCCGCGCTGTGGCTGGTGATGGCCGGCGTCGCCCCCGTAGTCCTGCTCCAGGACAACATCCGCTATCTGTTCATCTGCGAGGGGGCGCCGGGCAAGGCACTTGCCATTGACGGAGCATGGGCCGTCATCTCCATTGCCACGATGCTGCTTGCCGTTCGGGCGGGGGCAGGGGTGGAAGCTGTGCTGCTGTGGTGGGGAGCCGGTGCGGCAGCCGCCCTCATGATCGGGCTGTTTTTGGCCGGATGCGTTCCCGCCGCTCCGGCCGGAGTCCGCTGGCTCTGGCTGAATCGCAGTTTTGCCTTCCGGTATGCGGGAGAGTTCGCTGCACTCAACGCGTCATCCTTTGCTGTTCTTTACCTGCTCGTCTTTCCGCTCGGTGCAGCGGGAGTGGGCGCGCTGCGTGCAGCGCAACTGCTTTTCTCTCCTCTGAACACCGTGTTCGGGGCGTTAAAGACGGCTGTTATTCCGGAGCTTGTACGTACCCGGGGGACTTCCGTATTCCGGGCAAGGCTACGCGAAGCTCTGACTGTGGTGCTGGTGCTTGGTCTCGGCTGGTCCGCAGCGGTTCTGTTGCTGCCGGCCGCTGCCGGAGAGTTCGTGCTGGGGGAGACGTGGCTGAACGCCGCGGATCTGCGCCTGCCCTACGCAGTGCAATATCTGGCCATGGTCCCGTACACTATTCTGCTTGCCTACTTCCGAGCCTCGGAAGCAAACCAGCTTTCCACCCTTATGCGCGGTGTGTTGGCCGGGCTTACCTTGATCTTGCCCCTTGCGCTGGCGCTCACCGGTTCCACGGAGGCGTCCGCCTGGGGTTTCGCAGCTGCTGCCGCGATTGCCGGTGCGTGTGGCGCCATCGCAGTGAAACTGAACCATCGTTCCCGCGCTGCTGCCGACGAAACCCTTGATGCGTAGGCTGAACCATCGATAGTCCGCATGCGCGGCGAACCGTGCAACAGTTCCCACCGATAGGTGACAGGGGGGACTGCGTAGCCCAGCCGACAACGCCGGAAACGTGGAGTAAACGCGACGAGTATCGGTACTCGTATTGGCGGAGAACCGTGCAAAGACTTGTGTGCTTCGAACACAACGCCCCGGGAAAACCCGAGGCGTTGTGCTTGAAGCCGGTGGACCCAGAACCGGGGCCACCAGGAAAACCTATGAAGCAGTCCCTCCGCGTGCGGCATGCTCTTTCCGAGGTGATCCGTTGCGCTCACTCTCCCGCAGGATCGCTGCTTCGGCCTCGGCTACCGGGGAGGACGGAGCGCCGTTGTTTTCGATCGCGTGAAGGGGTGCAGCACCGTACTCGGAACGGTATGCCGCGTTGGCATCCGGGCCGCTCCGGGGAATACGGTTCAGCACCACCCCCACTACGTTGGCCTTTGCCAGGCTGAGCTGTTCCACGGATTTGGATAAGTTGTGCTGGCTGACGTGGGTCGCGCCGACCACCAGCAGGACGCTGTCCGTGTGCCGGGTGAGGATCGCTGCGTCCGCGACAGGAAGCACCGGTGGGGCGTCAAAGACAATCACGTCGTATTCAGTTTCGAGTTTCTGCACCAATACTTCCATTGCCTGGGATCCCAGCAGCTCGCTGGGGTTGGGGGGTAGCGGACCGGAAGTCAGCACGGACAGGCCGGCTGATCCCCAGTGCTGAGTAGCTTCCTCCAGAGTGGACCGGCCGATCAGGACGGTAGTCAGGCCAACGCTGCCTTCCAGCCCAGTGCCTTCAGCGACGGAGGGAAGGCGCAGGTCCGCGTCCACGAGCATGACCCTCTGTCCGCTGTGCGCAATGCTCAGCGCCAAGTTCAGCGCCACTGTACTTTTTCCTTCCCCGGCTTGGGAGGACGTAACCACTAGGGAACGCATCTGCTTGCCCAAAGCAGCGAACTCGAGGTTGGTCCGCAACCGGCGGAAGGAATCCGTACCGGAACCAGTCAGCACGGCCGGACCCGTGGCGTGCCGTGGAACGTGGGACTCCGTGATGCCGCCAAGCAGCGGCAGGTTCGTGGATCGGCGGAGATCTGCCTCGCTGCGTACGTGCCGGTCCAGCACATGTCGAAGCACTGCCACGATCAGGCCGGCAGCCAGTCCGTACAGGATCCCGAGCAGCAGGTTCAGCACCGTATTGGGGCTGGACGCGCTGCTCGGCGGCTGGGCGGCGTCCACCGAGGTGAGCCGGACGGGAGAAGGAAGGCCGTTGGTGGGACGCTCAAGGTCCGCGACCGATGCGATCAGGCTGGCCACTACCCCATTCGCAATGTCCGCTGCCATCTCCGGGGATGAATCGGTGGCCGTGATGTCGATCAGGACCGTGTTTCGGGACGTGGAGGCCTTCACGGTCTTGGCCAGTTCAGAGGCAGACAAGTTTAGGTCCAAGTTCTCGATCACCGGATCGAGGACCTGCGGTTTGCGGGCCAGCCCCACGTAGGATTGGACCCTTGCCAGGGCGAATACGCTTCCCTGCTGAAGTTCGGCAGACGTTTCAACATTCTGCGTGGACACAAAAAGGCTGCTCGTGGCGGTATACGTTTTTGGCATGAGCACAGATGCTGCCGCTGCCATAATGACGCCGATGAGTGCAAATGAGACGATAAGCATCCAATTTCGGCGAAGAATTAGTATTTGTTCGCGCATATCCATTGGTTACCCCTTCCCTAGGATAGGCAATAATGAAAGTAAGTGGAGACCGGAAAACTAATTAGGCGCGGGCCCAGGAATAGCACTGATCCGACTCAACCCGGGCAGCGTCTGCGCCAATGGTCACGGGGGTGGTCCCGTCGTAGGAATCGATCAGTTCGCCGCTGCCTGCGTATACGGAGATCGTGCATGCCTCCGGAGACCCATAGGCGCGATATGTGCCGGGTCCAATCGAAGGTTCTTCAGCCCAGGGTGCTGCCTCCCCGACGGTGAATGCGCCATCGGGAAAACCGAGTGCCGCTGCCTCCAGCACGGGAAGCAACTCCGGACAGAGGGACGCAATGGCGTCAGAGGTGTCTGTAGCAGGATGCATGATCAGCTCGCTGAGCACGGCCTCGCCGTCCAGCTCATTGGCACTGGTCAGCTGGTCGCAATGCTCCTGACCCACCTGCAGTACGGCATTGGGGTCGTAGCCCTCCGGAACCTTGTCCGCCAGGAACTGCTGCTCCGCGGCATCGAACACCGGTTCCGGTGCCGGCTGCGGGGTCTGTAGTACTGCTTCCGGATCCTGGTCTTGCGCCTCGTCAGCTTCCGGGGAAGGGGAAGATGGCTTCGTGGGTGTTGCCTTGCCGGTGTTCCCCGTTGTTCCGGACCCGGATGCGGACGACGACGTCGCCGGGGCGGCGTCGTTGACCGATTGGGGTGAGCTACATCCGGCCGCGAGGCTGAGTCCCAGCAGAGGCAACAGCAGCAGGCCGGGAAGCCACTTGGATCGGGTTGGTTTGAGACCAGTTGTCATGTCAGGTGCCTTCTAATCGTTAGTGGAACCGGCGTGTGCGTCAGCATTCATAGCTGCTACTCAAAGACCAGGGTCAGCACGGGACGACGGGTGGAGGATGCTTCCTTGGTGTAAAACCACGCGTTGTCTGAGCCGACGCTGGTGACGCCCAGCTCAACAGAGCCGGAAAGCATGGCCGCGACGGCCTCAGGATCGAGCTGCACGGTGTACGGAGTGTTGATTGCAGTTGGTGCCACGCTGCCCAGCAGTGCTTCGGCAAGAGACGGCCGGCTGTTGTAAGTTGTGGTGGTTTCCTCCCAGGAGCCGTCTACCGCGTGGATGGTGTGCTGGTCCACGGAACCGGCCATCGACTCCGAAGTGGTGTATAGCCGCAGACTCGCCGAGCTTAGACGCATGCCCGGCGGCACATCGGTGCCGGCGGAGAATCGCAGGTAGGAGGTGTACGCCATATTTCCCCGGGAGGCCATGGAGACTGCGGCACCAAGGATCGAATTCGGTGCCCCCTGGTTGACATAAGTGTCAGCGGTGGGGATCAACGTGAGTGTCACCGGCTCAACCGGAGGCGGCCCCGCCACGGTGGCAACTGCCTGTGCGGAAGCGGGGCCCTGGTTGCCGGCTTCATCGACCGCGAGGACCCGGTAGTAGTAGGTGCCTGGGGTCAGGTCTGTATCGGTGTAGGACAACGCGGACGGTCCGGTCGTGGCCAGCAGAGAAGTTTCCGATGGCTCGAATCCGTCCGCAGCGGAGCGGTGGATCTGGTAGCCGGTGACCCCGACGTTGTCCGTCGCGGCTTGCCAAACCAGGGTTGCGGTGCCGCCTTCAACGTTCGCCGCCGTCCCGCCGACTGCCGAGGGAGCGGTGGTATCCGGCTGCGGTTCCGGTTCGGTCCCGGGGTCGGTGGATCCTCCGCCGGCGACGAAGTGGTTGACCACCTGCTCGGCGCTGAGCGCCGTCGGGTAGGCAGCAAACTCGTCGATGGATCCAGCAAGATACCCGCTGGCGGGACGGCTGGGCCAGCGGAATGTCAGGCTGTCTCCGCCCACCCGCCAGGAGCCCTTGTACTTCTGCGTCGCTGGGGTTTGGCCGTTGGCAGCAACCTTGCCGTCGATGTACATCGTCCAGCCGGCGTCGGTATGGCTGACCGCAGCATGGTGCCAGACATCGTCATTGTAGGGTGCCTGCGTCCCGGCCGCCGCCCAGGTGTTCGTACCTGTGAGGACTGCGAAGGAGAGCTTGCCGTCGTTGGTCATGTACAGGCTGCGGTCCACCGTGCCGGTGGCGTTACGGTCGCCATGGCGGTTGGGCTGGCCGGAAGCGAAGGCAAAGATCTCCCCGCCGCGGGTGGTACTGGTCTTGAACCAGGCCTCGGCGGTGTATGTGGTCGGTGCCGGGTAGCGCTGCTGACCGGAAACCTGGTCGTCGACGCCGTCGAACACGGCGCCGGTGCTGCCGGGAACTGCACCCACAGTCCCCGCAATCTGCGGTGCGCTGAAGGTGATACCGCGGTTGTTGAAGGGTGAGGTGTCCGCCGGCGCAGCCGCGTTGGCGTCGTCGAGACGCCAGTACGTGGTGGCACCGTCACGCAGGACTGCCTCGGGGTATGGCTGGGTCTCTGCGGCTGTGGTGACGGAGACCTGCGCGGAGAGGGCACTGTTGTTGGTGCCGTCGCTGGCACGGACCCTGTATGTGTAGGCCGTGCCCGGTCGGGCCGTCGTGTCCGTGAAGGACAGTTGTGGGGCATCGAACCAACGGGAGCTGCCGGCAACGGTTCCTAACGGAGTGGAGGATCCGTTGCGGTAGATGCTGTACGACAGCTCGGAATCGTCATTGTCCACGGATTGGCGCCAGCGGATGGTGTTCTGGCCAGCGGCCAAGCTGGAGACGCTGACCGTTGCCGGGGTACTGGGCGCCGCAGAGGCGGGACCGGGGCCGAAACGAGTCAGGCCCTGCTGCGGGGAACCGTTGGTGGTGGTGAACTCGCCCGCAACCCACAGCACATTGTTGGAGGCTGCTTGGGTCATGGCCATGGCCCGCGGGCCGATTCCTTCGCCGGAGCCGTCGTTGGTGTCCGGGCTCCAGCCGAGGAACGGATAAGGGTTGTCGATGTCCTGAGCGGAGAGGTGTTTGCGGGAACCGTCGGAGAAGCCGCCCATGGCACCGCAGTCGTGGATGTGGTGCCCGGCGTAGAGCACGCCGTTGTAAGGAAGCACCGCCTGCGTGGCTCCGAGGCAGACATCCTTCCACACCTGCTCGTAGTTGTTCTCCAATGACAGCCGTGCGCGCCCGTCGAAAGATGTTGGGCCGGTCCCTTCCCCAGCGATGTAGAAGTTCCCGCCGTCGCTGGCGATGTCCTTGATCACGGCGGTCCGGGGAATGTATTCACGGGTGGGGTACGTGCGTACGTTAGCGCCGGTACCCCTGTCCACGACGGCAAGGGCCTTGGAATCGGCGCCGTTCACGGTGGCGAAGTCCCCGCCGATAAGTACTATGTCGCGTCCTTCCGGCACGTCGATGGCACGTCCCACAGTGTCCACCTCAGGAGCCCAGGGCTGAAGCGCTCCGCTGGTATTGACGGCGGCGAAGAAGCGCCGGGATTGATTATTGACGGTCACGAAGTCACCGCCGATATATACGGTGTCTGCAGTGGCAGCCACGGCACGGACGGTGCTGCTGATGCTCCCGGGACGGAACCCGGTGTCCACCGTGCAGCTGGGAAGACTAATGGCTGCCAGGCGGTTCGCCGGGACGCCGTTGACCGTGGTGAAGTTGCCTCCGACGTATAGCTTGCTGCCGTCGGGGGAAACATCCATTGCCCGGACGGTGGTGCCCGTGCCCCCCGTGAAGGACAGGGCGCATGAGGTTGGGTTCCCTGTGTAGGCGTCAAAGGCGGCGAAGTTCACGGCCGCCCGGGATTGGCCGCTGCCGGCCGAGGTGCCCGGCGGACGGATCTGTGTAAAGGTTCCGCCGACGTACATCACGCCGCCGGCTTCGGCGATGGTCCAGGCAATTCCGTTAGTCTGCCACGTCGGTAGGGCGATCGCGTTGAATTCGACCCCGGGGGACAGGGCTGACGCGGGGGTGGCAACACCGATAACTGCCGTCGCGGAAAGGGCCGCGATGGAGAACATTGCCGCAAGTTTCTTCTGC
This sequence comes from Arthrobacter sp. IK3, assembly GCF_051337705.1. Taxonomy (NCBI): domain Bacteria; kingdom Bacillati; phylum Actinomycetota; class Actinomycetes; order Micrococcales; family Micrococcaceae; genus Arthrobacter; species Arthrobacter sp. IK3. The sequence goes on along the minus strand of NZ_JBPPSW010000011.1, from coordinate 13,748 downwards.
ACGGCTCAACCGCCTCGTTGTACTGGGGACGGGCCAACGGCCCGAAACTGACTTGAAGCTTAGCGGTGGGCGCGGGCGCTCCCTACGGTGGGAGTTACCCGATTACGGAACCCCTTTACCCCTCGCCAATACAGGTAGTACTCGTGTTTACGGGCGGCCTACTTGAATCCCGGAAATCCGCTTTACCGCGTGTCTGCGGCGTCCCAAGATGATCGGGTACCACACCATCTCTGGGGGTTAAGACATGACGGTTCGAATCGGCTACGCCTCGGGCGTTTACGACCTATTTCATATTGGGCACCTAAATCTCCTTCGCCATGCCCGCAGCAGATGTGACTACCTGATTGCTGGCGTCGCCTCCCCGGAGATGTCCGAACAGCTCAAGGGGACGACTCCGGTAGTGCCCCTGGCTGAGCGGCTGGAAATTGTGCGCAGCATCCGTCATGTGGATGCCGTGGTGGTGGATGAGCATGTTAATAAGGCCGACACCTGGGCCGAGGTGGGGTTCAACGTGTTCTTCAAAGGCGATGACTGGCGCGGCACCGAAAAAGGGGAGCGATTGGAACGGGACATGGGGCACATCAACGTTGAGGTGGTGTACCTCCCATACACGGCAACCACGTCCTCCACCATGCTCCGCCGGGCACTTACGGCGTTGGAAGGCAGACGCTCCGGGAATGCTGTCCTGAACGCATGAAGCGCGCCGATTTCCCGGGGAAGGGAACTGCCTCGGGGATCAGTCGGCGGCAGGCGCTTGGGCTGGGTGCCGCTGGCATTTGCGCCGCAGGACTGGTTTTGGCCGGTTGCAGCGGCCCTGGAGAGGACTCCGACGCCAACGCGGAAGAGCCTGCTGCTGCAACCCACACCATTGAGTCCATGCTGGCGTCCGCTCCGTTCCTCATCGCGCACCGCGGTTCCTGGGACAACTGGCCCGAGCATACGATGGCCGCCTACCTCGGAGCAGCCGAGGCGGGTGCCGTGGCTATCGAAATTTCCGTCTGTGCCACCTCGGACGGAAAACTGGTTTGCCACCATGATCTGGATAGCCAGCGCACCACCGGCCGGAAGCTGGTCATCAAGGACACAACCTATGCGGAACTCTCCGAGCTGCGAGTGGACGCGCGGCAGTGGCTGGGTCCGAACGCTCCACTGGAAAAGATCCCGTTGCTCTCCGACGTCCTGAATGCGCTGGCGGACAGCCATGTGCTATTTATCGAGGACAAGCAGGGCACAAACACCACCGAATTGCTGGACCTTATGGACAGCTATCCGAACTCTCGGGAGCACCTGATCTGGAAGCAGCCGGCCGTCGCCGGCCAGGTGGAAGCGGCAACCAGGCGTGGCTACGCCACCTGGGGCTACTTCACCCGAGACCAGCTGGACCAGGTCCCGTCTCTGCACGAGAAGTTCACCTACCTTGGCGTCCACCACTCAGCGGACGACGACGAGCTCGCCTCCGTCGTTAGCCTCGGTAAGCCAGTGATCTGCTGGGAGGTCCACACGCGCGAACTGCGGGACCGGCTGCTGAGCCTCGGCGTTGCCGGACTGATGTGTGCCAACCTTCCCTATCTGGCCCGGGACGAATCGAAAGAGAACGCCGACCGGTTTGCGGACGGGCTGCGTGCGGCCGGAGACTTGCCCTGGACGGTGGGCTTGGGCTGGGCCTTCCAGCCTCAGATCAAACCTGACTCTGCCTCCCTGCTGATGTCTGAACCAGCCAACAGCAGCTACCGGATGGGGTCCATGGCGCCGGTGCAGCGGGACGTGTTTAGTATCGCGTTCGAGATGCGCTGGCCGGAAACGCTTCCGGTGGACAACAGCCTGCACGCAGGACTCGCTTTCGGCCAGGACCTCGACCTGCCCTACCGGGTCCTGGTTCCCGGCGACGTGGGTGGCTACCATCTGGTGATCCGGCCCACCGGGCAGATGACGCTGCTGCTGCGGCACCCCGGCGAAGCTGGCGGACTGCGGCTGGGCATGGTGGATACTGCAGCCGCTGTTCCAGGGAAGTGGATGTCCTTCCGCCTTGATATGGCACCCGACGGGATCCGTTATTCGCGGCTCGACGGCGAGGGGTGGGCCGGGATGTCCCCGGACCGGCGCTACCGTGGCGGCTATTTCTCCTTGTGCCGCAACTATGCCGAACCCACGCCGGTAGAGTTCCGTGCCGTGAAGGTCAGCTAAGCCCGCTGGACTGGCGTGTTGCGCGGCGATCCGTGCCGGGATCTCGCCGGACCGCGGCGCCATGTCCCCGGAGCAACGCGCCAGTGCCTACACCAATCATGGCCCCCATACTGTTTTATGTGATGTCGTCCCCGCTGGCCGATCTGGCTGGCAGCAGCAACTGCGCGAGTTCCATTGCCACGGAGAAACAGACACAAAGCGCCACGGCGAGCCACCACAACCGCCTCGGCAGCAGCAGGGATGCAACCAACCCTGGGACCACGAACAGCGCCACGTTGGCCACCTGTTCAACGGCTCTGTAGGTCACCCAGCCGGGCAATCCGCGGTCCTTCATCCAGGAAATCGCCCTCAGTACGTCCCCGTATACCGGGCGGTCCACTGGAGAAGGCCACAGGAGTATTGCCGAGACTGCCGTGGCGGCGGCGAGGGCAGCGCACCAGAGTGCCACCGTCCTCCACCGCCGGCCGTGCAGTCTGGAGCTACCCAAGGAGGCGTGCCGGCACGAAGTTACCGCCGTCCGAGCTGGTTGTGGGTGCTCACCTGCGCGGAGGTGAGCACCGAAGGATAGTACGCGAACTCGTCAATGCTGCCCTTGAACCAGCGGCTGGAGGGGGCCTCGGGCCAATTGCCGGCCCCGATTTGATCCCCGCCGATCCGCCAGGATCCCGCGGCCGTTTGAGTACCGGTCACGGTGTTGGAAGCCACCCGCACCCCGTCCACGTAGAGCGACATACCGGCAGGCCCCTGAGTGGCCACCACATGGTGCCAGGAGTTGTCATTGTAGGTGCCTGGCGACTTGACGGTTCTTGCCGCGCCCCCGGTCCATTCGCCGAAGATCAGGTTGCCGGCGTTGGTCATATAGACGTGCCGACCATAGTTGCTGCTCAGTCCAGGGTTGGCGCCGTCACGCCGCGGAAGCCCGTTGCCGAAGCCCATGATTTTTCCGCCCGTTGTGGTGTTGGTGCGGAACCAGGATTCCACGGTGTAGACGCCCGGAGCGGCAATAAGCTGCGGTCCATAGATGAAGTCGTCCACGCCGTCGAACGAAGTGGCCTTGTTCGCGTCCCCGGTGAGCGCACCGGCGGCGCTGGCCATCACGGGTTTGCCATACGGCAGCCCTATGCGGTTCCCGGGGGAGGAATCCCCGGCCGCGTTGAAGGTTTCACCCAGGCGCCAGTAGGTGGCGGCGCCGTCGGCCAGTACTGCGGCGGGATATTGAGGCGGAGTGGTGGAGGTGACCACATAGACCTGCGCCGAGAGCGGGCCCACGTGCCCGTCCGGATCATTGGCGCGGACCCGGTAGGAATAGCCGATGCCGGGCGTGGCTGTGGTGTCCGTGAAGGACGCCTGCGGCAGGTCCCACCAGAGCGAGGACGCCTGGACGGTCCCCAGCGGGGTGGACGAGCCGTTGCGGTAGACGCTGTAGGTCAGATTCGAATCGTCCGGGTCCGAGGTGGTCTGCCACCGGATGACGTTCTGCCCGGCGGTGAGTGACTCGGCAGCAACGAACTGCGGTGTGCCGGGTCCTGCGGTGCCGGGGCCGGGTCCAAAACGGGTCAACCCCTGCTGTCCCTTGCCGTTGACGGTGGTGAACTCGCCGCCGGACCAGAGCACGTCATTGCTCCCGGTGGTGGTGTGGACCAGGGCGCGCGGGCCGATGCCTTCGCCGATGCCGTCATTCGTGATGGGGTTCCACTGCAGCATGGGGGACGGCCGGTCCACGTCCTGCGCACTGAGGTGGATCCGCACGCCGTCCGTGAAGCCGTTCATGCTGGCGCAGTTGTGCGCGTGGTGGGCGGAGTACAGGGCCCGGTTGTAGACGGATACTGCCTGCGTGGCCCCCAGGCAGGTGTCCCGCCACACCTGGTTATAGGTGCCCAGATCAAAGCGGGCCCGGCCGTCGAACACGCCGCCGCCGGTTCCCTCGTTGCCGATGAAAAAGCTGGTGCCGTCCGAGTCGATAGACTTCACCACGGACGTACGGGGGATGAAAAAGTTCGGATAGGTGCGCACGTTCCCGCCGGTCAAACGATTCACCACGGCCAAGGCTTTGGAATCCGCACCGTTCATGGTCAGAAAGTCCCCGCCCAAAATCACCACGTCCTTCCCTGGCGGAGCGTGAAGGACGCGCACCGGTTCGTCGCCGTTGGCGGTCCAGGGCAGCAGTGCTCCGGTGGTGCTGACCGCTGCGGCCATGGACCTGCTGGTGCCTCCCACGGTCCTGAAGTCGCCGCCGAAGTAAACCGTGTTGTCCGTAGATTCGATGGCCCGGACGGTCGCGGAGACCCCGCCGGGTCGGAAGTCGGTCTTCACCGTGCACCCGGGAAGGTTCACGGCCGCGATCCGGGTAGTGGTGACGCCGTTGACCGCCCCGAAATTTCCCCCGATGTACAGGGTGCGGCCGTCCGGAGAAACATCCAGGGCCCGAACCGTGGCACTGCCGCCCGTGACGGAAAGGTTGCAGTTGGTGGGATTGCCGGTGTACGCGTCGAAGGCTGCAAAGTTCACGGCGCTGCGGGATCCGGAACCGCCGGCTCCGACACCGGGCGGGCGGACGGCGGTGAAGGTGCCTCCGGCGTAAATGATGCCGTTGGCCTCCGCCAGCGCCCAGACTATGCCGTTGGTCTGCCAGGTAGGCAGGTCATTGGCTGCAAACGAAACTCCCGGGCTGATGGCATTGGCTGGGGCAGCCAGTCCGAACAGGGAAGCAGTGACCATCACCGCTCCGGTAAGCAACGCGGTCATTTTTTTGCGCATGTTTCCCACCCACGATCTCAGTGCGGTCCAAACGGATGGCAGGAACCTAGCGGGCGGGAAGCAGAACGTTAACGCGGGCGCATACCCGCCTTTTGCAGCCGAGCTACCTAGCCGGGACTGCACGCCCCGCACCCCAACGTTGGGCTCTGGATGAAACTCCCGTCCGGGGCCGGGTGCAAACTCCCACTTGACTCCCGATTCGGGCAGGCAAACAGGAACTTAGGCCACACTCAGATGCCAGGGCGCCCGCACCGTGGGATGATTAGGGAAGATTTGTCTTGCGTAATGCAGGCTTCCGCCAGCTCAAGGAGTAACAGACGTGCCCGTGGTGACAACCCCCGCAACGCTGCGCCCGTCCGCCGGGCCGATCGACAACGCCGAGGTGCTTCGCATCCGCAATGACTTCCCCATCCTGGACCAGCACGTCAACGGCCGGCCGCTGGTGTACCTGGATTCGGGTGCCACCTCGCAGAACCCGCTGAGCGTGATCGAAGCCGAGCAGGAGTTCTACGAACAGCGCAACTCGGCCGTGCACCGCGGTGCGCACACCCTGGCCGTCGCGGCAACGGACGTGTTCGAGGACGCCCGCACCGCAATCGCCGGTTTTGTGAACGCTGCTCCCGACGAGATTGTCTGGACCTCCAACGCCACCGAGGCGCTGAACCTGCTCACCTACTCCTTCTCCAACGCTTCCGCCGACCGCGGCGGGGCAGCGGCCCGCCGCTTCGCGCTGGGCGAGGGGGACGAGATTGTGGTCACCGAGATGGAACACCACGCCAACCTGATTCCCTGGCAGGAACTTGCTGCCCGCACCGGAGCAACGCTGCGCTGGATCCCGGTGGATGACGCCGGTGCGCTGCGGCTTGACGAGGCCGAGCAAATCATCGGCCCGCGTACCAAGGTGCTGTCCTTCACCCATGCCTCTAACGTGCTGGGCACCATCAACCCGGTGTCCGACCTGGTGACGATGGCCCGCCTGCACGGTGCGCTGGTGGTGCTGGATGCGTGCCAGTCCGTGCCGCACCTGCCCGTGGACGTGAAGGCCCTTGACGTGGACTTCGCCGCGTTCTCCGGGCACAAGATGCTCGGCCCCACCGGTATTGGCGTGCTCTACGGCAAGGCCGCACTGCTCAACGCTCTGCCCCCGTTCCTGACCGGCGGTTCCATGATCACCACCGTCACCATGGACAAGGCCGAGTACCTGCCCGCCCCGCAGCGCTTTGAGGCCGGCACCCAGCGGATTTCCCAGGCCATGGCACTGGGCACGGCGGCCAACTACCTGCAGGAAACCGGCATGGACCGGATCCATGCATGGGAGATGGAACTGGGCCAGCGCCTGGTCTCCGGGCTGGAAGCCATTGAGGGTATCCGCGTGGTGGGTCCGCCGTCGGGCGTTGAGCGCATTGGGCTGGCCGCGTTCGACGTCGCCGGCGTCCACTCGCACGACGTGGGCCAGTTCCTGGATGACAAGGGAATCGCGGTGCGGGTGGGCCATCATTGCGCACAGCCGCTGCACCGCCGGCTGGGGCTGGTGTCCACCACCCGGGCCAGCACCTATTTGTACAACACCACTGACGACGTCGACGCGTTCCTGGACGCGGTGGCCGGCGTGCGTCCGTTCTTTGGAGTGAAGTAGCTATGAGCTCGGATTTGGAACAGCTGTACCAACAGATCATCCTTGACCACGCCAGGACCCGGCACGGCGAGGGCCTGCAGGACGCGCCGGCCGGAGCTTCGGCGGGGGAGTCCCATCAGCTGAACCCCACCTGCGGGGATGAGATCACCCTCCGCGCGGTGCTGGGCGGGGAAACCCTGGAGGGCGTGAGCTGGGAGGGGCAGGGCTGTTCCATCTCCATGGCGTCGGCCTCCGTGCTGACGGACCTGATGGCAGGGATGCCGCGGGCTGAGGCACTGAGCTTGGTGGAGAACTTCCGCGAGGTCATGCGGTCGCGCGGCACCGTGCAGGCTGACGAGGAAGTGCTTGGCGACGCCGCTGCCTTCTCCGGTGTTTCGCGTTATCCGGCGCGGGTCAAGTGCGCCATGCTCGCGTGGGTGGCGCTGGAAGAGGCCGTACTCGCTGCGCAGTAGCGGCCTTTCACCGGTACTGGGCCTCCCAATCCAGAATGCTTCTTACTGCCGGGACAAGCTCTCGGACCATCTGCTGGTAGACGGCGTCTTCGCGGCGGAACGGGTCAGTGACGTCGTCACCGGCAGGGTCGGACGTACGAGCCGTCCTCAGCCGGAGGGCCTTTGGGAGCGCGGTGCGCCATCGTTCAACGGCTGTAGCGCGCGCATCCCCCTCCACGGCCGGTAAAAGCCTTGCGAGTTCCCGGACTGTTAACGTGCGACGAAGCATCCCCGGCGCGAGCTGCAGTACCTGGCTGCGGTGAGCACGGGTCATGGTCAGCACAAGGTCTTTGTCTGACAGGATGTCCTCCGTGAGCTGCCGAGAGCAGAAGCCGCTTGAACTGGCTCCAAACACATTGATGAATCCAGCGACACGCGGTTCGATATCGTGCCCCTGCAGAGCGGCGGTTCCGGCGCTTGACACCTCGAACTCGCCGGGTGCGAGGGAGTCGAAACCGGCTTGGAACAGACGCTCGCCCATGGGCGAACGGCAGATGTTGCCGGTGCACACGATCAGGATGCGATAAGGGACCTGGTTAGTCATGTTCTCGGATTCCACTAAAAGACAGCCGCTAAAGCAGCAATGTCAGGGGCAATGCGGATCGACTCTACCTTGCCATACCCGGCCTGAGCGGCAGCTCCACCCGGAACACGGTTCCGCGCCCCACCTCGGATGCTACGGAGATCCGTCCGCCGTGGGCGTCGACGATGTCCCGGGTAATGCCCAGGCCAAGTCCGACGCCGGGAATTGCCGCTTTCTTCACCGCGGCCGAGCGGAAGAACCGGTTGAACGCTTCGGCCTGTTCCGCCTCGGTCATGCCCATGCCCTGATCCTGGACTTCCAGGACGGCAATGCTGCTTTCGGCGCGGACCCGGATGGTGACCGTGCCGCCGCCGGGGGAGTATTTGATGGCGTTTGAAAGCAGGTTGTCCAGCACCTGCTGGACCCGGACGGGATCAAAGAAACCGCGCACATCTTCAGGGATGTCCAGTGCCAGCTCGACGCCGGCAGCATCGGCGCGTGGCTGGGCGGACCAGGCGGAGGAGGCAGCCAGCTCCCGGAGGGACAGCTCTACGGGCTCGAGGTGAACTGAGCCCGCGGCCGTCGTCAGCAGGTCAGCGACCAGGACCAGCAGCCGCTCAGCGTTGCGTATGGCCACGGTAAGTGACGCCGTCAGCGCGGCGGAGTCACTGCGTTCCTCCGCTTCGCCGATCGCCAGATCCAGGTAGCCGATGATGGAGGTCAGCGGCGTGCGCAGTTCGTGGGAGACGCTGGCCACGAAATCCTCCTTGGCCCTCAGCGCCTGCAGCATTTCGGTGACGTCACCGAACGCGATGACAGACCCGTTGAAATCCCCGTTCTCGTCCGTGAGCGGACGGGCGGACACAGTCATTGCCCGCTGTTCCGCACCGCGGCCCACCGAAACCAGGACGTCCGAATAAGCTTCGCGGCGCATGGCCCGGGCAACGGGGCGTTCTTCCGCCGGCATCGGAGTAACGCCGTCGGGCAGGTAGAGGTGCATGTCTTCCTCGGCCCAGTTCCCGGTGTGCGAGGGAAGCGCCAGCTCGTGAGTGGTCAGCTGGCGGTTGTTCATCAGCATCACGTGGCCGTCCTTGGCCAGGACCACCACTCCCACATCGATCGTGTCCAGTACGGCGTCCAGGAGCCGCGCCCGCCGGCGGCTGTCCTGCAGGCTGCGCTTGAGCTCCCGGTCCTTCTCTTCCAGGGCGTGCTGCTGCCTCGAGGCATCCTGCGTCATGACCGTGGCCGACTTATGGACCAGCAGCATGATGACGGGGACAAGCAGGGACCGGGCAAAATCCCGAAGGTCCGGGCTCGTGCCGATTAACGGACTCCAGACCACCAGCAGGGATCCCGCGATGGTGAGGACAGACGCCGCCCGGGGGGCAAAGCCGGACCAGGCGAGCCAGAACACCGGGAACACCGTGAGCAGGAGCATGCCGGTGACATCAGGCTGGACCGCGCGGAAAAGCAGCGCAATGGCTACGAAATCCAGGATTGGAATTACCCAGTAGGCCGCGTCGAAGAACTTTTCCCACGGGAGCCCGGCCGAAAGCAGCGTTAGCAGGACCATGAGTCCCAGGCCCCAGAGGTAGACCGGGTCCTGGAACGCGGAGGGTTTGTTCAGCAGAACGATGGGAACCGAAACAAGCATTGCCAGGAACAGCGGCAACTGGCTGAGGCCGACTCGGGTGCGCAGGCTCAGTTCGTGGAAATCCCTGCGAATTCCAAGCACGGACAGGGCATTGCCCCGAAAGCTGGACATCTGCCCGGTACCTCGCATTTTCGCCGTGAATGGAATCCATAGTTTATGCGCTGAGGCTGTAGGATGCCGAATAAGGGGAGCGGGTACAGCAGGTCTCGCAGGACAGGAAAAACCAAGAAGCTATGGAAACTCAGCGCGTCGCCGTCATTATCGAGGACGACAAGGACATTCGCGATCTTCTTCACGCAGTACTCCAGCAGTCTGGTTTTGAAGTCCACGCCAGCCCCACCGGGCTGGAGGGAGTCGAGGCGGTACGCCTGCACAATCCTGCCGTTGTCACCCTGGACCTGGGCCTGCCGGACATCGACGGCTTCGAAGTCATCCGGCAGCTGCGTCTCTTCAGCGACGCCTACATTGTGATGCTGACGGCCCGCGCAGAAGAGCTTGACACCCTGATGGGTCTCGAGGCCGGCGCGGACGACTACATCACCAAGCCGTTCCGCCCGCGGGAACTGCGTGCCCGGATCTCGGCGATGATGCGCCGCCCCCGCAAGGACTCGGTCCCGGCCGCCCCGGAAACAGCAGCCGTCCCCGCGCCGCAGCCCCCGGCAGCCGAGACACCTGCCGGGCACCATGATGACGTCTTTAGCCACAACGGCCTGGTGCTCGACGCCGGGACGCGCACCACGGTGCTGTCCGGCAAGGACGTTGAACTGACGCGCACAGAGTTCGACCTGCTGCACGCCCTGCTGGAGAGCGGGCGCCGGGTACGGAGCAAGACGGACCTCGTGCGCCGGCTGCGCGGCGAGGACTACGACACGGGCTCCTACATCAGCGAATCGGATGAACGCACCATTGAAGTCCACGTGGGCAACCTCCGGCGCAAGCTGGGCGACGATTCCAGGTCGCCGCGCTGGCTGGAGACGGTTCGCGGCGTAGGCTACCGGCTGGCACCGGCCAGTTAGCCTGCCACCTCACCAAGCGGCAGGCCGGGTTGCGCCACAGGCCCTGTCCGGGAGAGGGCGCGGCTAGATAGCGTCCAGCATTTCCCGCAGCGACGCCAGGGTGGCCGCACCGCACTCCTGCATGGGTTCCAGCAGGGACAGCAGTCCCTGGATGTCTGTTCGGCCCACCATTTCCTGGGCTATTCCTGCGTAGCCGGCGAGGCGCTTCGCTCCGGCCATGTGGCTGGAAATTTTGATGCTGAGCACCACGTCCATGGCGCCGGGGTAGTCTTCGCCGTCGAGCGAATTCACCAGCCGCCGGTATCGGCCTTCCCACATGTCTATGTAATTGCCGACGAACTGGCGGCAAATCTCCGGGCCCATCTGCCTGCTCAGCTCGCGCAGCGAAGCGCTCGAGACCAGGACGTGGGAAACCGGGCTGTCAATCACGACGGTCATGCCGGATAACGGGCGGAAGCAGCGGCACGGGCGCGGGTTGCGCGGCCCGGAGGCGCGGTGCTTGGGCGGGGAGACATGGGGGGGTCCTCCTGGAGGGCAGCCGTCCCCTTCTGGGGGAGGGCAGGTGGATCAGTACCGCCAACGGTTCCATGCCAAGCTCAGGAACTGTCCCCGGCGAGGCTCAAGATCTCAGAAAGTTTGCTGAGGATTCCTGCAGGCCCACGAAAACGACGGCGCCTGCCCCACAGGGGAGCAGGCGCCGTCGCGGTCGCTGCAACGCCTAGTCGGCGATGTAGAAGAGCCTCTTATTCACGAACTCATCCATGCCCAGCGGGCCGAGTTCCCGGCCGTAGCCTGAACGCTTGACGCCGCCGAAGGGAATGTCCGCTCCCTCGCCGACACCGTTGACGTTGGCCATGCCAACCTGGAGCTGCTGGGCAACCCTGCGGGCGCGCTCCTCATCCGTCGAAAAGACTGCGCCGCCCAGCCCGTAATCGGAGTCGTTGGCAAGGCGGACGGCTTCCTCATCGCTGCCCACCTTGTAGACCACTGCCACCGGACCGAACAGCTCTTCGCGGTAGGCACGCATTTCCGGTGTGATGCCGGTCAGGACTGCGGGAGCCAGGTATGCGGCCGGACCGTCCTGCAGGGTTCCGCCGGCGTGCAGGGTGGCTCCCTTGTCCACGGCGTCCTGGATCTGCTCGGCGAGCCCCTCGGCGGCTGCGCGGGAGGACAGCGGAGCGTACGTACCGTCGGCAGCCTCGGCGGGGTCACCGGGCTTGAGGTCCTTGGCAAGGTCCGTCAGTTCAGCCACGAAATCGTCGAAGATGTCCTCCGCCACGATCATGCGCTTGTTGGAGTTGCAGGCCTGCCCGGTGTTCTCGATCCGGGTAGCCCAGGCATTGGCCGCCGATTCCTTGACGTCCTCGGTGTCCAGTACCACGTACGGGTCCGAGCCGCCGAGTTCCAGCACCACCTTCTTGAGGTTCTTGCCGGCGAGCTCGCCGATGATGGCACCGGCACGCTCGGAGCCGGTGAGGGATACACCCTGGACGCGGGGATCCGCGATGATGTCCGCGATCTGGTCATGGCTGGCGAAGACATTCTGGTAAACGCCGGCCGGAACTCCGGCGTCGTCCATGATCTTCTGGATCGCCAGGGCGGACTTGGGGCAGGACTCAGCGTGCTTGAGGACGATCGTGTTGCCCAGCATCAGGTTCGGCGCCGCGAAGCGTGCCACCTGGTAGTACGGGTAATTCCACGGCATGATGCCGAGCAGCGGGCCAACCGGCAGCTTCTGGATCATGGCGCGGCCGCCGCCGATTGCCTTGATTTCCTGATCCGCAGCAAGCGCAGGGCCCTCAGTGGCGAAGTAGTTGAAGATGTCCGTGCAGTACTCAGCCTCGCCGGCGGACTCCGGAAGCGGCTTGCCCATCTCTTCGGTGATGATTGCCGCGAGCTCATCCTTGCGCTCGGTAAACAGCTCACCGATGCGGGCAACGATCCGTCCGCGTTCCTCGATGGGAACCTCCCGCCAGGACTCGTAGGCTGCCTGCGACGCTGCAAGGGCATCCTGGATCTCGGCGTCGGTTGCCAGCGGGAATTCTTCCCCGGGTTCACCGGTGGCGGGGTTCACTACCCGGTAGGACCTGGCCGTTGTCTTGGAAGTGGTGCTCACGTCCGTACTCCTTACGCATTTATGTGGGTTATGTCATCATGCCGCGAAACTCCCTCCCGGGTAAACAAAATGCCTGATGGTGACACGAATCAGGAACCCGCGGCCGCTTTCCGCGGTGGCTGGCGGCGCGCCGGGCGGCGCTTCGTGCCGCGGGAGCGCCAGGCATAGACCGCGATGGTGCCCAGCGCAGCCCCCAGCCCGTTGGCCATGACGTCGTGCGGGGTGGCGTACCGCCCGGGAAGCAGCAGCGCCTGGGCCGCTTCTATGCCCGCTGAAACGCAGAGGCCGACGACGGCGGCAAGCCAGCACCAGCGCGGAGTCAGCCAGGCGGCGAGCAGCAGGCCGGCCGGGAAGAACAGTGCCACGTTGGCTACCGCTTCAACCAGCGTGTAATCGACCCACCCCGGTGCGCCGAGGGAGTGGAACAGTTCAAGCGCATGGTCGAGGTAGCCGCGCAGGCCCCGGTCCACGGGCTGCGGCCAGAAAACGACGCTGGCCAGCAGAACCGCATAGGCCGCCAGGCCCAGCGCCAGAAGATGGCGGCGGGGCCTGCGGGCCGCAGGAACTGCCTGCATATCCATCGGTTCCTCGCTGCCTGGCGGCCCTTCCGGGGGCTGGATGTGGTCAAAGGTGCGGCTGCACGGGCCGGATTGCGCAGATTTTGCGGCCTTGTTGCGGACCTCTTGAGCATTGTCGCAAGGTTTTCCAAACCCTGTGCCGGGACGGCCCGGTTTCTTGAGAATTGGATAGCAGATTAGTCATGTCGGCGGGAAGAGTTCCCGCCGGGCACTCAACTGTTAGGGGATACGAATGAACAAGATGGCTAAAGGCGCACTGGCAACCGGCGTAGGCGTGGCACTGCTTCTCGGCGGCGGCGGAACGCTGGCGATCTGGAACGACACCGCCAACGCCACCACCGGTTCGATCGTTGCCGGCAACCTGGACCTCGAGTCAGGTGCCGCCGTCTGGAAGAAGTCGGATGGAACCGTCATTCCCAACATCTCCAACTACAAGGTGGTCCCGGGTGAGGTGCTGAAGTTCGAGCAGCCCCTGACCATCGAGCTCAGCGGTGACCAGCTCAAGGCCACCCTGGCACCGGACTTCGGCGCAACGTCGAACGGCTTCTCCAGCCAGCTGAGCTACGACTACAAGATCACGCAGGCCGGCACCGAGCTCAAGGGCCGCGACCTGACCTCCGCCAACTCCGGTGCCGCACTGGTCACCGCTACCGTCACCTTCAACAAGGCCGCCGGCAACGACACGCGGAAGGCAACCCAGGACCTCTCCAAGATCACGTACAAGCTGGACCAGGTCATCCGCTAGATCCTGCTTCATCTGTTCATTCGTGCCGTGGGGGGGGGGCGCCGCCCC